>JAJFUP010000204.1 GCA_021372395.1 Deltaproteobacteria bacterium
ACCTGCTGGAAGTAGGTGAACTGGGTGATCTCCATGCCGTCGAGCCACACCTCCCAGCCCAGCCCCCACGCACCGAGCGTGGGCGACTCCCAGTCGTCCTCCACGAACCGGATGTCGTGCTCCAGGGGGTCGATGCCGACCTGCCTCAGGCTGTCCAGGTAGACCTCCTGGACATCGAGGGGGGAAGGCTTCAGGATGACCTGGTACTGGTAGTAGTGCTGGAGCCTGTTGGGGTTCTCTCCGTACCGGCCGTCCGTGGGCCTCCTGGAAGGCTCGACATAGGCGACGTTCCACGGGTCCGGACCCAGAACCCTCAGAAAGGTTGACGGGTTGAACGTGCCGGCCCCCACCTCGAGATCGTAGGGCTGTGCGAGAAGACACCCGTACCGCGACCAGTAATCATGCAAATTTAGTATCAATTCTTGGAAATCCATGTTTCCCTCATCTAGCATTGGTTCATATTCAGGTCAAGCAGCTTTGCCAAAAACACGGCAGACTTGAGCGGCCGCTCCGAAACTTTCGTGCACAGCCTGAGCAGGTATGAGGAGATCTCCCGCCTCGCCTGCCGGCTCACGGTGATCCGTGAAAGCACCTCCTGGTTGAGGTTCATCCCCGTGGCCAGGAACACGAGCGCCTCCGAGGACAGGGCGTGTTCGGACGGGCCGGGAGCCGCCCCGGGGTCTTTGCGCGGGAGGGTCTTCATGTCGATGCCGTACCCGAGCGCCTTCAGGATGTTCACCATGGAGATGCACCAGAACGGAAACCACTGCCTGCACCCCTCCATGCCCGAAAGGGCCTTCCTCAGGCACTCGTAGGTCGCAGGCACGGGGTCGAACGGCCCGAGGTTTTCCTTCACCATCTCCACGAGGATGGAGGAGTGACCCAGGAGCGCGAGGTCTTCCCGGATGCCCAGGTTGGCGGTGATCAGCATGGCCGACTCGATGCGATGCATGTCCGTGGGCCGCCGGATGAAGACATCGAGGACCACCTCGCAGAACGGCTCCAGGGTCCCGGGAAAGCGCTTCCTGCTGCAGTGGGCTCCCTTGGCGATGGCGGTGATCAGCCCCTGGTCCCGCGTCAGCGCCCAGATGATCTTGTCGGACTCGAGAAAATCCCTGCTCTGCAAGATGATCGCGTCCGTCGAGTAGCGCGGCATCAACGTCCCATCGGGTGACTATCGGTTGTACGCATCCGGAGGCGGCAATTCTGCAGGCGTCATGAGGCTGCGGGGCTCATCCCTGCGGGGCCGCTGAACGCACAGGCCGCTTTGTTTGCAGGCGAGCCCAGGCTCGATTGCTGCGACTGCCCGCAGCTTCTGAGCGACAACAGCAGGATGATCGCCACGATCACGATGCCCACCGCGACCACCAGCAGCGTGGGGAATGGCGGACGGCCGCTCTTTGCCACATCCCTGGCCTGCTTGTTCTTCTTCTGTGTCTGCGAAGCGAGGGTCTCCTCGAGGTGAGCCAGGAGCTCGTCCTCGTCGAAGTGAAACTCCTTGCTGATGACCCGCAGGAATCCCCGGAGAAATGTCCTCGGCGGGAGCATGTCGAGCTGGTCTTCTTCGAGAAAGATCAGCGTCTGGGCGGAGATCTTGGTCCTCTCCTCGATCTCCTTGAGGCCGATCCCCTTGCTCTCTCTCTCCCTCCTGAAATACCCTCCCAAGGTAAGCTTTTCGTCGGACATATCCCCTCCTGAATCCCCCATTATCATGACCCGTTTCTACAGGCAAGGATGAAGAGCCCCTGTCCTTTGCAGATTGACGAGCAGGCCCTTCTGAGGCTACCCTATGTTCCTTGAAAAACCGACACGGAGTTCCTTCAAAAAAGAAACTGGCCGAGAGGCTCGAGGGGTCTGCATGAAAAACGACACGTACGGCATGAACACCACCGCGCTGCTCCAGACCGTTTCCAAGCCTGCACGGTACATCGGCGGCGAGATCAACCAGGTCGTAAAGGGGGATGGCGAGACGAGGGTCCGCTTTGCCCTGGCATTTCCCGACATCTACGAGATCGGCATGTCGCACGCCGGGATCAAGATCCTGTACCACATCCTGAACTCCATGCCCGGCGTGTGGGCGCAGCGGGTCTTCGCGCCCTGGCACGACCTTGCGTCGCTGCTGACCCTAAACGACACCCCTCTCGTGAGCCTCGAAGAGGGCAGGCCTCTGTCGCACTTCGACGTCGTGGGGTTTTCGCTTCTGTACGAGCTCTCCTACACATCGGTGCTCGGGATGCTGAGCATGGGGAGGATCCCGCTCCGCGCACAGGACCGCACAGGGGAAGACCCCATCGTGATAGCCGGGGGCACCTTCTGTGCAAACCCGTCGCCCATGCTCGAGTTCCTCGACCTCGTGGCCATCGGGGACGGCGAGGAGATCGTCGGCGAGATGGCGCGGATCTGCCTGGCCACCACAGACAGGGGTGAGCGCATCCGGGCCATGTCCGAGATAGAGGGCGTGTACTGCCCCGGAGACACCCGGAGGCCCCGCCGGAGGACCCTGAAGGACCTCGACAGCTTCCCCTTCCCCTCGTCCCCCGTGGTTCCGCACATTGCAATCGTCCACGACCGCGTCGGCGTGGAGGTCGCCAGGGGATGCACCCGCGGGTGCAGGTTCTGCCAGGCCGGCATGACCTACCGCCCGTACCGCGAGAGGTCGTACTCCTCTGTCCTCGATTCCTTTCAGGGAAGCCTCGCCTCCACGGGGTATGACACCCTTGCCATGATGGCGCTCTCCGTGACCGACCTCACCTATCTGAACCAGCTCATGGAATCCCTGCACTGCCCGTCCCGGGAGATCTCGGTGAGCATCCCGTCGCTCCGGGTGGAGGGCATCACGGAAAAGGTGGCGGACCTCATCGCATCGGTCAAGAAACCCGGGTTCACCATGGCCCCCGAGGCGGCGAGCGCACGCCTCAGGTCCGTCATCAACAAGGGCAACACCGAGGAGGACCTGTTCAGGAGCGTCTCCCTCATCAAGGGCCTCGGGTGGCGCTCGCTCAAGCTCTACTTCATGGTGGGGCTGCCCCGCGAGGAAGACTCGGACATCGAGGCCATCTGCAGCCTCTCGCGGGAGATCTCCCGGGCATTCAGGGGCAATCTCACCATCAGCATCTCCTGTTTCGTCCCCAAGCCCTTCACGCCGTTCCAGTGGGAGGCACAGATCTCTGCCAGGAGATATCAGGACGTGATCAGCCTTCTCCAGGCAAAGCTCCGCCAGCGATCCATCACGCTCAAGTGGCACGACCCCAGGATGTCGTTTCTGGAGGGGGTCTTCGCCCGGGGAGATGCCGGGCTCGCGAAGGCACTTCTGGAAGCGCACGACCGCGGCGCCTACCTGGACGGTTGGAGCGACACGCTCAAGGAGAAGGCGTGGGATGAGGCCTTCGAGGCCAGCGGCATCGATCCTGCTTCCTACCTGAAGCCGAGGGAGACCTCGGAAACGCTCCCCTGGGAATTCATCGACATGGGGGTGGAACGGGACTTCCTCCTGACAGAGCGGCTGCGGGCCTATGCCTGTGAGCCGACTCCCGACTGCAGGGATGCCGGGTGCACGGGCTGCGGCGTGTGCGGGGAAGGGCTTAAGAACATCCTCCGGGGGGAAGCCGAGACGGTGCAGCTGTTTGACGAGGCGCAGGGACACGGGGTGTACGCCTATGTGGTGGGGCTCACCAAGGAGGGGAGTTTCCGGTTCCTCTCGCCCCGCGAAATCCAGGAGATCCTCAGGAGGGCCATCCGGCGCGCCGGGCTCGACGCGGTCTACTCGCAGGGGTTCAGCCCCGTCATGAAGCTGAGCATGACCCCCCCCACCACCTTCGGGATCGCATCCCGGTGTGAATACGCCCAGATCGAGCTCAAGAGACCCATCTCCCCGGACAAGATCGTCTCCCGCCTGAACGAACACCTGTCAGCGGGCATGCAGGTCTTCACCTGTGCAGAAGGGCGGCTGGGGATGGTGCGTGCCTATGTCTACAAGACTCTCAAGCCGTTTGCGCTTGCCCTCGCTCCGGATGCGCGCATCGTCAAGGACGGCAAGGACCTGAACGTGGCGGACTTCCTCGAGTACACCGATCCGTTCACCCTGAGGATCGCCTTCAGAGACGGCAGGACCATCTCGCCGGCGCTGATCCTCGACGCCTTTGCCGCAGAAAAGGTGGGCCTGGACGAGATCACCAAGGTCGAAACCATCTTTGTCGAGGGGAAAAACCTCCCCGGGAACCCTCCAGTCCAACATCCCGAGGCGGAAACCTTGCCGAAGCCCCGGGAGTAGCCCGTCTCTTCCTGCCCGCACAGGGGTCCTGCAAGGCCTTTCTCCTTGGCGGCTTCAGCAGGACGGCTGTCTGTAGACCCCCTGCGGCCTTGATATCCAGAGGCCGAAACCTTATGTATCTTCATGCGGGGATAGGAAAAAACCCGGGATCCCTCCCCTGGGGGAGGCGGCTCGGGGCGTTTGCTCCTATCCGGGAGAGGAGAAGCCATGGAAAAGCTCCCGATGAAGGGGTTCAAGCAGTGCTGCGGCCACGACTCCGGGAAGACCGAGTACGTCGACCCGGTGTGCATGATGCGCACCACTGACAGGGATGCCTTTGCCCCCTACGAATACCGGGGGACCACGTACTACTTCTGCAACCCCGGCTGCCTGGAGAAGTTCAGGAAGGACCCGGAGACGTACATAAACCGACTCGACCATCCCCCCCTGTTCGTGACACCGCCTGCGCCCGTGGTGCCCGGGACCGCCCCGGGAAAGTACACCTGTCCCATGGACCCGGAGATCGTCACCGACGGCCCGGGGATCTGCCCCAAGTGCGGAATGGCCCTGGAGCCCATGGCTCCCTCTGCAAACGAGGAGGAAAACCCCGAGTACACAGACATGAAGCGCCGCTTCTTCTTCGGGCTGGCCTTCACCATCCCGCTCATGCTCATCGCCATGCGGCACATGCTCCCCGGGCACATGCCCGGAGGTTTGGCGAGCGAGACGGCATTCACGTGGATCGAGTTCCTGCTCGCCTCCCCGGTGGTGCTCTGGGCCGGGTGGCCCTTCTTCGTGCGGGCATGGTCGTCGGTGCTGAGCAAAAACCTGAACATGTTCACCCTCATCGGGCTCGGTGTCACGGTTTCCTACGGGTACAGCATCGCAGCCACGCTGCTGCCCGGCATCTTCCCCGCAGCGATGAGGGGAAGCGCAGGGACCGTGAGCGTCTACTTCGAGGCATCATCCATGATCGTGACGCTGGTGCTCCTGGGCCAGGTGCTCGAACTCAAGGCCCGGAGCCGCACGGGAGCTGCCATCCGGGAGCTGCTCAAGCTCGCCCCCAAGACCGCCCGCATCCTCCACGACGACGGGACGGAAGAGGACATCGAGCTCACCCTGATCCGGCCGGCTGACCTCCTCAGGGTGAGGCCGGGCGAGAAGATCCCCACGGACGGCGTCATCGTCGAAGGGCAGAGCAGCGTGGACGAATCCATGATCTCCGGAGAGCCTCTCCCGGTCGAAAAGACTGCCGGAGACAAGGTGGTGGGCGCCACGGTCAACGCGACCGGCGCCTTCGTCATGCGGGTGGAGAAGGTGGGTGACGACACCCTGCTGGCCCAGATCGTCCGCCTGACCGTGGAGGCGGGCAGGAGCAGGGCTCCGATCCAGCAGCTCGTCGACGTGGTTTCATCCTATTTCGTCCCTGCGGTGGTCTCGGCCTCCGCCATCGCCTTCGTCGTGTGGCTCCTCTTCGGCCCCGAACCCAGGCTGCCCCATGCCATCGTCTCCGCAGTGGCCGTGCTCATCATCGCCTGCCCCTGTGCCCTGGGGCTCGCAACCCCCATGTCCATCCTCGTGGCCACCGGCAGAGGCGCCCACATGGGGGTCCTGTTCCGGGATGCCGAGGCCATCCAGTCGCTGCGGACGGTGGACACCGTGATCGTGGACAAGACAGGCACGCTCACCGTGGGCAAACCGACCCTCAATGAAATCATCACCGTCGAGGGGGCGGACGAGAACGAGCTCCTGACCCTTGCAGCCGGCATCGAGAAGGCCAGCGAGCACCCCCTCTCCGCTGCCATTGTCCAGGGTGCGAGAAAGCGGGGGGTAGAGCCCGGTTCGGCGAGCGCATTCGCATCCCACACGGGAAAGGGTGTGTCCGGGGTCGTGGACGGCCATGACATACTCCTGGGCAACGAGCGGCTGCTCAAAGACTTCGGCATGGACCCGGCCGCGCTGACTCCACAGGCAGCAGCCCTCTCCGATGGGGGCGCCACCGTCATGTTCGTGGCCGTGGATGGAAAACTTGCCGGTCTGTTCGTTATCTCGGACACCATCAAGGAGACCTCGAAGACGGCCGTGGACATGCTCCACAGAGACGGACTCCGGCTCGTGATGGTCACCGGCGACCGCAGGGCCTCGGCTGAGGCCATAGCCTTCAAGCTCGGCATCGACGAGGTCTTTGCCGATGTGCTTCCTGCCGACAAGGCCGCCATTGTCAAGCGTTTCCAGGACTCAGGGCACGTGGTGGCCATGGCCGGAGACGGCATCAACGACGCCCCGGCCCTCGCGGGAGCGGACGTGGGCATCGCCATGGGGACCGGCACGGACGTGGCAATTGCGAGCGCACACGTCACCCTCGTCAAGGGAGACCTGCGGGCCGTGGCCCGGGCACGGCTCCTGAGCAGGGCCACCATGCGCAACATCAGGCAGAACCTCTTCTTCGCCTTTTTCTACAACATGCTGTGCATCCCCGTTGCAGCAGGGCTCCTGTATCCCTTCTTCGGGATCGTTCTCTCACCCATGATCGCTGCAGCAGCCATGAGCTTCAGCTCGGTCTCCGTGATCACCAATGCCATGCGGCTGCGCACCGCAGTCCTGTGACCCCTCCACGGGGAAGGCGCCCGGGAACGGCAGGGCACACGGGCGGCGCGAGAACAGAGGGGTTGCGGTGTTCCCGGGGGTCACGCGCGTTCCGTGGTCGTCAGCCAGGCATTTCACGTATAATCGTCTTACAGTATACTATTTTATCATATTACTCTTTTTGTCTTAAATTTCGGCTTGACCCGCTTCGGAGAATCTGTCTTTATTGGGGGAACAAGTGTTGTTCTGACCTCCTTTACGCCAGAAGAGGGGACAAGTTCTCTCGTGCTCTGTCCTTACGACCTCAACTTCTTCTGGCTATTTTTTTGGCAAAAACATCCGCTTCACACACGGAGATCACTCTCCCCTTCCTTCACGGAGCCCCCGGCATCGATGACCCGGCCTCCCCGGGGACCGCGAAACATCTGCTTGATATCCTCGCCTGCAACCGCTACAGAGATCATGAACGTCTCCCGATGGAGACAAGGCTCACGTCACCGGACAAGCCGGTCCCGGAGCTTAAGGAGATCGCCCGATGAGCACAAAGCCGACCTACGAAGAGCTCGAGAAGAGGGTAATGGTCCTCGAGCGGGAATCGGAGCGGCGCAGGAAGACCAAAGGGGCGCTCCGAAAGTACGACCTGTTCCTGTCGGCCGTAGAAGACCCCATGGCCTACATCGACAAAAACTATGTCTACCGCGCCATCAACGAAGCCTTTCTCCGCATCTTCAACAAGACGCGCCCCGAGATCGTGGGCCATCCGGTGGGGGAACTCCTGGGAAAGGAGGTCTTCGAGGAGAAGATCAGGCATTCACTGGATCAGTGCATGGCCGGCCGCGATTCGTACTCCGAGGACTGGATCGAGCACCCCTCCCGGGGCAGGCGGTACATGATCCTGGCTTTCAACCCGTTCTTCGAGGAAGACGGGACCATCTCCGGCATCGCGGTCGTGGCAAGAGACATCACCAAGCGCAAGCTGGCCGAGGAAGCTTTGGAGAAAACGACCCGGGAACTCATGGCGCGTAACGAGATCGACCGGATCTTCCTCGCCTCTCCCGGCGAGCACACCTGTGCACAGATCCTCGAAATGATGCTCCTGAACACCCGGAGCTCTCACGGCGCCTTCGAGTTCAGGGATCAGGCAGGCCAGTGGGCTACCCTCTCCATGGGAAACCCCTCCTCCGATGGACCCGTTTCCCTGCTGCAGGGCACCCTCCTTTCGGATGAGGAGTGGGCATATGTGCACGCCAACTCTCCCTTGATCAAACAAGTCTTTCCCCTGCAGACCGCCTTCAGGGGCACGGGTACGCCGGACAGCGTTCACCATGGGGTTGTCGCGCCCGTGATATTCCAGGACGAGATCATGGCCACCCTCGTGCTCGTACGGCCTGGGAGAGCCTTCAGCGACGAGGAGTATGCCTTCCTGGAGCACCTCTCCAATCACATGGCCCCCATCCTCCATGCCAGGCTGCATCGCATCCGCAGGGAGATCGAGCGCACGCTGTTTCACCAGGAGCTGCAAAAGGCGCGCGACGATCTGGAGAAGGTGGTCCTGCAGCGCACCGCAGAGCTCCTCGATGCAAACGAGCAGCTCAAGAAGGAGATCGAGGTGCGCAAACGCATGGAGCAGGCGCTCAGGCAGAGCGAGGAGATGCTCCGGGCACAGTACCGCGGGATCCCTTTACCCACCTTCACCTGGAAGAGAGCGGGACAGGACTTCGTGCTCGTCGATTACAACAGGGCCACCGAGGATTTTACCAGGGGTCTCATTGCGAAATTCCTCGGCAAGACCTCCAGCGAGGTCTACCGGGACAGGCCGGACATCATCCAGGACATCTCCTCCTCCTATGAGCTCAGGCACTCCTCCAGGAGGGTGATCTCCTACCGCATGTTCACCACGGAAGAAGAAAAATTCGTCGCGCTCACCAGCGCCTTCGTTCCTCCCGACATGGTCCTGGTCCACATGGAGGACATCACCGAGAGCAGGCGCTCCCAGGAAAAGCTCAAGCGCTCCGAAAAAAACCTCAGGATCCTCTCCTCCCAGCTCATGGATGCCAAGGAAGAAGAGCGAAAGCGCATCTCCCAGGAGCTCCACGACAGCGTGGGCCAGTACCTCACCTCCATCAAGTTCAGCATGGAGAACATCATCGGCCAGATGGAGCGGGGCTCCTCCTCATTGAGCCTGAAGTCGCTCAAGGACAGCATCCCCATCATACAGGCCACCATCGAGGAGGTGCGGTCGATCTCCATGGACCTGCGTCCCTCAACCCTCGACGACCTGGGGATACTGGCCACCGTCTCCTGGTTCTGCAGGGAGTTTCACTCGGTCTACTCGGACATCACGATCAACCAGAATATCGCGCTCCAAGAGTCAGACGTGCCCGAGCACCTGAAGATCATCATCTTCAGGATCATCCAGGAGGCGCTCAACAACGTGGCAAAGCACAGCCGCGCCGATATGGTGGACATCTCCCTCTTCCGGCGCGACACGACGATCGACCTGACCATCTCCGACAACGGGATCGGCTTCGACGTCCGAAAGGCGCTCATGAGCGAGGACTACTCCAAGGGACTGGGTCTTGCGAGCATGGAAGAGCGGGCGGACATTTCGGGGGGATGCTTCACCATCGATTCGGTCCCCGGGCTCGGCACCCTCATCATGACCACGTGGAAAACCTCTTAATAAGGGGCATCACGGCTCGACAAGCCCGTGCTCGATGGCAAAGGAGGTCAGCGCGGAAGCGCTGTGGAGGTTGAGCTTCTTCATGATGTTGTCCCGGTGCTTTTCCACCGTCTTGACGCTGATGAAAAGGTACTCGCCGATCTCCTTGTTCCTGTACCCCTCGGCCACGAGCTTGAGGACCTCTTTTTCCCTGTTGGTGAGCGTGTCCAGAAGGGTGTGAACCTCGTCCCTCCTGCCTGCCAGGTATCCCGAGATGATCGTGTCCGAGATCCCGGGAGACAGGTATGGTTTCCCCTGGAGCACGTGGGTGATGGCATGCAGGAGCTCATGGTGCGTGGACTCCTTGAGAAGGTATCCGTTGGCGCCTGCCTTGAGGCTCGCGATCACATACTCCTCGGTCTTGTGCACGGTGAGCACGAGGATCTTGGCCTCCGGACAGCACCTCTTGACCTCCCTGATCGCGTCGATGCCGCTGATCCTGGGCATGGAGAGGTCCATGAGGGCGAGGTCGGGCATGACCTCGCAGATGACGCGGATCGCCTCCAGCCCGTCACAGGCCTCGCCCACGATCTCGAGGTCGGGGTCCTGGGAAATAAGTGCCTTCAGGCCGTCCCGGAGGATCGTGTGGTCTTCTGCAATGACGATTCTCTTCTTCATCCCCGTTCCACCCGCCGTGCTTGATAGGGTCTTCCCGGTGCAGACTATACCGCAGTTGCCTGTCAAAGTAAAAATCAATCCATCCCCGGGCTATGCCCGAAGCCCGGGGGTATTTTCCTTGGATGCTCCGGTGTGCCGTGCTAGGATGGGCTTCCATGGAAAAACATACCCTTGAAATCGATCTGGGCGGTCTGGCCCCCGAGGTTGTTGCAGTGGTCCGGCCTTTTGCAGAAGAGCTCCTGTCCGGGTTGTCCGGGAGAATCGAGGCGCTTGCCCTCGCCGGCAGTTGCCTGACAGGAGACTACATCCCCGGGGTCTCGGACATCAACTCCGTGGTCGTGCTCCAGGGAATAGCCCTCCTTGAGCTCGATGTCCTTTCGAGCACGTTCGCGCATTTCAGGAGGAAGCTGGTCCGGGTCCCGCTGGTCGTCACGGAGGAATACATCAGGCGATCCCTGGACTGCTTCCCCATCGAGTTCCTCGACCTCAAACTCTTCCACAAGACCATCTACGGGCCCGATCCCTTCTCCGGGCTGGCCGTCGAAGCGTCGACGCTGCGCCTCCAGTGCGAGCACGACCTCAAGGGCAAGCTCATCCACCTGCGGCGGGGATACATTGCCTGTGCAGGCAAGCCGCAAGACCTCAAGGCTCTGCTGCTGGAGGCGTTCCCCGGGTACTTCCCCCTGCTGAGGGCCATGCTCTCTCTCGTGCAGAAAAACGCGGCCCCACCCGCGGGCAAGGCGAGCGTCCTCGATGAGGCGGAGTCGGCCTTCAACCTCTCCCTGGCCGGGCTCCGGGATATCCTCGCGCTCAAGGCTGAAAAAAAATGGTTCTCTTCCGATCACAGACGTTTTTCAGACCTCTTCGCAGAGGTGTGCAGGATAACCCATGACCTTTCGGTTACCATGGATTCACACACTCTTTAGTCTCATCCTCGTCGCGGGCGTTCTTGCGCCCGGCGCCCCGGGTGCCGCCGTTGTGGGGGACAGGCCCGCCTCGTATGTCGTGGATGGGGCCGGCATCATCGATGCTGCCGCACGGCAGACCCTCTCAGGGGTGCTGCAGGAGCTCGAACAGAAGACGGGCGCGCAGATGATCGTCCTCACGGTGGGGTCCACCGACGGCATCCCCATCGAGCAGTTCGCCCTCGACAGGGCCGAGAAGTGGAAGCTCGGCCAAAAAGGCAAGGACAACGGGCTCCTCCTGGTCATCGCCGCGAAAGACAGGAAATACCGGATCGAGGTGGGGTACGGCCTCGAGCAGACCCTTCCCGACAGCCTCGCGGGAAGCATCGCGCGGATGTACCTCGTGCCGGCTTTCAAAGCAGGCAACTACACCAGGGGCATCGTGGACACCACGTCCGTGATCGCCCTGACCATTGCCAAGGCCCAGGGGGTGCAGCTCAGCGGGGTGCCCGAGGTCAAGGCGCCGCAGAGACGCTCCCGCGGGTTCCCGGCGGGGGCCCTGCTGGCCCTTTTCTTCATTGCCACGCTCTTTTCCTCCCTGTCGCGGTCCCGATCCGGGGGGCTCATACAGGCGATCCTCCTCGGGAGCCTCCTCGGAGGCAGCGGGCGGGGCTCTTCCGGGGGGTTCGGGAGCTTCGGCGGCGGAGGCTTCGGGTCATTCGGAGGCGGAGGAGGCGGCGGGTTCGGCGGTGGAGGCTCCTCCGGAGGCTGGTGAAGCTTTCCTGCCCACAGGCAGCGCACAAGGGCCGTTCGGACTCTCTACCCAGGAGAGGAAGTTTCGTGTATAGAGGCAATCATTCTCATCGACTACTGGATGAACAGGGGGAAGTATGAGCAGAAAGGCGTGGATTATCATCGGGGTCGTTGCTGTCGTGGCGATCCTCTCCATAAGTTTTGTCGTATCCGGCTTCAACCAGGCACGCCGCATGAACGAGGCGGTGAGTGCCCAGTGGGCGCAGGTGGAAAACCAGCTCAAGAGGCGCTTCGACCTCATCCCGAACCTCGTGGAGACCGTCAAGGGCTACGCGACCCAGGAAAAGACCGTCTTCCTCGGGATCGCAGAGGCCAGGAAGGCATACTTCTCGGCCCAGGATGTGCCGGGAAAGGCCAGGGCCGCAGGCCAGCTCGAAGGGGCGCTCTCCCGGCTGCTCCTCCTCCAGGAGCGCTACCCCGAGCTCAAGTCCAACGAGAACTTCATGAAGCTCCAGGACTCGCTCGAAGGCACCGAGAACCGCATCGCGGTGGAGCGCAAGCGCTACAACGACATGGTGCGCGAGCTCAACGTCTACACCAAGACCTTCCCGGGCATGTTCTTCGCTTCCTGGGCAGGCGTGAAGGAAACGCAGTACTTCGACATCCCGAAAGCGGAGGAAGCGGCCCCGCAGGTCAAGTTCTAAGCTCTGGCGATCTCCCGCAGGAACCCGGACGGGATCTGGTAGGCCTCACGGCCGTACAGCGCCCTGACCCGGGCCCAGGAGAGGACCACCTGCCTGCGGGCCCTCGTGATGCCCACATAGAGGAGCCGCCTTTCTTCCTCGATGTTCAGCGCGGTGTCCATGGAGCGGGAGTGGGGCAGCAGCCCCTCCTCGCACCCGACGATAAAGACGTAGTCGAATTCCAGGCCCTTGGACATGTGCAGGGTCATCACGCTGACCTTCTCGCCTGCCGAAAGGTCCATGCTGCTCAGGAGCGCCTTCTCCTGGAGGTACTCGGTGAGGTCGGTCACACCTGCTGCGCTCGAGACGAGCTCCTGGACGTTCGTGATCCGGTCCTGGCCGTCGATCTCCTGGCCGAGGTATTCCTTGAAGCCCGCTTGCTCCACGACCCTCTCCAGCATGTCCGCCACGTCATCGATGCCTTCTCCCCTCCTGAGGTCTTCCATGAGTGAAAGAAAGGCGTACGCCCCCCGGGCGGCCGGGCCCTTGAGGACCTTCTTGTCGATGGCCTCCTGCAGGGCCTCGCTCGACGCCATGCCGGCGCCCCGGGCAAAACCCACCAGGGCTTCCAGGCTCTTTGCCCCGATCCCCCGCGGCGGGGTGTTGACGGCCCGCGCAAAGGCCTCCTCGTCGGCCGGGTTTGCAGCCAGGCGCAGGTACGCGAGCAGGTCCTTGACCTCCCGGCGCTCGTAGAACCGCATGCCCCCGTACACGGCATAGGGGATGGACCTCCGGACAAAGGACTCTTCCAGGACCCGGGAAAGGGCGTTCAGCCGGTAGAAGACGCCGATCTCGGCGGCGCTCACCCCGGAGTCGAGGAGGCGGGCAACCGCGTGCGCCACGTGAAGAGCCTCGTCGTCGCCGTCGCTGAACTCCATGATGCACACGTCGTTGCCCGGCCCGCAGGCCGACCTCAGGTTTTTCGGCGCCCGGTAGCGGTTGTTGGCGATCAGGTTCGACGCCGCCTTCAGGATGTCCTCGGTGGAGCGGTAGTTCTGCTCCAGGGTGATGACCTCCGCCTCCGGGAAGTCGTCCTTGAAGCGCAGGATATTGCCCACGTTCGCCCCCCTCCAGCCGTAGATGGACTGGTCGTCGTCCCCCACCACGCAGAGGTTCCTGTCGACCCCCACGAGCTCCATGAGGAGGTTGTACTGCGCCGTGTTCGTGTCCTGGTACTCGTCCACGAGGATGTGCGAAAACTTTGAGCGGTACTTCTCTCTCAAATCGGGCATGGTGGAGAGCATGGTGGAGGGGACGGAGATGAGGTCGGCGAAATCGAAGGCCCCGGAGGCCTTCTTCCTCTCCTCGTAGAGGCGCACCACGGGCGCGGGGTCGAACTTGAGGTCGACCGGGATCTCGGAGACGTCCCGCACCGTGTCCTTGCTCATGTTGATGAGCCAGGAGATGCGGCCGTCCTTGCCCTTCTCGTGGACAATGCCCAGCTCCTTCATGCACTTTCCGATGAGCGAGCGCTGGTCGGCCTCGTCGTAGATGGCAAAGGCGTTCGGGTACCCGATGCGGTGGGCCTCGTGGCGGAGGAACCGCGCGCCGAAGGAGTGAAAGGTCCCTGCCCAGACAGGGATGTCGCCCCGGCCGATCAGCATCTGGAGCCGGTGCTTCATCTCGCCTGCCGCCTTGTTCGTGAAGGTGAGGCAGAGGATCCTCGAGGGGTTCACCCCCTGGTCGACGAGGTGCGCCACCCGGTGGACGATGACCCGGGTCTTGCCCGAGCCTGCGCCTGCGAAGATCAGCAGAGGCCCGGCCGTGTGCAGGACAGCCCTTTGCTGTTCCGGGTTCAGACCTGTGGTGGTGTGTGCAATCATCTACTCCCTTTCGGCAACGATCTTGTCGCCCTCGCTGTAGCGCTTCCTGACGAGCTCTCCGGCTAGCGCTCGGAACGGGGTCTCTATGGAGAAGACCTGGTTTGGCCTGATGCGGCTCACCGGTTTCCCGTCGCTTGAGGCCCCCTGCAGGCAGAAGGTCTGCCTGGCGCCGGACGAGGAGAGCCACTCGAGCTCCATGCCCTCGATGAGGGGGTTCCGGGCCTCCATCAGGGTGATCCCGCCATTGACCTCAAGAACCTTCGCCGCGAGGTGGTGGGTCTGCACATACCCCGCAAAGTCCCCGTTGATGCCTTCAGGCCCGGGCTTTCCCGTGAAGAACCCGGTGAAGTACCCCCGGTTGCTGATCCTGCCGATCTCCTCGCTCCACCCGGGTCTGACGGAGAACGCGCCAGGGTCTCCGAGGTACGCGTCGCGGGCCTGGCAATACACGGAAACGGCCGTGGCAACGTACAGGGGGGCCTTGTTCCTGCCCTCTATCTTGAGGCCGTCGAGCCCGAGCCCCATGACCCGGTCGAAGACCGGGAGCAGGCACAGGTCGCGGGAGTTGAACAGGAAGGTGAACCCCTCCTCCTGGGTGACCGGCATGTATCGGCCGTCTCTCGTGCGCTCCATCAGGGCGTAGTCCCACCTGCACGGCTGGGCGCACTGGCCGCGGTTCGGGTCCCGGCCGCAGAGGTAGTCGCTGATGAGGCACCTGCCGGAGACGGAGATGCAGACGCTGCCGTGGATGAAGATCTCGAGCTCGATCTTCGTCCCGTCCCTTATGCGGGCGATCTCTTCACAGGAGAGTTCCCGGGCGAGGATGATCCTGCTCACCCCCAGGTCGGCCCACGCGTTCACCGCAGCGGTGTTCACGGTGTTGGCCTGGGTGCTCAGGTGGACGGCCACACCCGGCGCGAGCTTTCGCACCAGGCTCAGCACCCCCACGTCGGACACGATCACGGCATCGACGCCTACCTTGGCGGCCGAGCGGATCAGGTCTTCGATCTCCGGGAACTGATCGTCGTGGGGATAGGTGTTCAGCGTGAGGTAGACCCTGACCCCGCAGGCGTGGGCAAAGGACACGGCTAAAGGCAGCTCGTCCAAGGAAAAATTCTTCGCCCCTTCCCTGAGGTTCGTCCCCCCGCGCACGCCCAGGTACACCGCGTCCGCCCCGTACAGGCAGGCGGTCCGGAGCGTCTCCATGCTGCCCGCAGGGGCAAGGATCTCAGGTTTTCTCATGGCATTCGAGGTATATCTCAACAGGAGATGCCGCACAAGGCAGAAACAGATGCCTGCCGCGGCCCACGGGTTTGTCGGAGGCATGAGGCGCTTCCCAGCGGCTCTCACGCTGCCCCTCCGGGGGTTCCTGCTTGGGATTTTCTCCTTGACTCCGCGGGCCCATGCAGTTAATGAATCCGCATGCCCTCGTAGCTCAGGGGATAGAGCACAGGATTCCTAATCCTGGTGTCGCAAGTTCGATTCTTGCCGGGGGCATTTGGGTTTATTAGATATATTAAATGTGTCAATTGCTAGAATTCTATGGGCTACCGCCAGGCTACCATTAAATTGAATCTATTCTGAACTATCGCAACTTTTCTGTTCAACGGACTCATACCCCAAAGGTCGCAGGTTCAAATCCTGCCCCCGCTACCATATCCCCCTTGCTGGGTGTCCCCTTTTTAAATTTATAGTTATGTAATGTTTCGGCCTTCATTATGCAAAAACAGATCTTTTCAAGATCTATTGACAGTCACTATCATTGGTCTTATAAATACATTATAGGTATTATAAATACCTAGGAGGGGTTATCGTGAATTTCAATACATTATCGGTTTGTAAGATTCTTGGGTTAACAAAAAGAAGGGTTGACTACTGGGATAAAACCCACTTCATTAAACCCTCTATTCGCGAGGCCGCAGGTTATGGAAGTGCACGATTATATAATTTTACCGATTTGATCCAGTTGAAGGTTGCTAAAACACTAAGGAGCAAGGGTATAAGTCTCCAAAAAATTAGAAAAGCCGTGTCTTATCTGAAGAAGCACATGCCTGACATTGAAAAGCCTCTTTCTGATCTAAAATTTTTAACAGATGGGGATACTATTTTCGTTCTTACAGATAATAGCACGGTTATCATTGACACATTACAGCAAGGTCAAATAGTTTTTAGCGTTGCTATCGGAGAATTTATTGAAGAATTAAAAGGTGAAATAATATCATTAGATAATCTGAAGACCTATAAAGTGAACGTCAAGGGGCGTAAGTTTTCTGTCAAACTTCATGCTGATACTGAGGATGGCGGTTATTGGATTGAATGCCCTGAAATTCCAGGATGTCTTTCTCAAGGAGATACCATTGAAGAAGCCCTTGAGATGATAAAAGATGCCATTGATGGGTGCCTTCAAGTTCTATCTAGTAAAAGCAAAGGTAAGAAGGCATCATGAAAGGATTGCATAGCCTACAACCTGACCGGGTTGTAAAGGCATTCGAACGGTGTGGATGGCGAGTTACAAGACAAAAAGGAAGTCATATCATTCTAGTAAAAGAAGATTATCCATATATCTTATCCATTCCTGTCCATAAAGGTAAACCAATCAAGCAAGGATTAATGAAGAAACTCATAGAACTCTCAGGGCTTTCTACAGAAGAATTCTTAAAATTATATAAATAGTTCCATCAAGTTAAAAAG
>JAJFUP010000211.1 GCA_021372395.1 Deltaproteobacteria bacterium
GAAGGCAATCCGAAGCACCGGATCGGAAAGCCTGTTTGCCAGGATAGACCCAACCCAGGCACCCACGATGGCCGCCACGGCGATGATCATGGCTGCGGGCAGGTCCACGTTGCGATGGCGGTAATATTCGATGAACGCGGCAATGCCTATGGGCGGCAGGAGAACGGCGAGGCTCGTCCCGGTGGCCTTGTGCTGGGAAAATCCCATGACGAATATGCGCGCGGGAACGATGATCACACCGCCGCCGATCCCGAAGAGCCCGGAGAGAATCCCGGCGGCCGATCCTATTGCCAGCAGCATGAGAGCAGACTGCATGTCCACGATACGATTTCTCCTTTCTCCCGGGGCATCGCAGGGACCCCGTGCCTTCATATTCCTGCACACGGCAGCTTTTGTAAAGGGTCAATCCTGGTCGTTCGCGGTATGGATGAAAAAGCTGAAGATTGCGGCCTGGAGAGGTGCGTGTCGCCCGGACTTGCCCCGGTTACGGGTCCGGAAGCCCGGTGAAGGGTTTCGGGAGAACATTCGGCACGAACGGGGCGCCTGTGCTTTGCCCTTTATAGTCCACCACGATGCTGATCCGGCGGTTCATGGGGTCGGAGAGGTTTTCCTTGACCAGGGGCTTGGTGTCGGCATAGCCCACCACCATCTCGATCTTGCCGGGCGAGACCCCGCTCTTCTCGAGCTCGATGCGCGCCGAGGAGGCCCGCTGGGTGGAGAGCTCCCAGTTCGTGAACTGCTTGCCCTTGTAGCCCAGGGCATCCGTGTGTCCCTCGACAATGAGCTTCTTGTCGATGTCCTTGAGCACCGGCGTCAGGCCCCGGATGATCTTCTTTCCGCTCTCGCTGAGCTCCGTGCCGCCCACGGTGAAGAACGAACTGCCGTCGGTGTCGATGATCTCGATCCGCACGTTGCCGTTGTCGTCGAAGACGAGGACCCGCTCTTTGAACTCCTTGAGCTTTTCGTTGATCTGCTTCTTCAGGTCCTGCGCGAGCTTGCTGGCGACCGTCACCCTGGGAGCGGTCTTCCTGGGCTTTCCCGTGTTCATGAGGCCGCTTCCCGGGGTGTCCTGATACTCGGAAATGGCGCTCCCGCCGCCCTTCTCAAAGATCGAGTAATTCTGGAAGTATTCCGAGAGCTGGATCTTTTTCTGCTGGGAGGTCATGGACAGGAGCCACAGGAGGAGGAAAAAGGCCATGAGTGCGGTCACGAAGTCTGCGTAGGCGACCTTCCACGACCCGCCGTGCCCCCCGTCACCCTTCTTCGGGTATTTCTTTATGATGATGGGCGGTTCCCTGTTGTCCGTCACTGTTTTCCCTTGCCCTTCAGGATCTTCTCGAGCTCGTCATACCCGGGCCGCACGCTTTCCGGTATGGCCCGGCGGGCGAATTCGATGGCCATCTGGGGTATGGCGCGGGCGACATACGCCACCAGGGCGATGCGGATCACGTGGTAGTAGGAGGCCTCCTCGTTGATCTGGTGCTCCATGTTGGTTGCAAGCGGGCCCACAAAGCCGTAGCTTCCCAGGATGCCGAGAAAGGTCCCCACGAGTGCTGCGCCGATGCTGGCCCCGAGAACGGCGGGAGGCTCGTTGATCTTCTGCATGGTGAGCACCACGCCGAGGACCGCTGCGACGATACCCAGACCGGGCAGGGCATCCGCGATCTTCGCGACACGGTGGAAGGGCTGACTCGACTCTTCGGTGTTTGCCTCGATGTCCACCTCGAGGATGTTGTCGAATTCGTGAGGCGGGATCTCGATGGTGAGCAGGATCTTGATGCTGTCGCAGATGAAGTCGAGGGTGCGCTTGTTGCGGACGATATCCGGGTAGCGCTTGAAGATGTCGCTCTTCCCCGGGTCATCGACGTGGGACTCGATGGCGATGATGCCCTCCTTGCGCATCCTGGTGAAGATCTCGTAGAGGAGAGAGAGGACCTCCACGTACTTTCTCGTGTCGAAGTGCTTTGGCTTGAAAACCCCCCCCAGGCCCTTTGCGACTTCCTTGAGGAGCTTTACGGGGGACATGATGATGAGGGATCCGATGGCCGCCCCGAAGATGATGAGGACCTCCACGGGCTGAAAGATGACGGAAAGGTTGCCCTCCTCCAGAAGGTACCCCCCGACAACGCACACAAGTACGCATATTGCGCCGATGATAACGTTCATTCTTCTGATCACATCGACTTCTGCAGGAAAAAAGTTGAGCACCGACTGAAGATCGTTTGACTCGGACTTTTTCATGATGCAGCGGGCACCGAGGGACGGCATGTCGTCCGGGGAGACGGTCAGGGTGTAAGGAGCGATGCTTTTCTGCGTTGTGCCTCGATGCGGGCTACCATCTCTTCACGGTGCCGCCCATCTGCTCCATGATGTTCTGGTATTTCTCGTGTATCATCTTCCGGTCGAACTCCCAGAATGCCTCGAGCATCCTGTCCTGCTCCGGCTTCGTAAAGTACTCCATCACCGGGAAGAAGAACAGCTTGTCCTCCTTCTCGATGTGCCCGGGGTAGAGGTTCATGAGATCCGTGAGCCCGGAGATGATGGTTTCAAGGCGATCTTCCTGGCCGTTCCTGTATTCCCGGCCGGCCTCGAACAGTGCGCTGACAGTCTTTCTCGCCACGACGTGCTCGTCCGTGAGCTCTTTCATGATGCGGGTGAGGTTCTCAGGCAGCGGCTTTTTTGCGAGCTCCGCAAACAGGATGTCCTCCTCCTTGCCGTGGTGGGTACGGTCTGCGTAGGTCCGGAAGAAGTCCACCGCATGCTCGATGAACACCACATCCACCTTCCTGTTGCCCCGGATGTTCCTGATCTCGGTTGCGATGAGGGGGATGATCTGTTCGATGAGCCTGTGCTCCCACATCAGTGCTCCTATGGGCTTCATGGGTCACCTCCGATCGTTGGTTCGTGTCTCTAAGAGTAGCCGTGAAACGCGGTTGCACAAGAGGGGGAAGGTTGACGGGAAGTCAGCGACCCCCCCCTTGATCCCGGAACAATCGGTGCTGAGAATGGCAGCTCTTCACTTCGGCTTGATGGAAGAGAGCTCCTCGTAGATATCGATGGTCGGGGCTCCGTCGAGAAGCGGGGCGATCTTTCCGAAGAGCTCTGCAAGGTACGGGGTCGAGGCGTGGGTGTTCAGCGCCTCCTTGTTCGGATACTTCTCGTACATGAGGAATTTCTGCGGCTCTCTCTTTGCACGGTGGAGCGTGTAGACAAAAGTCCCTTCTTCGGCCTCCACCAGAGGGACAACCTCACTCAACGCCTTTTCCATCTCCTGCTCGCTCCCGGCCTTTGCCTTCATGGTCGCCACAACGACTATCATCGTTTCCTCCTCGAGAAGTCTTCTGGAACTGACCTCACTATCACCGAATATCGAGTAATATTCAATTACAAAATATAGTCGAGGTCTTGAGCCTTCAAACGGCCCCCTGCCCCGGGACGTTATTTCCTGTCCTTCACCAGTATCCGGCCCGGGCATATGAAGGACACCCCCTGGCCGGAGGAGAGGCCGAGCATGACACCTTCTATGATGGGCTGGTTCACCCATTTGTCGGACCGCCAGTTCACCAGGAAACTGGCGCCAGGCCCCCCACGGGTATCGCGCTCCTTGATGAAGACGTATGTCGACGCGAGAGGCTTGAGCGTTATGGGGGTTTTCAGGTAGCCTTCTATCATCCGGCCGTCCGAGTCGTAGTAGTCGGCCCTGGTGATGGTAATGGCGTTTCCCGGGTCGACATTCCTGATGCTGAGCATGGCTGCCAGAAGGAATGGCTTTGCCTTGGGACCTGCATGGACGTTCGAGTAAATGGAGACGTACACGGTCTCGCCCCGGGAAAGGGACTTTTCGAGGTCCATCTGGGCATGTGATGCCTGGGGGAAAAGCATGAGAACCGCCAGAACTGCCATGGTTTTGATGACTGAACGTGCTCGACACATGATATACGGCCTCCTGTCCGCATCCGTACGAACGGTAAAGATCCCGCAGCTCGAATCGTGGGTATTCTACGTGGTGATGGAGATGATATCAAGCATTGATGGCGATTTTCTGCCTTGGGCCGCGGTCGTGCCCAATGCCTGATGGTGAAGGACAAAGCCCCGGGTGATCCCTTGAGAGATTCCCGTTGACACGCAGTCCCCTAGTACCTATAGATTTCATTGAAGCTTGTTCCGGGCGACAGCCCCATATCATGGACTGACAGCACGTATTCCGGTCATGAGGGGGAAAGCATCTTGTATCCGCAGCAAAGGAGTGAGCGCAATGACCACCGTTGACCGCTTGAGCCGGCACGATGTACCGTATTTTTCCAGGATTTCTGTGAACATTGAAGCATGTGCAAGACCTTCGGGACCCTGTTCCATGCAGGCTTGCCGGACGTCGGCGTGGCTGACGTACTGACCGAATGAACAGACTCCTGAACAAGGCCTCCGGAGAATCCGAGATCACGCGAGTGCAGGAGCTCGTGTACGAACTGCGCGTGCACGAGGTGATGACGGCGAAGGTCATCAGCGTGAGCCCGGATGTCACCATGCGGGAGTTCATGAATACCCTGAGGGACAAGAAGGTCTCGGGTACCCCCGTGGTGAAGGATGGGGTCCTCATCGGCATCATCTGCCTCCAGGATCTCATCAAGGCCGTGGCCGAGCAGCGGTTCGACGACCTGGTGGCCGATCACATGACCCGGGACATGATCACGGTGCGAGCCGACGAGCCGGCGGTGAATGCGGTGAGGCTCTTTCTCCAGCACGGCCACCGCCGCCTTCCCGTGGTCGATCAGAGCGGGAACCTGGTGGGCATAGTCAGCGGCAACGACATTACCAGGGGGCTGCTGGCCACACTCAACCGGCAGTACCAGAGCGAAGAGCTCAAGCGCTACCGGGCAAGCCACGTCTTCGAAGACATCATATCGGACCGCACGAGCCTCGTGCTGCGCTACCATGTCGCGGCAGGGGACTTCGACCGCGGCGGCCTCGCAACGAGCACGCTGAAGCGCACCCTCCAGCGCATCGGGGTAAACCCGGCTCTTCTGAGAAGGATCAACGTGAGCGCCTACGAGGCCGAGATGAACCTGATCATCCACACCACAAGCGGCGGCAGGCTCACCATCGAGATCAGCCCGCAGCGGATCGCGCTCCTGGCCGAGGATGACGGCCCGGGCATAGCGGACGTGGAGGAGGCATTCACGCCGGGGCATTCCACTGCACCGGACTGGGTCCGCGAGCTCGGCTTCGGCGCGGGCATGGGCCTGTGCAACATCAAGCGTTACAGCGACAGCGTGTCCATGACTTCAACCCCGGGCAAGGGGACCATTCTTTCGGCAGAGTTCGAGGTGAGCCCGAAGGCCGGAGACGAATAAGGGCCCGCCGAAGCGGTCGGGATAAAGTCAGGCCCGCAGGCCCGCGCGAAAAGGGAAGATCTTTTGTCCGCCATGTTCAGGGTGTGACAGAGCTAAGCAACGCGAGCTTCTCCGAGAGATAGCCTTCGAGAAGGTCTTCGGCGCCTGACCAGAAGTGGTCCATGTGCTTCACCACGGTGATCCGGTCCTTGTCCAGGAGCCCTTCCAGGATGAGCAGGCTGCAGTACTGGTCGCTCTCGCCGATGACGGCCCACGCCTCATAGTCCCTCATGGACGGGAAATCGAACATGGCGGTGGGCGGCGAGACGAATATGCAGGGCAGCGCCGAGTGCTTCACATACCTGGACGCGACCCATGCACCGAAGGAATAGCCGATTATGATCACCGGCTTGTTCACGAAGGCCACCGCCTGGGCGATGTCCTGCACCTCCGCATTGCCGTCGTCGAAGGATCCGCCGCTCTTCCCCACACCCCGGAAGTTGAATCGCAGTGCAGAGTACCCGTTGTCCAGCGCCGCATCCCAGGCGGCCATGACCACGTTGTTGTGCATGTTCCCGCCCATGAGCGAGTGCGGGTGGGTGATGATCACGCAGTGCCTCGAGCCCCTGTCTTTGTACACGGCCTCCAGCCTGGGATTGTCTCCGATGAATATGGACGGCATGGCGGCTATTTTACCGTCGTCGGCGGCGAAATGCAAGGAAGCCGGAGCAGAATGGGTGGAAAGGTCAAGGGGAGAGGCTACTCACCGGGGTCGGCCGGGGAGGGTTCGCTGTCCGGATCAAGGGCTTCTACCCCGGCGAAGTATTCGCAGATGCTTTTTTTGAGCTGTTCAGGGTCATCGATTGTGCAGGCAAGGGGGCGGAAATGAGATGCGCCGTGCAGGCCCTTCACGTAGGAGGAGATGAATTTTCTCATGTGGCGCACGCCCCGCGTCTTTCCCAGAAGGGAGCAGAGCATGTCGAGGTGGCGCAGGATTGTCTCTTTGCGCTCAGCGAGCGTAGCGGCGGGGCCACCGGAAAGCTCGCGGAAGATCCAGGGTCTGCCGACAGCTCCCCGGCCCACCATGAAGGCATCGGCCCCGAGCTCCGACAGGGCCGCAAGGTCGGAGGCGGTTCTGATATCCCCGCTGGCAACCACGGGCAGTCCCACGGTCTGTTTCATCTCCCGGAGCACCTCCCACCTGGGGGAGCCCCGATACATGTCGGCCCTGGTCCTCGGGTGAAGGATCAGTATGTCCACGCCAATCTTTTCGAAGGCCTGTGCGAGCTCCACGGCATTGAGGGTCGAAGTGTCCCACCCCGAGCGCATCTTCACGCTCACCGGGAGCTTCACGCTTTTCACCACGGCCTCCGCCATGGCACAAGCCCTTTCCGGGTCCGTCATGAGCGCCGAGCCGGCGCCTCTGGAAACGATCTTCTTCACCGGGCAACCCATGTTGATGTCGATGCCCGCGAAACCCTGATCCTCGATCATGCGGGCGGCAAGCGAGGCTTCCTCGGGAGAAGCGCTGAAGATCTGGGCGATGAGCGGTGTATCGCAGGCAGGCCTGTGAAGGATCTTGGCCGTGTTCATGGTGTTGCGGGTGAGGCCTGCTGCACTGATCATCTCGGTGTAGGCGAGCTCTGCTCCGTATTCCCTGCAGAGCATCCGCATGGGCCAGGAGGTGTAGCCCGACAGCGGGGCGAGGAACAGGCCTGAGGTGAAGTCGAGATTGTACGCCCTCATGGTTTACCTGACCCTGCATCCCTGGGAGAGGTTGTCCTTGGCCAGTGCCTGGTGGATCGCTTCACGCACGCGCGCCTTTTCCAGGGCCCACAGGGGCGCCACGAGCTCGTCCGGGTGAGGGTCTCCGGTGATGCGCTGGATCACGATATCTTCCCTCAAGTGAGCGATGAAGGCCGCCGCTGCCCGGGCATACCCGTCGAGGGTCAGCGGAGAGTACCCGCCCCGGGAATGCAGGTCCTCCAGGGGGGTCCCCCTGATGACATAGAGGAGGTGGATCTTGATGTCGGTGATGGGAAGAGACGAGACGAGCCTCGCGGTCTCGAGGTAATGCTCCATGCCTTCGCCGGGAAGACCGAGGATCACGTGCGCGCACTGCCGGAGCGGGTATCGTGAGGTCAGGGTGACCGCGTCCACAAAGGCCTTCACGTCGTGCCCCCGGTTGATGAGGGTGAGCGTCTTGTCGCTGGCGGACTGGAGGCCGTACTCGATCCACACGTCGCGGCCCGGTGCGTAGGAAGCGACAAGATCGAGCTTCGAAGCGTCGATGCAGTCGGGCCTGGTGCCGATGGCAAGGCCCACGATCTCGGGAAAGGGGAGGATGGTGTCATAGAGGGGTTTCAGGACCTGTAAGGGGGCATACGTGTTGGAGAAGGACTGGAAGTAGGCGATGAAGGCCTGAGCGCCGTAACGCCTTGCCATGACCTGCATCTGGGATTCGATCTGCTCGGTCAGGCCCATGCGCCGTGCTTGTGCGCCGGTGCCCGAGCCCTCTGCATTGCAGTAGATGCATCCGCCCTGCCTGTTCGAGTCCCTGTGGGGACAGCTCAAACCTGCATCGAGGCTGATCTTCTGGACCCGTTTTCCGAACCGTTCGCGCAGATATGCGCTGAGCGTTCTATAAGGCAACCCTGGCATCGGAAAAGAACGGGACATCGTATTTCCCGAGGCGAAGGTCCTTCCTGATCCCGATCATGATATCCTGGAGAGACTTGTTGATGGGTACCCCTTCAACCTTTCGTCTCTCCATCATCTCGAACTCCTTCTCGCCGGCCAGATAGATCCTGTCCTGGCCGGGGACCTTTGCGGAGGACCTGATCTCCCGCATGATGGAGCCCGTGATCTTCCTGAATATCTCTCCGGGGATGAAGCTTTCGATGTTGACGGCGACAAAGAAGTGGCCGAGCCTGTGGGGGACGATCTTCTCTCCCTCGAGTCCGCTGAGTGCCTTGCCGAAGCTCCCGCCTGAAAAGGAGGCGCAGAGGATCTCCACCATGACGCCGAGCCCGTAGCCCTTGTGCCCGCCGAGTTCCTCGCCGGCGCCTCCGAGCGGGAGCAGGGATGCGGTGCCGTCGACGAACAGCTTGAGCAGGGCCTTGCTGTCTGTTGGCTCGTTGCCGTGGATGTCGATGGTGAGCCCTTTCGGCGTTTCCCTGCCTTCGCGGGCATAGACCTCGATCTTGCCCCGCTGGGTGGTGGACGTGGCGATGTCGAGGAGGAACGGATACACCTCATCGGAGGGCGCCCCGAAGCTGATGGGGTTTGTGCCGATCACCGGTTCCACCCCGAAGGTGGGGGCCACCGAGGGGCGTGCATTCGAGAACGCCATGCCCACCATGTCATTCTGCACGGCCATGGTGGGGTAGAACCCCGTGATGCCGAAATGGGTGCTGTTTCTCACCGCCACCATGCCGATGTTGTGCTTTTTCGCCTTGTCGATGGCGAGCTGCATGGCGTGGTGGGATACCACGTGACCGAGGCTGTCGTGGCCGTCGATGACCGCGGTGTTGTCGGTCTCGCGTATGACGGTCTCCCTGGCTACGGGCCTGATGATGCCCGCCTTCATGCGGTCCACGTACATTTTGAACCTGCCGATGCCGTGGGACTCGATCCCCCTCATATCGGATTCAATGAGGATTTCGGAGCTGACCATGGCCTCGGCCTCGGGTACGCCCAGCGCCATGAAGCCGTCCTTCATGAACTTTCTCAGCTCCTGATAATCAACATAGAGAGTATCGGATGGAGACATAGTGATTTCACCTCGATCATTGGATGCCTGTTTTTTAGCTCGGGGGTTCTCTTATCAGATCATGCGATTTTCGGGAAGAGTCAAAATGAACAGCAGACGAGTGCAGAGCCGGCCCGCAGCTTGAGGGGGTCAGGGGATGCCCGGGGTTATGCACGGATGGTGCGCCTTTGCCGTGTCCATGAATATGCTGTGCTGTAAAAGGGGAGTGAACTGCTTTTTCCGGATCATGTAGAACGACCTGGAGATCCTGGGACCCCTGAGAGGGATGCGGACGAGTATCCCCTGTTCGATCTCCCGCCTGACAGCGTGGATGGAGAGGATAGACGACCCGAGGCCGGAGATCACCGCTTCCTTGACCGCTTCGGAGGACCCCATCTCGCCGACTATGGAGAAGCGGGCGAGGCTGGTGTTGTGGTGCTCCTTCAGGTACTCCTCCAGCATGGACATGGTGCCGGATCCTTTTTCCCTGATGACGAAGGGCAGGGAGGCGATCTCGGCGATGCTCACCTCCCGGTACGGTTTGCCCGGAAGGTCATTTTTTGTCACGAGCACGAGCTCGTCGTCCCATATGCGCTCGCTCAACAGCCTCCTGTCCTGGACGGGTTTTCCGATGAACCCGATCTCCACCTGTCCTGCCAGGACCATGTGGATGACGCTGTCACTGTCACCGGACGACAGGTGGACCATGATATCCGGGTGTGAGCCGCGCAGCGCCGTGAGAACCGGGGGGAGGATGTAGGTGGCGGGGATCGTGCTTGCACCCGCAAAGACAAGCCCCGAAACGGACTCCTTCGAAAGGAGCATCTTGTCTCTCGCCTCGTCTCTGAGCTTCAGAATCCTCCGGGCATACCCGTAGAGGATCGCTCCCTCATCGGACAGGCTGATGCCGGCCTTGGTCCGCATGATGAGCGTGCTGTCGGTAAAGGTCTCCAGGTTCCTGATGTGCTTGCTCAGCGACGGCTGGGTCAGGGACATCTTCTTGGCTGCCCGGGAGAAGCTCCGCTCCTCAACCAGACACACGAGTGCCTCGAGCTGCTGGAGGGTGATGAACCTGAACCGGCTCGAAATCATGATGGGATATAATACAGTGAGAAATTTCAGGTATCAATGGCAACATGATCTTTTTTGAACTATATAGGGGAAGGGAGAGGTCTTCGGGCTGTCACACAGGGGGACGGGTCGAGGCACAGGGTCTCCTCGCCTTGGCGGCAAAGGGGCCGGCGTCCGATGCCGAATGAAACGAAGGAGAGATGATGGACAAGAAGGTGAAGCTGACGACCACCGTCCATGGTGCCGGCTGAGCGTGCAAACTCGGTCCGGAGTTTCTGGACCAGGCACTGCGGTCGATTGCGGTCATGAAGGATCCGAACCTTCTCGTGGGCATGGAATCCCCGGACGATGCCGGTGTGTACCGGATAAACGATGACCTCGCGATCATCCTGACGCTCGACTTCTTCACGCCCATCGTGGACGACGCGTACGATTTCGGCCAGATCGCCGTGACCAACGCGCTCAGCGATGTCTACGCCATGGGCGGGAGGCCTCTCCTCGCCATGAACATCATCTGCTTCCCGGGCAAGGGCATGGACATCGCCATCCTCCAGGAGATCCTCAGGGGCGGTTCCGACAAGATGCTGGAGGCCGGTGTCCTGCTCGTGGGCGGACACAGCGTGGACGACAACGAGATCAAGTACGGCCTTTCGGTCACCGGCACAGTCCACCCCGACAGGGTGCTCAAGAATATCGGCGGCGTGCCGGGAGACGCGGTCATCCTCACCAAGCCCCTGGGCACGGGGATCATCAGCACCGCGCTCAAGGCCGATATGGCGGATCAGGGCGCGGAGCGCAAGGCCACAGAGTCCATGAAGACGCTCAACAGGGTGCCGGCCGAGATCATGGAACGTTTCCCTGTCCATGCCTGTACCGATGTCACGGGGTTCGGCCTTATGGGCCATGCATGCGAGATGATCGAACGCTCCGGCGTGGGCATGAGGATCTTCGCATCCAGGGTCCCGGTCTTCGGCGAGGCCCTTGCGTACGCGCGCATGGGCCTTATCCCCGGGGGTGCATACCGGAACCGTGAATTCAGGGCACCCATGATCGACATGGGGCCGGGTGTCGATGAAAGCCTGGGGCATGTGCTCTTCGACCCGCAGACCTCCGGTGGGCTGCTCATCGTGCTGCCGGGACCCGATGCGGTAGACCTCCTGAAGCAGCTCCATGACGCGGGGACAGGGGAGGCCGCCATCATCGGCGAGATCACGGAAGGGCACCAGGGCAGGATCGTTGTTGAGCCATGATCTGCCCGGGTGATGACGGGTCGCAAAAACGATTCCCGCTGATCGCTTGTTGTAATTAGCATGGTTTTTGATTAAATAGGTCTGTTCCTGAAACTACCATGAGGAGGATTACGATATGAAGAAAAGCATGTTGACTGTGAGTTTGATGGTTGTAATGGCCCTGGTGTATGCAACAGGGTGTTTTGCCGCTGATGGGTCCTGGAATCAGGTCAAGAAGTCGGGCAAGCTGGTCATCGGCATCGACGATGCCTTCCCGCCCATGGAGTTCCGCAACGAGAAGAACGAGCTCGTGGGATTCGACATCGATGCATCCAAGGAGCTCGGCAAAAGGCTCGGCATCAAGGTAGAGCACGTACCCACCGCCTGGAAGGGCGTGATCATGTCGCTCAAGACCAAGAAGTTCGACATCATCTGGTCGGGTATGTCCATTACCCCGGAGCGGGAGAAGGAGATCTCCTTCACGAAGCCCTACATCATGGAGAAGCAGGTCATCGTGGTGAAGGCCGGCAACAAGAAGATCAAGGGCCTCAAAGACCTCGGCGCCGCGAACGTGGTGGGCGTGCAGCTCGGCTCCACCTCGGAAGAGGCGCTCGCGAAGCTGAACAAGAAGTTCAAGGAGATCAAGAAGTACGACACGAACACCACGGCCTTCATGGACCTCAAGATCGGCAGGATCGACGCGTTGGCGGTTGATGAGCTCGTAGGCCGCTACTACCTCTCCCAGAAGCCCGGGGAGTACACCGTTCTTTCCGAGTCGCTCCTCTCCGAGCCCATCGGCATCGGCATCAGGAAGGAAGATGCGGCACTGAAGAATCAGATCCAGAAGACGCTCGACGCCATGTTCAAGGACGGTACCATGAAGAAGATATCCATCAAGTGGTTCGGGGATGACATCACAAGCTGGAAGTAGAACACGAATCATATTCTGGCTCGGCGTGCTTGCGGGCACGCTGAGCCTTCTGCTTTCCGTCCTCCCTGCCCGGTCTGCACGGGCTGAAACGGCCGACAAGCCGGACAGGTACGAGCTGCTGGCACAGGGGACGAGGCTCGTCCAGGACGGAAATCTGGATGCGGCCCTCGCGTTGTTCAGGGAAATCCCGCCACCGGCTCCCGGTCAGGATGCCGGGGCGTTTGTCCGGGCCCGGATGGAGGCTGCCAAGATCCTCTTCAGCCGGCAGGAATATGACGAGAGTGCCGGGATGTGCAAGGATATCCTGGCAAAGCTTCCCGACAACCTCGAGGCCAAAAACCTCCTGGCACAGGTGCAGGCTGCCCAGACACCGGAATGGCTCCGTTTCCTCAAGGACATGAAGACGTACCTGCCGACCCTGCTCAAGGCTTCCGGCATGACGTTGCTCCTCGTGCTCATCACCATGGTCATCTCGCCCATCTGCGGGCTCTTCATCGCCCTGGGCAGGATCAGCCGGCTCAAGGCTCTTTCGGCCTTCTTCTGGTGCTTTATCTGGATGTTCCGGGGAACGCCGCTTCTGCTCCAGCTCTTCTTCATCTACTACGGCCTGCCGCAGATGGGCGTCACCCTGAAACCGTTCACCGCCGCAATAATCGGGCTCGGGCTGAACTACTCCGCCTATCTCGCCGAGATCATGCGCGGGGCCATCGAGAGCATCGACGCGGGGCAGATGGAGGCCGCCAAGGCCATCGGCATGACCTACTGGCAGGCCATGCGGAGGATCATCATCCCCCAGACATACAAGCGCCTGGTGCCTCCCGTGGGCAACGAGTTCATCGCCCTGATCAAGGATACGGCCCTGGTTTCCACCATCGCCATGGTTGAGCTCATGCGTGCTGCGGACCAGATTTTCAACGCCACGTTCAACATCTTCATCCTCGTTCAGGCGGCCATCATTTACCTCGTACTCACGAGCATCTTCACCGTCTCGTTCAGGAAGATCGAGGACAGACTGGGGGTTTACGAAAACCGATGATCGAGCTTCAGGGAGTGGTCAAGCATTTCGGCAGCCTCAAGGCTGTGGATGACGTAGATCTCAATATCGAGAAGGGAGAGCGGATCGTCATCATCGGTCCTTCGGGCTCGGGCAAGACCACGTTGCTCAGGATGATCAACTTCCTCGAGAAGATGGATGACGGGAAGATCCTGCTGGACGGCACTGAGGTCGGGTACCGCAGAGACAAGAAGGGCAGGCTCGTGCTGGAGAAGCCGGAGATCATCAGCGCCCTGAGGTCGGAGATCGGCATGGTCTTTCAGCACTTCCACCTGTTTCCGCACATGACGGCGCTCCAGAATGTCATGGAGGGCCCCATAACCGTGAAGAGGGAGTCCCGGGAAAAAGCCCGCGAGGTCGCCCTCGACCTGCTCGGCAAGGTGGGTCTCATGGACAAGAAGGATGCCTTCCCGGCCTTTCTCTCGGGCGGTCAGAAGCAGCGGGTGGCCATCGCCAGGGCGCTGGCCATGCGGCCGAGGCTCATGCTTTTCGACGAGCCCACGTCAGCCCTCGACCCGGAGCTCGTGGGCGAGGTGTTCAGCACCATCAAGAACCTGGCCTCCGAGGGCATGACCATGGTGATAGTCACCCACCAGATGGGCTTTGCACGCGAGATGGCCGACCGGGTCATCTTCATGGACAACGGCAAGTTCATCTTCGAGGGCCAACCCGGCGACCTGTTCTCGAGCCATATGGAAAACCCGAGGGTCAAGACCTTCCTGAAAAAGGTGCTCTGAGCGTAAGCCCGCCCCTCACATCACCGACATGATCTTGGTGAGCCTGGTCAGCAGGATGGGGTGTGTGAGCATGCCCTTGATCTTCAGCTTCCCGCCGACAATCTGTTTGAGCACCGTGATGCCTGCTTCATCGAAGTAGTAGGGCAGGCCGAACCTGATGGTGATGGAGTTGAGCCCGATGACCTTGTCGGAATCCGTCTGGATGATGATATCGGGTTTCCCCACGATGCCCTGTACGATGCGCAGCTTGCCGCCTGCGAAGATGAGCGTGACCGCGGCCTCGATGTCGACGAGGTCTATGGCGATCACGCCGTACATGCTCTGAAAGGTACGCATCTTCTGGGGTTTCTGCTCCAGGTTCGACCCGAGCAGTTCGGTGAGAATGAAGGAGAAGGGAACCTCCTCTGCGTGATTCTCGATAAGATTCTCTGTCACGGTCATATCAGACCCTCCCGGTGAAACGCCGCGTTCACGCAGCGTCGCTTAAAGGAAGCAGGGGTGCACGGGCCTCCCTGCTTCCGGATACCCCTACAGGACCTTCCTGAAGATTTCGAGCACCTCGGATGAGTCGAACACCATGCGCGGGTTGTTCAGGATGCAGCCGTCACCCAGGCTGAGCTCGGCAGCCTTTGCAATATCATCCTCGTTCACCTTGAATTCTGATAGCCTCTGGGGATGACCGATTTTTTTCGTGAACTCCTTCAAGGCCCGAACGGCCGCGCTGGCAGCATCCAGGTCGTCCATGCCCCTCTCGCGTATGCCGAAGGCCTCGGCCACCATGGCATAGGCGTCGGGGCAACTCTCCAGGTTGAAGTCCATGCACTCGGCAAGGAGCATACCGTTTGCATAGCCGTGGGGTACGTGGGCAATGGCACCGATGGAATGCGCCATGGCATGCACGATGCCTATGCCGGCGATGCTGAATGCCCAGCCGGCCATGGTCGCTGCGATCTGAACCTGGCCCCTGGCGACGAGATCGTTCCCGTTCTCCACGCAAGTAGGCAGATACCTGTACAGCAACCGTATGGCATGTAAGGCCAGGCCATCGGTAATCGGTTCGTGCGGCAGGGCGTGAAGCGCCTCCACCGCATGGGTCATGGCATCCATGCCCGTGCCTGCGGTCAGGAGCTTGGGTAACTTGGCGGTCATCTTCGGGTCGAGGATGCCGAGCCTGGGAATGTTGAAATTCTCGACGATCAGCCGCTTCTGGCCCATCGCTTTGTCCAGAATGACTGCAGCGTTCGTCACCTCGCTGCCGGTGCCGGCGGTGGTGGGAATGACGATATGCGGGATCTGCGGCCTGGTCAGGAGTTGAATGCCGTTGAAGTCGCGAAGCGTACCACCCTCGGTAATCAGCATGCACATGCCCTTGGCTGTGTCGATGACGCTGCCCCCGCCCACGCTGATGACGATGTCCGCACCGTTTTTCCGGGCAAAGGCTGCGCCCGCATCCACGACCTCGACCCCGGTATCCTGGGGGATGTCGCTGAAGACACCCACGCACTTGCCGCCGAGCGCTTTGGTGATGTGATCGATGAGTCCTGCCTTGATGATGCCTTCATCCGTGACAACGACCGCCTTGGTCCCTCCCAGAGTACTCATTTCGATCTCGACGTCCTTCGAAGAATCGACCCCGAAGACGATCTTGGTCGGTCCGAGATAATTGAATGACAGATCAGATTCGTATGCCATACCACTCTCCTTAAACATGTCCGTGGACCAGCGTCATCACCTGCACGAGGGTGCTGAGGCGCCTCCCCGGGTATTTCCCGGGTTCAACTGTATCCATGCCCGTGAAGGATGTTTCCCGTGTCTCTCCTCTTTGTCACGCGGGGTCATCGGGCCACTGGGTATCGAATTTCCCGAGGATGTCGATGACCTTGTTCACGGTCTTGATGTTCCGGACCACATAGGGCAGGTCGCCCTTCATCTTCAGCTTGCCTTGCAGAAGGGCCTTGGTGGCATCGAGCTCCTTGAGGGCAACCTGCTTCCAGCGGGAGTAGTCGCCGGTCATGACGAACTTCGCGCTCTCGGCCTTGGCCTTGTCGCACACGACAAATTCACCCACGTCGCCGTGCCAGTAATCCTGGAAGAGATAAATCGTCTCGGGCACGCCCTTGTCCGGGTCTGGATTGCAGACCAGGGCCACGCTTCCCTCCCAGTCCTTGGCAATCTGCTTATAGTCGGGATCCGCCACGATTGCCGCCTTGTATGCATCCATCCATTCCTGTGTCAGTGCCTTCACTTTTGCCATGGAATATACCTCCTTTAAGAAAAAATTATGTGTACAGTCTGTCTTTGAGTTCGTCGAGACCGAGTTCGACGAGCATCTCCTTTTTCGGGTACCCCCTCTCGTCGAGGCCTCTCAATGCGTAATACTCCTTCAGGAGAAGCTCGACATCGGGGACGGAACCCGCACCTCCCCCTTCTTCAAGGGCTGTCAGGAGCTTCTTGGG
>JAJFUP010000227.1 GCA_021372395.1 Deltaproteobacteria bacterium
CCGGTCTGCCAGAGATTCGACTCGTACATGATGTACACGAGCAGCACGGAACCGATGAAGTTTGCAATGTAGACAACCACCCAGTTGTAGAGGAGTCCGGTAACCCCGAACTGTTTCTGTGAGAGTCCGATGGTCATGAGGTTGTTCCCGGTGAAGAGCTCGGCTCCCCCGATGACTACCAGCATCAGGCCCGTGGAGAACACTGCTCCCCCGAGAAACTTAGCCACGCCGAGACCCAGTTTGTCAGCTACACCCGTCCCGACCATGGTCGCAAGTTCTGCACCAAAACCGATATACGCACCTGCAAAAAGACCGAGAACGATCATCTGCAGGATCGGCAGACAGGATTTCGTCTTTCCTGAATTTGCAATTGCCTCAGCTACCTGTAACGGTGTGTTAAAACCCATGGGATGCCTCCATATCTAAAGTAGTATTTTTCTATCTCTATGTGTTTTTGTGTGAAGAATCCACCACTTTTTGTTACACAGCCTTTTTTATCTTCACCGCGCTTACCTTGTATTCCGGTATGTTCGCCACCGGGTCGATCGCTGTTCCCGTGAGCCGGTTGACTGCAGCCTCACTATAGTGGAACGGAATGAACACCACCCCTTTGTCGCACTTCTCGGAGATATCCGCAGCTACTTCGATGGTACCCCTGCGCGAGGAGACCACGAGCTTGTCGCCCTGCGCTACGCCGAGCTGCTCGGCATCCGCCGGGTTGAGTTCCACGAAGACTCCCGGGGTACGGGACACGAGGCCTTTGGATCGCCGGCTCATGGTGGCGGTGTGGTACTGGTAGAGTATCCTCCCCGTGGTCAGGAGGAACGGGTATTCCTTGTCGGTCTGCTCGGCGGGCGGTACGTGCTCGCATACGGTGAAGAGCCCCTTGCCCCTGGTGAATGCATGAGTGTGGAGTATTGGGGTGCCCGGATGCTCCGTGTTCAGACAGGGCCACTGGATGCCTTTGTCCTGAAGCCGGTCGAAGGTGATCCCTGCGTACGATGCGGTGGTCTTGTTGATCTCGTCCAGGATATCCCGGGCGGTGGTGTAGCCCCAGTTCGCCCCCATCTTGCACGCGAGATCCTTGATGATCTCCCAGTCCTGTCGGGCTTCTCCCGGTGCATCGACAGCCTTTCGGACCATCTGCACCCTTCGTTCCGTGTTGGTAAAGGTCCCGTCCTTCTCTGCCCAGGCAGCCGTCGGCAGCACCACGTGAGCGATCCGGGCGGTCTCGTTGAGGAAGATGTCCTGAACTATGAGCAACTCGAGGTTCTTGAGCGACTTTTCCACGTGTGCGATGTCCGGATCGGACATCATGGGGTTCTCGCCCATCACGTAGACGGCCTTTACTGTCCCCTTTCCAGCCCCATCGATGATCTTGGGCATGGTAAGACCTGCTGTTGCAGGCAGCGTCACGCCCCAGGCGTCCTCGAAGGGCTTCCGGTCGGCTGCCTCGGTGACCTTCTTGTATGCCGGGAGGTTCCCCGGCAGGCAGGCCATGTCGCAGGCGCCCTGCACGTTGTTCTGGCCCCTCAGCGGGTTGACGCCGGTGCCGGGCCGTCCGATGTTGCCCGTGAGCATGGCCAGGTTCGCGCATGACTTCACGTTGTCGGTCCCATTGATGTGCTGGGTGATGCCCATGGCATAGACGATGGACGAGGCACCCGAGCCGGCATAGAGGCGTGCCGCCTTCTTGAGCTCCTCGGCCGGGATCCCGGTTATCTTTTCCACGTATTCCGGGGTGTATTTCTTCACCGTCTCCTTGAGGGCCTCGAAGTTCTCGGTGCGCTCGGCGATGAATTCCTGATTCTGCAGACCCTCGCTGATGATCACGTTCATCAGGCCGTTGATCCAGGCGATGTCCGTGCCCGGCTTCTGCCTGAGCCAGACAGTGGCGAACTTCGCCAGCTCGATGTTCCTCGGGTCGACGAGGATGAGCTTGGCGCCGTGCTGGGTGACCGCCCTCTTAATGAAGGTGGAGATCACCGGGTGGTTCTCGGTGGTGTTCGTACCGGTGATGAGGAAACACTTGGACTGCTCCAGGTCCGAGATCGAGTTGGTCATTGCGCCCGAACCGAATGCTGTGGCCAGACCGGCCACGGTGGAGCTG
>JAJFUP010000237.1 GCA_021372395.1 Deltaproteobacteria bacterium
CCAGAGGATGGAGAGCAGCGTGGTGCTGTCTCTCCCGCCCGAGAGTGCCACGCAGACCTTCTCGGACCTTTCGATGAGCGCGTAGTTCTCGATGGCGTGCACGACATCCGTGAGGAACCACTTGCCGTAGCTGGGGCTGAACTCCTTCCTCATATGCATCACTCCCTGTCGGTCGGCATACCGCCGGACGGCGCGAGAAAGCCCTCACCGGCAGGCCGGGGTATCTCCTTCCTCTCCTGTAGCCTCGAATCTGCTGCGTGGATCCGTGTCAGTGCATCTCGTGGAGCAGACGCTCGAGCTGCTCTTTGCTGAACATGTATTTTCTGCGGCAGAACTGGCAGGAGATGTCGAAGACCTCCTGCTCCCTGATGACCTCCTCCATCTGGAGGGGGCCGAGGGTGATGAGGGCATGCTCCACCCGCGCCCTGGAGCACGAGCATTTAAAGGAGAGTTTCCTCGTCTCGATGATCCGGTAGGGTATGCCCGAGAAGAGCCCGGCAAGGAGATCCTCGGGGGTCTTGCCGTCCTTGAGCTGCCGGGTCACGGGCGGCATCCCTTCGATCCTCGTGGCGAGCTCATCGATGAGCGCCTCATCGGCCGGCGGCAGCGACTGGATGAGAAAACCGCCTGCAGCCGAGACGTTGAGGTCGGGCTCCACGAAGACACCCAGGGCAACCGCCGAGGGGACCTGCTCCGACTCGCTCAGGTAGTAGGCGATGTCGGAGGCTATCTCTCCGGTGTAGAGCTTCACGACGCCGCTGTAGGGCGTCTTGACCCCCAGATCCCTGGTCACGGTGAGGAACCCCTCCCGGCCCAGCGCCCCTCCCACGTCGAGCTTGCCGTTGACGGGCGGGAGTTCCACCTGGGGCTCGGCCACATAGCCGCGGACCGTTCCGTCGCCTTCGGCCTCCACGACGATCTTCCTGAGCGGCCCGTCCCCCGCGAACTTGAGCGCCACCCTCTGGCCCTCGTCCAGGAGAGCCCCCAGCAGCGCCCCCCCGGTGAGCGCCCTGCCCAGGGCGGCCGTGGCGGTGGGGTATGTCCCGTGCATCTTCCTGGCATCGTTCACGAGGTTTGTCGTGATGCATGCGAGACCAAGGACATTCTTCTCTTGCGTGATGATCCTCACCAGGTAGTCGTCCATCTCTCCGTCATCCTTTCGCTCATCCGCCCCGAAACAGACGTATCTCCCTTTCCTAGGACACTCCCCGGTTCCCATTCAAGGGCAATCTTTCCGGGAACCTTCAGGATATTCGGCGGCACGAAAAAAACTCTCCGCACGGGCCTTCCTGACCCTGACGAAGGTGTGCAACTTCAGCTGACGTGGAATTGTTCCTGGGTTCACGGGAAAGGAGCCCGAGGGATCTTCCTGAAGGATCCGGGGCGCAAGGGCTTACCTCAAGAACGCCTTGTCCAGGTAGCGCTCATCGAAGGACCCGATGGCACTCAAGGCCACCCGGATGGCATCCGCCTCGGCGCGCTCCTTGATCCCGAGGTGGATCGCCTCGCCGGCCGTCCGGTCGGAGATCACCGCGCACACGCACCCGGCGGCAAAGCCGTACACTCCTGCCATCTTGAACAGCGTGCCTGCCTCCATCTCGTAGTTGAGAATGCCTAAGGTGCGGTACTCTTCCGTTACACCCTGCAGGCGGCGAAGGAGATGTCCTCCGGCCAGGGAATCGACCCTCTCCTGGCCCTCGTAGAAGGTGTCAACCGAAGCGGTGATGCCGAGGTGCCAGGTGGAGCCGACACCCTCGGCCGCCTCCACGAGCGCGGCAGTGAGGAACGGGCTTGCAGCGGCGGGGTATTCCACGGGCGCGATGTCATGGGCTGCTCCCTGCCTGCACAAGGCGGCCCGCGAGATCACGATGGAGCCGGCCTTCACATCCTCCCGGATGGAACCGGTGGTGCCCACCCTCACCATGACGCGGATACCCACGGAAAAGAGCTCGCTAGCCACGATGCTCATGGATGGCGCCCCCATACCGCTCGTGGCGCACACGATCTTCCGTCCGGAGGGGAGCGAGACGAGGCAGCTCACGAGCCCCCTCTTTTCCGAAAGGAGCCTCTCCAGCTTCACGCCCCCGAAGCCCTCCGTCATCTTCCGCGTACGGTCGGGATCGCCGCAGATCAGGGCATACGGCGTGGGATCGGCCCCGAGATCCTGCCTTGAAAATCCGATGTGATACCTTTTCTCTTCCTCCATACCCGCATCCCCGCGTCGAGCTGCCGGGCTTCAGCCCGAGAAGCACTCCACATCACCCGTGTCTACGTTGATGTAGATGGCACAGCCCGGCTCTTCATGCTGCCAGAAATCGTCCTGGAGCTCGAGATCCCCCTGGCACGGGCAAGGCGACTCCTCCATGATCAGGGTGGCATCCTCCTTGTCGAGGGGGAAACTCACGCACCTCGAGATGTCGATCCAGACCCTCAGGCCGTCATCCCCGGTAAAGCCGACCATTGCCCTGGTACAGAGGTCGTCGCAGCCGGAGAAGACGCTCGAGGCCAGAAGGATCAGCAGGGCGAGCGTCATTGTCCACCCCGCCCCTGATGCTGTCCCGGCTGGATACCGGGAAGGCCGAGCGCTGTCATTCATGGAATCCGATCTCCCTGGCATACGCGAACTGTCTTTGCCAGAGGATGCGGGGGTGGGCCTTCTCGATGACCGATGCCCCCACCCGGGCCACCGACTCCTCATCGAGGCCGACCGGGTGGGTGCCGCCGAGGAAACCGAGGTCCGGCGCGATGATTTCCAGTTTACCGGGCAGGCAGTCGCATTCGGCGCTGATCCCGATGAGCGCATTGATGAGCACGGTCTTGTCCCGGATGATCCGCCAGACAGCGGCGGCGGTCTCCACGAGCTTCTCCTGGAAGGCCGCATCATCGGCACCCCACAGGATCCGCAGGGCAAGCTCCGGGCACAGGGCGATGCACTGGGCGCACCCGATGCACTTCTCCCTGTCGTACGTGGGGTATTCATCGGGCATCAGAACGGCTGCTCCGGAGGGGCAGACCTCCATGCAGACACCGCACCGGGTGCACTTCCTGGCGTTGAGCACGGGGTACACATCGGCGTGCATGCGCTGCTTCTGGGCCCTTGAGGCAAAGCCCATGGAGATGTTCTTGATGGCGCCGCCGAAGCCGGAGGCCAGGTGGCCCTTGAAGTGGGAGAATATGACGAAACCTGCGGTCTTTTCCGTAAGCGAGGCGACCTGGACGGTCTTGAAGTGCTTGCAGGATGCCGGGATATCGACGACATCCCGGCCGTCCAAACCGTCGGCCATCACCACGGGGCAGCCGAGGAAATCTTCGGTGTATCCGTGCTGCCGGGCCGTATCGAGGGAGTCTTTCCCGGTGCGTCTGCCGCCCGAATACAGGGCCGACGTGTCGAAGACGAAGGGCTTGGCCCCCTGGTCGAGGAGCCATGACGCCACCTCCCGGGCATAGAGCGGATCCAGGAAGCTGTGGTTGCCTCTCTCCCCCCAGTGAAGCTTGATTCCCACAGAACCGCCCCGGGCAAAAGGATGATCCGTCGCCTCCAGGAGCGAACGCAGAGAAGACAGCGCCCCCTCTTTTGTCCCGTCCGACCCGAAGAATCTCTCCTTCACGGCATCTCCCCCCTGCATTGCGTCGTGTGTTCCCTTACGTGTGCCATTTTGGTCCTCTTTTTCAACCTTCCCGGATGATCCACACCTTCCGGGCGGCATCTCCCCACTTGATCCCGGTGGAGAACCGTTCGAGGAACAGCCCGGGGTCATCGATGAAGGTGCTGCCCACGGCATGGACACCGAGATCGAACAACGCGTCGGGGAGGAACCCCGCCGTCGGTCCCATCACCCCCACGAAACTCGCGTCTGCGCAGTGGGGAAGCAAGCCCGGCAGGGTGTCGTTCAGGACCGTCGTGGCCGTCATCAGGACCTTGTCACACCGCTGCAGCATGGCCGGGTCGGCAGTCATGGTAAAGGGATACGAGCCTGCCAGAATTTCCTGGGATTTTTCGAGAACGATCACCTCTCCCGCCCTGCTCATGAGGTTCTTGATCATGGGGGAGAAATATCCCACCAGGCCCACCGTGGTGGTGCTGTCCAGCCCGATCAGGTCCATGACGTCCGTCTCGAAATCCATGCGGTATGCCCCGGGGTTCTCCCTCATGAAGCCCTGAGACAGGGCATTGAGCACCGCCATGCCCGCGGTGCTCTCCAGCGCGTCGTCCGACAGCGAGTACCCCATGACCTCCCGGGCCTCCCGGCCGACAACCACGTGCGGATCCCATGTCAGGTACCGCTCCAACTCGACCGGGTCTCGGTGAAAGAGATTGTAGCTTATCCCGATCGCACCGTTCTCCAGGGTTGCCACGCTGAACGACGATATCTTTTCATCCTGAACCGGTGACTTGATGAACCGGTCGACCCTGACATGCAGGGAGCCGGAACATTTTGCGTGAACCGATTCGATCAATGCCTTCCGTATGTTCATGCCGTCTCCTGTTCGCGCAGGGTGCCCTCATGAATATCCGGGGGGTTAGGTTCCCCCGGGTGACGGCCCTTGGCAGCTCTCCTAGGAATACATCCTGTCTATGACATCTTCGTATCCGGTGAGGATCACCTTCTTCTTCGTCTTCTGGGTCGGGGTGAGCATGCCGTTGTCCTCGGTGAACCGCTGCCTGAGGATCGTGTACTTCTTTATCTTCTCGAAGCTCTCGAGGCCTGCGTTGGCTTCCTGGACATCCCTGTCTATGAGCTCCTTCAAGCGTGGCAGGGAGACGAAGTCGTCGCCGACCCCGGTGCATATCCTCAGTCCACCGAGATCCAGGAACTCGAGCCTGGTCTTGTCATAGGAGATGCCCTCCCGGTCGAACAACGCGATGAAGTGGCCGAAGTTCGGTACCACCAGCGCGGTGATGAAGTTCCTCTCGTCCCCGATGAAGAAGATCTGCTCGATGACGTGGCTCAACGAGAAGAGGTTCTCCAGTTTCGCCGGTGCTATATTCTTCCCCACTGCAGTGCAGATGATGGCCTTCTTCCTGTCCACGATGCGGTAGTACCCCAGATTGTCCCTCTGGACCACATCGCCGGTTCTGAACCACCCGTCGGGGGTGAAGCTGTCCCTCGTATCCTCGGGCATGTTGAGGTATCCCTTGAAGATCCCTGCGCCGGAGATTTCGAGCTCGCCGTCTTCGGCGATCCTGGTGACGGACCCGTTCGCCTCGATCCCCATGTACCCAGGGTTGCACGCCGTTATGGGGTTCAGTATGCACGCGTTGCAGCTCTCGGTGGATCCGTACCCTTCGACCACGGCGAGGCCCAGGGTATAGTAGAAGAGAAGAAGGTCCGGGGCGATGCCGGCGCTCGCGGAAAAGGAGAACCGGAACCGTTTGCCGAACAGTGCCCTGATCTTTGCAAACAGCTTGTCCGCGAGCATGAACCGGATTCTCAGGCTTAAGGGGAGCCGGGAGGTAAGATCGAGACCGGGGGACATGTCGTAGCAGCCGTGGTCGTCCCTGCGGTATTCCAGGGCCTCCTTCCCCACTGCAAGGGCCATGTCGAAGAGCCTCTTCTTCGTGGGGTTGGCGCTCATCTGCTCCTGGAAGGTGATGAATATCTTCTCGTAGAGGCGCGGGACACAGTTTATCCAGGTGGGGTTGTATTTCTGCATGTCTCCCAGCAGGGTGCCGGGACTGTCCGCATACGCGATGCAGGCACCCCGGCACAGGGCGAGAATCTGGCACGAGCCCCTCTCGAAGATGTGGGAAAGGGGCAGGAAGCACAGCGTGACATCCTGTTCCGTGATGTCCATGCCGTAGCGGGAGAAAAACCGGTTGGTCTCCTCGATGCGGGAGGATACGCACCAGTGGGTCAGAATGACCCCCTTGCCCTTTCCAGTGGTTCCCGAGGTGTAGAGGATCGTGTACCAGTCATCGAGCGTGACGCCCTGCCAGCGCTCCTGGTAGCGGGGATAATTCTCCCTCTTCCACGACCGCCCCTCTTCCATGAGCTCGCTCAGGCCGAGAGTCCGGTCACGGTCACCCTGGTAGGCCAGGTCCATCACGACGATCTTCTGCAGGGCCGGCAGTTGAGTGATGCCGCCCAGGATCCCGGCAAGGATCTCTTCGCTTTCCACGAAGAGGTACCTGCATGCGGAGTCGTTGAGGATGTAGGACACCTCGCCGAAGGAGAGCGTGGAGTAGATGGTGACGCTCACCCCGGCGCAATCCGATATCGCCATATCCGCCTGGGTCCAGTAGGGGGAGCTCTTCGACATGATCCCGACCCTGTCCTGCCGCTCGAAGCCTATGCTCAGCAGTCCGCAGGCCAGGTCTTCGACCCGCTCGAGCATTTCTCTATAGCCGAACCTTCCCCCGTGATCCCCCTGGTACAGGTCCGGATTGAAGAGCTGGGCCGGACGGTCCGGGTTTCTTTCACAGGTGGCATGGAAATAGTGGTTTACCGGTTTGAGCTGACTTTCGTTCATGACATCTCCTTTATGGGAGTAGTATACGCACAAGGACAAAATTATCAATCCTCAGAGACATTTCGGGTGCCTTCCGGCGTGGGAGAGCAGCAAGCCAAGCCCTGGCCGGGGGAAAGGGCTTGCGGGAGCGACATCCGCCGGCCGCATGGGGCTCAAAGCACGGTGATCTTACAGGGAGAGGAGAGCCTGCCGGGCAAGCATCCGCTTCTTTGCCTGCGGGGAGTAAAGCCGCGAGATCTCGCCGGTTGCGGGGTCAAAGGCGTGGATATAGTTCCTGCCCGTGATATTCTTGCCATAGACACCCACCTGGACGATGGCCGAGGCATCGGCGTTCCCGGTACAGTGGATGCCCTGGTTCAGGGGCAGCACCGAGTAGGTGCAGCCGACGGGCAGGAGTTCGCGCCCGGCCTCCTCGATGACGGCGCAGCGCTCGTCACTGCCGCCATCGAGCCTTTGGTAGCCGACGACCGTGAGACAGCCGGAAACGGTGCCGATGACGCCCCAGGAGTTGTGATCGTGGACAGGGTCGTACTCGCCCGGGCCCCACAGGCACATCCTCAGGGAAAAACCCCGTACCGGGTCGCGGAAGAGGACGATCTCGTTGACGAACATGGTGTCCGTGTTGATATCCGGGTAGCTGTCTCTCTCCACGATGGCCCTCAGGATCTCCCTGAAGAGATCGTTGTCCTCGAGGAGCTCCGGCAGCTCGCGCTCCATGTACCCGATACAGGAGCCCATGTCCTTGATCGGCCTCAAACCTTCGGACCATCGCCGGCACCGGCAGGACAGGCTGTCCGGGATATCGAGCGCATGAGCCATCTCGTTAAAGCCCCTCCCCTGATTTATACGTTTTCCAGCCGCACATACTGGTCGTAGTATGCGGTCCCGGTTCCCATGTCGGTCAGGCGGGGTTCTATGAGCTGGTTTATACCGCCGCCGAGCTTCATCCAGTCGCCCCTGCGGTACACCACCACCTCCGGGTGGATGTTTTCGCGGGTCTCGATGCGCACGCGCAGCCGGCCCAGGGGGGAAACAAGTGCCACGGGACTGCTCGTGTCGATGTCTGAGAGCGCCGGACAGTCAGGCGAGACAAAGATCACGGGCGGCATCCCCTGTCCTTCGGGCAGCATCTGCGAGTGGACGGCCTCCCTCCTCACGAGGCTGAGCAGCCTCAAGGGATAGCCCTGGGGAGGACCTGCCTCGTCATGGAGCCTTTCCGGAAACCGGTATCTGCCGTCTTCATGGTCGAAGGTGAGTCCTTCGTAGGCGACCTGGGGCCTCCAGGCTCGCGTAAAGCCCCTGTCTCTCAGCTCCGCCAGTGTGGTCTCGAGATAAGGCGAGGAGAGAGACTCCTCCAGGCATGTCCCGGCATCGGGCAGCACGATGGGCGGGTCGAGGCGGGCGCCCAGTTCCGTGAGTATCCAAAAGTCGCTTCTAGCCTCACCGGGCGGATCGAAGACCGGCCTTGCATACTGCACGTAGTCGTGCATGAAGGAAGCGACGATGTCCTCGTGCTCGAACATGAGGGTGGGAGGAAGAATGAGATCGGCGTATGACGCGGTGTCCGTCATGAATGCATCCACCACCACCATGAACTCGAGGCGCTCGAACACACGTGTCAGCTGCCGGGATCCGGGGGCCTGGTTGACCGGGTTCGCCCCGTCGACCCACGCCATGCGGACTGGCGGTGCCTGTGCCGATGCGATCTCCTGAGCGATGAGCGGCATGCGCAGGAACCTGGTCTGCTCCCTCTGCCCGGCACCGGCCCAGGCGAGGTTCAGGTTCCTGAGCGAGTTCAGGTGGTAAAAACTTCCCCCTCCGGGCACGCC
>JAJFUP010000197.1 GCA_021372395.1 Deltaproteobacteria bacterium
CCACCGTTGAGATCGCTTTGCCGCTGGTCTCCCACTTATTTGTGCCTCCGTCCAGTACGGCCACATTTGGAACTCCTGCATATATGAGGGTCATGGCCACCCTGGTCATGCTGAACCTGTCACATAGCCAGTTGTTATCGCCAGCTACCACGACCAGAGAATTGGCAGCTATGCCTGCGGAAGACAAAACATCCCGCAGGTCGTCATCCCAGGGTAGTTCGTTCCTCAATCCATGTCTACTGGGTGAAAGGGCAATATGAAAGACATTATACGCACCTGGGATATGGCCGGCCCTGTACTCCTCCACCTTGCGGATATCCACGACCACCAGTTTCGGGTTCGCCAAGTTCTTTTCCAGCCAATCCACTGATACTATGGGTGCAATTTCCCGACCCATGACAGAGGCAGGGGTGATAGGCACTGAAACTATCATCATGAGAATGAAGGCAATGAAATTTCTCATGATTTCTCAATCTCCAAAAGGAACAGTATGAGGATCAATAATAGCATCAAGTTTAATGAAAGCAACAATCAACTCTTGAGAAATATCTCCGTGACATGGTTCAAGAAATATGTGTGAATCATCAAAGGCAGAATCATTGATTTCGGCATTACGATTTACCTTGACCACATCCTGTTTTGCGATACCCGAGCAATGGATCGTCTCCTCGATGTCCATGGCCGGACGGGTCAAGGCCTATCCTGGGTGACGTGAGCTCGATCCGTCCGAAAAAGTATCGATGAGATAAGAGATATTGCAAGGGGCGGGTTTGAAACCCGCCCCTTGCTGTTCACGAATACCTATCTCTTGATGCTGTAGAGCGCGTCTTTGCCCCTGAACACGCTTGAAGAGCCCAGCTCTTCTTCGATCCGCAACAGCTGGTTGTACTTGGCGAGGCGTTCGCCCCGGGAAGTGGAGCCGGTCTTGAGCTGGCCGCCGCTGTAGCCCACTGCCACGTCGGCAAGCCATGCATCTTCGGTTTCGCCGGAGCGGTGGGAAAACACGGTGGTGAACCCGGCACGACGTGCCATCTCCACGGTCTGCATGGTCTCGGTGAGCGTGCCGATCTGGTTGACCTTGATGAGGACGGAGTTGGCGGCCTTCTCCTTGATGCCCCGTGCCAGGAACTTGGCATTGGTCACGAACAGGTCGTCGCCCACGATCTGGATGCGGTTTCCCAGGCGCTGCATGAGCAGCTTCCAGCCGTCCCAGTCGTCTTCAGCAAGCCCGTCTTCGATGGAGACGATGGGGTACTTGTTGACCAGTTCCTCGTAGAAGTCGATCATCTCCACGGCAGACCGCTCCGGGTCCTTCTCGGATGCGAGGATGTACTTGCCGTCCGCAAAGAAGGAACTGGCCGCTGCATCGATGGCGATGGCCACGTCGACGCCGGGCTTGTAGCCCGCCTTCTCGATGGCCTGCACGATGAGCTCGAAGGGCTCGGAATTCGATTTCAGGTTCGGCGCAAACCCGCCCTCGTCGCCCACGCCCGTGGCGTAGCCGTTCTTGATGAGGATGTCTCTGAGCGCGTGGAAGGTTTCGGCAGCGTAGCGTAAGCCCTCGCGGAAGTTCGGCGCGCCGATGGGCGTGACCATGAACTCCTGCAGGTCGACGTTGTTGTCCGCGTGCTTGCCGCCGTTGATGATGTTCATCTGCGGTACCGGAATCTCCCTGGCGAAGGCCCCGCCCAGATACCTGAAGAGCGGGAGGCCCAGGAAGGTCGCTGCAGCGCGTGCCACCGCAACGGAGACCCCGGTGGTTGCGTTCGCACCGAGCTTCGACTTGTTCTCGGTCTCGTCGAGGTCCAGCATCAGCTTGTCAATCCCCACCTGGTCGAATGCATCCATGCCTACAAGGTTCGGTGCGATTTTGGTGTTCACGTTTTCGACCGCCTTCAGCGTCCCTTTGCCCCTGTATCTCTTGGGATCGCCGTCCCTGAGCTCGACTGCCTCGTATGAGCCGGTGGAGGCACCGGAGGGGACTGATGCCCTCCCCATGTCGCCCGTGGACAGGTAGACGTCTACCTCGATGGTCGGATTTCCCCGTGAATCAAGAATTTCCCGTGCAACGACATCAAGGATCTCACTCATGTCACTCTATCCTCCTTCATATAGTGGTTTCAGTCCTGTATCAGTATGTTCACAGCCCGACAACGTAGCAGGAGATCCCCGCAGTCGTGAGAGCCTGCCCGAGCGACTGTGCTCCCTCGATGGAATTGAACGATCCGAGGCGGACCCGGTACATGGTGTTGCCGCGGACATTGGCCTCCTCGATGCTCGGCTTGTACCCCCTGGATTCGAGCTGGATCGCAAGCTTTCGGGCGTTGTTCTTCTCGGCGAAGGCACCGAACTGAAGAGTATATCTTCCCCCCGTGTAGGTATGAGGAATTTCTAGCACTTCGATCCTTACCTTGGCAAGACCTTCTTCCACCATGTCGAGCCGCTGGGCAGATCCGTAGGACATGTCGATGATCCTGTCACCCACGAACGGTCCCCGGTCGTTGACAGGGACGATGATCTGCCTGCCGTTATCCAGGTTCGTCACCCGCACCTTGCTGCCGAGCGGGATCGTCTTGTGTGCGGCCGTGTACCCGTACATGTCGTAGACCTCACCGGATGCCGTGGGCTTGCCGTGGAAGTCTTCCCCATACCAGGATGCCGTTCCTGTTTGCACCCATCCCGGGCCCGGGTACTGCCTGGGAACGTGAGAACATCCCGTTACGAACGCAGCGATGAGAAGAAACGATACGACACCGCTATATCTCCAGATACTCCTCGATCTCATGAACAAGCTCCTTGAAACCCTGCTCATCCGTGATGCGATTCTGGTCATCGATGAGCCCCTTGGTTCTGAATGTATCCAACGCCCCTTTGTACACCGGCAGACACAAGGCCTCGAACCGCTTGATCTCTCCCTTTTTGAACATCCTCGTGGCGTAGCGGTTGATCTTCTTCAAGGCGTCCTTGTCGCTTGCGCCCTTCACCTTGGTGATGTCGCGCGCTACACACAGGTAGGATTCCAGGTAGTTCTCGATGAGTCCCGCGAACATCCTGAGGGTATCAGAGGCCTCTTCGTTTACAGTGTACATGCCCTTGGTAACCGTAACGATCCCTGTGGAGGCCATGAACTGCACTGCCATCAGCGTGCTCTCCTTGTCCAGAATGAACTCGTTCTCCAGGAGGGTACCCAGGTTCATGACCTGTTCCTGAAGGTCCTTCTCGACGATTCCGCGGGGATTCTTGAGCAGCACGCTTGCAATGAGCGATGCCGGAACGAAGAAGTTGAGAATGGTGTTCTTGTAGTACTCCAGGTGAATCCTGTCTTCGTTGTCCACCACGACGAGATTCGGATCGCCCTCGGTCTCGCCCTCGTCGATGGTGATGAGACTCTTGTTCTTGAGCAGGGCAAAAACCTCGGTGAAGGCATCCTCCTCATTGGCGAGGGTGGACGAGAGGTTGCACCCCTGATTCCTGAGATAGGTCATGAAGGTGTGAAAGCCCTTTTTCACCGTCTCTTCCTCCATGGCGGCTGAAGAGCTCATGAGAACGCACGAGATGAGGGCAAAAGGGGTTGCCACGGTCTGCTGATAGATGGCCGAGATGATCTTCCGGGCGACATCGTCGTAGAGGGACTCCTTCCGGTCGGCGTTCATGTCCGAGTAGGAGGCCTGATTCTTCATGTACTCGTTGAGTGACATGGGACTGGCGAAACGGATATAGACCTTCCCGTAGCGGTTCTTGAGGATGGAGCCCGCTTTCAGGAGTTGGAAGAACGATTCCTTCTTCTTGGGTTCGCCTTTCATCTCGCTGATGTAGGAGTTCTCCTCCACCACCGTGTCGTACCCCATGTAGACCGGGACGAAGATCACGTCCCTGCTCACACCCGACTCCCAGCCCTGGATGATCATGGAGAGGAGCCCTTTCTTGGGGAGCATGAGCTTGCCGGAGCGGCTCCTGGTTCCCTCGATGAAGAACTCCAGCGGGATGCGCTCTCCCAGCAGGGTCCTCACATAGGCCGCAAAGGTCTGTGCATAGAGAGGGTTGTTCTTGAAGGTGCGCCTCATGAAGAAGGCACCTCCCCGTCTGAGCAGGGCGCCCATGGGGAAGAACGCGAGGTTGATGCCCGCGGCGATGACCGGGACGCTCATCCAGCTCTGGTAGAGGAAGTGGGAGAGGATCAGGTAATCGATGTGGCTCTTGTGGCAGGGGACATAGACCAGAGAACCCTTCCGGGCCGTCTCCCTGACCGCCTGGAGGCCCTTGGGATCAACATCCAGGCCTTCATAGATATTGTTGAAGATCCATGAAAGAGCCCTGCTCATGAGACTGACGACCGTGGGGCTCATGTTTGAGGCGATCTGGTCGAGATTGCGGGAAACCACCTGCTCCACCTCTTCCATGGACTTCGAGTTTTCCTGGACAAAGGACCTCAGGAACGACTGGAGCGTCGGGTCTTTCAAGGTCTTCTGCATGAGGAAGGATCTGTCGCGGATGGGTGCCCCCGAGATGTTGCTCCCGAGAGCGGCGAGGCGTTGCAGCAGCTCGTTCCTGGTATCCGAGGCGATCTCCTCGAGGAGCTTGGCCCCTCCGCGGGTTCGCTTGAGCTGGTCCATCAGATTGATGGGTTCGCCGAGTTCCACGAACCCGCGCTCCCGGCCCCTGACAAGCGTGAGCATTTTCCTGAAGCCCCTGATCATGAGGCGCTCCTCTCCGGATGCGTCCTTGAGCTTGAGGGGGGCCCTCTGGTAGACGATGCGCTGGGGTACGAGATAGATGGGGGTTTCTATATCACGCTGGATCCTGATGAGTTCCAGGAGAGGGTCCGGGCAGCCCCGGCCTGGCTCGCTGTCGAGGAAGAGCATCGATGCCTGTCGGGAGTCACCCAGGAGCTTCCGGTAGTAACCGTCGGCGAACGGTGATCGTCTGCCCCTGAACAGGCCGGCAAGAAACGATCCGATCTTGCCTATGGGCTGAAGGAAGGGGAATGAGTGCCCGAATATGATGGAGGGGTAGGGCAGGCCTTCCTTTTTCAGCCTGAAATTGAGCAGCAGCGCATCGATGGAGCTTTTCGCGCTGTGGGCGAATACGATGTGCCCCTGACCGGAGAGCGAGGTAATGGACTCCTTGTAGAGCTCGGGTATATTGATGGGAGAGAAGAGGCGCCTGATAAAAGGGCGCAGCATGGGGCCGTACTCTCCTTCGAACGTGAACGGGGAGTCGTGGTCTTTCTCTGTCATGCGAATGATTATAGAACAGGGCTTCTGCAAATGGAAGATCGGAGTGGGGTCGCGTGGGTCGATTGTCCGGACACATGTGAAATATCAGGCTGAGAATGGAGGATGCCCAAGTGGGGGAGGCCCCGGGTTACAGTACGAGGGCAGCCCCGTGGGCCAGGAGCCAGAGCACGCCGGAGGCCGCCAGAAGCATCAGGGAATAGAGGCGCCAGTCTTTGAGGGTTGCGGGTTCAAAGTCTTTGGTGAAGCCTCCGAACACGGTGATGTCCAGGTAGCGGACAAGGATGAGGCCTGCCGCAGCGGTCCAGAAGACGATGTCCAGCACCATGCCTGCCTTACGGAGAGCAATGGAAAATGCGGTGAGGATCAGTACCAGGTTGCCGAAAATCATCCAGGTGATGCGCACGAGAAGTGCGAGGCAACCCATCTGCATCGGTTGCCGGTCGTTTGATTGCACGTCCTTGTTCATGATCGCCTCCAGAAGTTACCCAGCAGACATGAAGCCTCGTTGGGGTATGAAGCCGGGCTCTTAAACCCGGCTCCCCTCCGGATGGCGGCCCGACCATCCTCCTGTCCTGCAGCGACCAGCCGATAGATCGCTGCACCCTTTTGTTCAATGGTTCATTTTCATCGAGCCTTTGTCAGGGTTCTTGGGCACGCCGTACAGGATTCCGTCCCAACTCAGACCGATAGTCAGGATATGTATAACCCGGTTGAGGGAGGGTGAAAAGAAGTTTTACGAAATTTACCCGGCCTTCCCGAAGTGGGCAAGGATATTCACGATGTCCTTTTCTGTCAGCCCCCTGACACCCTCCAGGTCTGCAGGCGTAATCCGCGAGAGGTCGGGCAGGTGTGCCGTATGCATGAGCAGGGTTTTCGCCTTTCGGGGGCCGATGCCGGGGATCTCCTCGAACCCGGAGGTTGCGGTGCGGGATCGCAGTTGCCGGTGGTACTTCACGGCAAAGCGGTGCGCCT
>JAJFUP010000203.1 GCA_021372395.1 Deltaproteobacteria bacterium
GGAGGCGAGGGCCGGGAAGGTGAGCGCACGCAGGCTCGTGGACGAGTACATGGTCCCTGCCATAAGGAAGGTGGGAGAGCTCTACGAACACAAGACCTACTTTCTCCCCCAGCTCATCGCCAGCGCCGAGACCATGAAGCAGGCCTTCGAGCTCATAGAGCCGCAGATCCGGGAGGAAGGCACCCCGGCTGCCAGCAAGGGAAAGATCCTTCTGGCCACGGTCAAGGGAGACATCCACGATATCGGCAAGAACATCGTTGCCCTGATGCTCGCGAACAACGGGTTCGAGGTGGTGGACCTGGGCAAGGATGTCCCGGCCGAGGCGCTCCTGGAGGCCATTGAACGTCACCGGCCCGACATCGTGGGCCTTTCGGCGCTCATGACCACGACCATGGTGAACATGCGCCAGACCATCGAGCGGGTGCGGGCCTCCGGCCTGAGCTGCGCCTTCATGGTGGGAGGGGCGGTGGTAACCCGTGAGTATGCGGAATCCCTGGGCGCCCGGTATGGGAAGGACGGGGTGGCGGCGGTGAAGGTTGCCGAGGAGATCGTCGGGCTCCGGCGTGTCCCTGGCGAGTGACCCTGCAAGGGCCGGGAATATCCGGGCAGAGGGGCATCTGAAGCCCCAGCACTCATTCCCAGAAGGTTTTTTAATCGAGCCTGATCATTTTGGAGATCTCGCCTGGTGAAAGGCGAGATCTCCAAAATGATCAGGTCAACTTTTCCCAGGCATGCCTTCTCTGGCGGGCGCGCTACTTCTCCTTCAGGAACTCCTGTATGCTTCCCTCCACGTCGGCGCAGGGCCAGCATCCGATGGTGCCGTCCTTGCGCACGAGGATCTTGGCGGGCACTCCGCGGATACCGTAGTTGCGGGCAACTGCTGCGTCGCTGTCCACGAGGATGGGGTAGGGCAGCGCATTCTTGGAGGCAAAGGATGCCACCCGTGTGGGGCTTTCGTTGACATAGACGGCAAGCATCTCGAAACTCTTGCCTTTCATGGAGGCATAGAGCTTTTTCAGGCTCGGGATATCCTTTTTGCAGTACGGGCACCAGGTGGTGGTGAAATACAGGAGCACCACCTTTCCCCTGTAGTCCCGGAGGAAGCGGGTCTTCCCGGAGAGGTCCTTCAGGGAGAAGTCAGGGGCTGCCGGGGCGGCGAGTTCAGTTTTCCCCTTTGGGGCGCTCACCTTGGTGCCCCCGGCATTCGCGCCCTGTACGTACGCGGCAAGGAAGAGGGAGCTTATGAGAAACATGGTGCAGACTGCGAGCTTTTTCATAAAAAGCGTCTCCTTTTAGATCATGAATTTTCCGGCAATGATGAGAAAGTACTCCCCTATCGCGATGAAGACCCAGCCGAAAATTCTCTGGACGGAAACCATCCACGGACCGGCCTTGGGAAGGTTTGCCAGCAGGCCGGTGAACGTTCCCAGGATGATGAGGAGCGTACCCATGCCGAAGGCGAAGACAAAGAGCAGGCTCATGCCGAAGAAGACATTCTGCTTCGTTGCCACAAAGCTCAGGAGAACCCCGAGCACCGGGGTGGTGCACGGGCTCATGATGAGTCCGGATGCGACACCCAGGAGGAGTCCCCCGATGAGGCCTCCCCTGCGGGAGGAAAAGTGCGATCCGCTCAGGAAACGAGGCACAGGGAGGCTGAACACCTCGAGCATGGAAAGCCCCATGAGGATGCAGATGTTGGCAATGACAAGGTTCGGCCAGGGATTTGACTGAAACGTACCGAAGAGTCCCCCGGAAACGGCAGCGATGCTTCCCAGGACGGTGTAGGTCAGAGATGTCCCGATCACATAGGCAAGGGAGAGGAAGAACCCTGCGGCACGCGACCCGCGGCTTTTGCCCCCGATGTAGGATACCGTGATGGGGATGAGGGGGTAGGTGCACGGGGTGAAGCTCACGAGCACCCCGGCCGCGTAGGCGGCCAGGTAGGCGAACAGGGTTGACCCCCGGAGGTACAGATCGAAGCCGTCTGTCAGGTTATCGAACATGAGAGCTCATCCAGCACCCTTTCGAGTTCAGCCCGGGAGACGGACCCGCTCAAGCGCGACACCTCGCTGCCGGAGTTGAACACGATGATCGTGGGCAGCGCGAGCACCCCGAATCTGGCGGGAGTATCCGGCGACACGCTGACGTCGAGGATTCCGAAGGCGATGCGCCCCTGGTGCTGCGCAGACAATGCATCAAGCGCCGGATGGATCTTCCTGCACACGGTGCACCAGGGCGAAGTGAACGAGAGCACCGCCAGGGGGTGCATGATGAAATCAGGGAAGGTCTCATCGGTTATCGCCAGGGGCATAGGCCATCTCCGGTGATGAATCTAACACAAAGCGGGGCAACCAACAATGCTCGATGAAACAGTTTGCCGGAAGGTTCTTTCTCCATGATTCGTTCCCGATGATCTTGACAAAGGGGTTTTCCTGTCGACTATTACAAGCACAGAGAGCGATCAGATCCAAAGGGAGGTTTCCATGAAGATTCTCGTGGCGTATTTCACCAAGACGGGGAACACCAGGAAGGTGGCGGAGGCGATTCACGATGCAGTGAAACAGGAAAAGCCTGATCTCTTGCCGGTCAAAGATGTTCAGGATCCCGGGACGTATGACCTGATCATCTGTGGATTTCCCGTTCAGGCACACAGTGTTCCTGTTCCGGTGCAGGAGTTCCTCAAGAACCTGAAAAGTGGACAGAAGCTCGCCATTTTTTCGACCCATGGCTCCCGGACCGAGGGGCAGCTGCCCAAGGAGGCCATCAAGCACGCCTTAAGCCTTGCAAGGAATGTGGAGATACTGGGATCCTTCACCTGCAGGGGAGAGGTGGAGGAAGAGATCATAGAGGCACTGATGGCCAAATCCGAACACCGGTCATGGGCGATGGAGGCTGCGTCGGCCAAGTCGCACCCTGACGAAGCGGATCTGGAGGATGCCCGGGTTTTTGCGCGCAACATGGTTCAAAAGCTCCGCTCTTTCTAGGCGGACGTGAAAAAGAAGCAAGGCCGGATATTGAAACGGACACGGTGTTTTTCTGAGACGCAAGCCGGAGGCAACCTTTTTGCCTCCAGGCAAGGCTCTCCGGTTGGATCGGACGACGGCCGTTGAATTTTTCGCGCATCTTCCCTTCGGGGGCCTCCTGCGGGAAAGGCCAAAGGGGGAAAGAAGACTTGAATCGAGGCACACACCGCAGTACTATCATTGTGCAACGCGACATACAGGAAAAATTACGTGAAGGAGGATTGATATGGCGAATTTGAAGGGAACTCGGACGGAAAAGAATCTCTTGGGGGCGTTTGCCGGTGAATCCCAGGCGCGCAACCGTTACACCTATTTTGCCGGCCAGGCACGGAAAGACGGGTACATGCAGATAGCAGACATCTTCGAGGAAACCGCCAACCAGGAGAAAGAGCATGCCAAGCGGTTCTTCAAGTTCCTCGAGGGCGGAGAGGTCGAGATCCAGGCA
>JAJFUP010000269.1 GCA_021372395.1 Deltaproteobacteria bacterium
GAATATGGCTGGTAAAGAGATTATCTATAGTCAGGAAGCACGGGCGAAGGTTCTGACAGGCGTGAACAAGCTCGCGAATGCCGTGAAGGCAACCCTGGGGCCGAAGGGGCGCAATGCCATCCTCGACAAGATGTTTGGTGCGCCGACCGTTACCAAGGACGGAGTATCCGTTGCCAAGGAGATCGAGCTCAAGGACAAATTCGAGAACATGGGTGCCCAGATGGTCAAAGAGGTTGCATCCAAGACATCCGACGTGGCCGGTGACGGCACGACGACTGCGACGGTCCTTGCACAGGCGATCTACACCGAGGGGCTCAAGTACCTCGCCGGCGGGATGAATGCCATGGACCTCAAGCGGGGCATCGACAAGTCGTCTCAGGCTGTGGTGGCTGAGCTCAAGAAGATGAGCAAGAAGGTTGAGGACAAGAAGGAAATCGAGCAGGTGGGAACTATCTCCGCCAATGGCGACGCGGAAGTCGGCGCCCTGATAGCCGATGCCATGGACAAGGTAGGCAAGGAAGGCGTCATCACGGTTGAAGAGGCAAAGGGTATGGAAACCACCCTCGACCTGGTTGAAGGCATGCAGTTCGATCGCGGCTACCTCTCCCCGTACTTCGTGACCGATGCGGAGCGGATGGAGGTGGTGCTCGAGAGCCCGTACATCCTCATCTATGACAAGAAGATCAGCAATATGCGCGATATCATCCCGATTTTGGAGCAGATCGCGAAGAAGGGAAGGGCTCTGATGATCATCTCGGAGGACATCGAAGGCGAGGCACTTGCAACGCTTGTGGTGAACAAGCTCAGAGGCACCCTCAAGTGTGCCTCTGTCAAGGCACCGGGCTTTGGTGACAGGCGCAAGGCCATGCTCGAAGACATCGCGATCCTCACCGGCGGCCAGGTCGTGTCCGAAGATCTCGGCAGAAAGCTCGAATCCGTGGCACTCACCGATCTCGGGACCGCCAAGAAGATCATCATCGACAAGGACAACACCACCATCGTGGAAGGTGCGGGAAAGAAGGGAGACCTTCAGGGCAGGATCAGCCAGATCAAGGCACAGATCGATGAGACGAGCTCCGACTATGACAGGGAAAAGCTTCAGGAAAGGCTTGCCAAATTGGCCGGCGGTGTTGCGATCATCAAGGTTGGCGCTGCCACCGAGCCCGAGATGAAAGAGAAGAAGGCGCGGGTCGAAGATGCACTCCATGCAACACGGGCAGCCGTTGAAGAAGGCTTCATCGCAGGCGGCGGCGTGGCTCTGCTCAGGTGCATCGACAAGCTCGACAAGCTGACGCTGCCGGGCGAGCAGCAGTACGGTGTCAAGATCATTCAGAAGGCCCTCGAAGAGCCTCTCAGGCAGATCGCCGTCAATGCCGGCATGGAAGGCGGGATCGTGGTGGAGAAGGTGAAGGGGCTCAAGGGCAATTCCGGGTTCAACGCCGAGAGCGAGGAGTATGAAGACCTCGTCAAGGCCGGTATCATCGACCCGACCAAGGTCGCACGCTCAGCGATCCAAAATGCGGCATCCGTTGCCGGCCTGCTGCTGACCACCGAGGTCATGGTGGCCGATATCCCCGAAGAGAAGGGAGCGGCAGGTGGTGGCATGCCCGATATGGGCGGCATGGGTGGCATGGGTGGAATGGGCGGTATGGGCGGCATGATGTAAGGATCAGATCACGACGCAGGAGGAACCGGGATCAACCCGGTTCTTCCTGCGACACCTTTTTTTCCGATTCATCCTCTTCGAGCATGCCTGGTTGAGCCGTAAGCGTATTCCTGCGTTCAGTTTCCGTGTGCAGCCGGGGATGCCTGATCCCGGCCGCCCCCCCATGACGCAGGGGTCGATGCGTGCATTCTTTGCTGGAGAAAGAACGGGAAGGGGAATCTTCGAACAGGTGCTACGCCGTGCGGGTGACAGGGAGAGGGTCCACCATCACGTTCTTGGCAAGGAGCTCGAGGATGTCGCGGATGATATCCTTCTTGCGGATCAGCCCTTTGTGATTGTGCAGGACGATCACGCTACGCAGGACCACTTCGTTGAGCATACCGGCAAGGATGTAGGGGTGAACCTTCACCACCAGGTTATCATCCTGGGCATCCTTGATAAGGGCAACCAGACGAGATTCGATTTTCTTGTAGGCGCTGATGTTCTTGAGGGTATAGGTGGACAGGTGCCTCTTTTTCTTGATCTCGTTGGTTTCATACTCCGACATGAAGATGTTGAGAAGCTGGGCATTGTCAATATACAGCTCCAAGAGCTTTAACACGAGATCCTTGAGCTTGTCGAGAGAGGAGCCTTTTCCTGCGGAGACGTCGCTGAAGATCACGTCGATATCTGCGAGGATCCCGGATATCAGGGCAGCAAAGACGTCCTCCTTGTTTTTGAAATGATTGTAGATAGTCCTCCGGTCGAAACCCGAGTGCTCGGCAATGTCCTCCATGGTGGTTCCATAGAACCCCTTCTTGTGGAAGAGCTCACGGGCGGATCTGAGAATGATGGTTCTATTCCTTAAAATTTGGCGTTTTCGCCTGATTTTCTTCTGCATTGCCCATTCCTGTCTGGTATTGTTTTCAACAAACCACTCTGCTCTTGTGAAGTCAATAGAAATTTATTAAAAGAAAAAACCATCAACAATTCACATAATGCGTACAAAAATATATGAGGTATGAAGTGAGATGGGGATAGAACCGGAAAGCCGGGCTTGACCTGAGAACGCACTTCACGCTAGACCAGGTACGGGTGCTGGAGAATTCGCGTGTAATGCTGCCATGGTTGCCATCCGTACGGCGTCATCTGCCGGGGAAGGCCCCGGGAGAGATGGATTGAACAAGAGGGAACAAGGGAGTGTGTTCCGGCTGTGAATCAGAAAAGCGAAAAAGACTCAGGAAAGATGATGGTCAGATGCCCTGTGTGCAAGAAGGAGGTGCCTTTTGCAGGCAATCCGTACAGGCCGTTTTGCTCCAGGGCATGCAAGGGGCTCGACCTCATACACTGGGCGAGCGAAAACTATCGCATAGAGGGGAAAAACGACGAAGACGACAGAGATGAAAACGCGGACTAAAGAACCGCAGATACTTCCCAGGTCTGCCCACACCATATCCCGCAGACTTATCGACCCTGACGCCCTGAAGGTTCTCTACCGATTGCAACGAAACGGATTCAAGGCATACCTGGTGGGCGGTGCGGTGAGGGATCTTCTTTTGGGCAAGAAGCCCAAGGATTTCGATGTGGCAACCGATGCAAGACCGGGCCAGGTCAAAAAGCTCTTTGCCAATTGTTTTCTCATCGGGAGGCGGTTCCGCCTCGCCCATATCCGGTTCAGGGGGGGGAAGATCATTGAGGTGGCCACCTTCAGGAGAGAGCCGGAGGAAATCGCCGAGCCCGAGGCCGACAAGAACAACACCTTCGGGACACCCGATGAAGACGCATTCCGGAGGGACATCACCATCAATGCCCTCTTCTATGATATCTCGAATTTTTCCATCATCGATTACGTGGGTGGACTTGATGACATCTCCCGGAAAAGGGTATGCATCATCGGTGATCCGTCAGAGAGATACGCCGAGGATCCGGTGAGGATCTGGCGCGTGCTCAGGTATGCGGCCCGACAGAACTTTACCATAGAAGAGGAGACCGGCCAGGCCATCAGAAGCCAACGGGAACTCCTGGCCACCTCTTCAGGCTCCAGGCTTTTCGAGGAGCTGAACAAGGATCTCTCCTCGGGCCATGCAGCACCGTTCTTCCGCCTTGCCGCTTCCTACGGCATGCTGCCCGTCATCCTGGGGGATATAGGCCGGCGGATGGAGCAGTCTGACGGAATGACCGAGACTCTTCTCGGATTGCTCGACATCCTGGACAAGGCCGTCAGGAGAGGGGATGCCCTGTCTCAGGACGTCTCATACAGCATCTTCTTCTGGCCGTGGGTGCAGCAGGTGCTCCAGGAGAAAGGAAACCTCCCCGGAGACAAGGTAACGCTGCTCACCGATGAGTTCGTCGCATCCAAAATGCCCATCATCGTACCGAAGACCATACGTTCGAATGTGATCCACACCCTGTATATCCTCGAGCGTATGATGAATGCGCTGCGGACAGGCCGCATGAAATGGACGCTCAAGAAGCGGGCGAGCTACAGTGACGCCGCTACGTTATTCTCTCTCCTGGAGCATGGACACATCAAGCCCGGGTCAGATCCCTTCGCCGAGGCATTCAGGGCGAAGTTCACCGAACAGGGACAAAAGGGGAACGGTGATGTCCGGAAAAAGCGGCGGCACAGACGCAGGAAAAGTGCCCCTCCTCAGCCAGTGCCGAATGAGTTGTGATTCACCTATTGCAGAATATCCACAGCTGTGCCAGGGAAGGCAATTGTCTCGAGCCAGTAATATTCTGATATCCTTAGATAATTGAAATACACCCTCCTTGGCATGCTCAATGCATCAAACAGGCAAGTGCGAAGAGAGGATCGAATATGAACAGAAGTGGAAATCTTGATATGATTTTAAAAAATATGGATACCAACAGGGCCACAAAGATACTCGCCAAGAGCCTTTATAGGGAACTCATCAAGAATGGGTTCTCAAATAAGGACATTATAAATTTCTCCAAGGAAATCCTCGATCACATGTCACAGGAGATGAGGAAGGAAGCCACTTCGGAGGAATCCAGCAAGAAGGATCGGTTACTTATCGGCTGATTTTTCTTCCACTATCGAGAGTATCTTCGCCACCACCTCATGGAATGTGAGGTGTGTTGTATCAACCACAACAGCGTGTTCAGGAATGACCAGGGGCGATGC
>JAJFUP010000283.1 GCA_021372395.1 Deltaproteobacteria bacterium
CATTGCGGAGAAGATCGCCATCATCGAGGAGATCGCCCGCCAGACCGACCTGCTTGCCTTGAACGCCGCCATCGAGGCCGCCCGTGCCGGAGAGCACGGCAAGGGCTTCGCGGTGGTGGCAGGCGCAGTGAGGAGGCTTGCCGAGAGATCTGCCGAAGCTGCCGGCGAGATCAGCAAGCTCTCGGTAGACAGCGTGGAAGTGGCCGAGAAGGCAGGAAAGCTCCTCACCCAGATCGTACCCGACATCCAGAAGACCTCGCAGCTCGTCCAGGAGATCACCGCGGCGAGCAACGAGCAGAACACCGGGGCCGACCAGATCAACTCCGCCATCCAGCAGCTCAACCAGGTGGTCCAGCAGAACGCCTCGGCCTCCGAGGAGATGTCTTCCACGGCGGAAGAGCTCTCCAGCCAGGCGGTCCAGCTCCAGGAGGCCATCTCCTTCTTCAAGATCGACCAGGGAAATACACGCAAGGCCGCATCCGTTGCCAGGGCCGCCAAGCCGGCACACGCTGCGCCCAGGCTCCAGAAAAAGGTGCACGAGAATGCCCCCAGGGCCATCAAGGGGAGGGAAGACTCCGGAAACAGGATCGCGGGTGCTTTGATCGACCTCAGCGATGCCGACATGAAAGGCGACGCCACCGACGGGGACTTCGAACGATACTAGGGAAGACCTTGGCGCAGGGCAGGGAAAGATCGGTCATGAGGGGCTAAACCATGAAGCTGAGATCAGCTCTGGCGAAAGACCCGAATGCCTGATCCCCTGCCGGGGGCCGGGACGATCACGATACCGGGCTGCAGGACAAGGCAGACCAAATTGCTGGAGGAAATCATGAGTGTGGAAGGAATCATAGAGACGAAACAGTACCTCTCGTTCAAGCTCGAGGAAGAAGACTTCGCCCTGGACATCTCCAAGGTGAGGGAGGTGCTTGACTTCACCAGGGTCACCAAGGTGCCCCAGACCCCGGAGTTCATGCGGGGGGTTATCAACCTGCGGGGGAACGTGGTGCCGGTGGTGGACCTCAACATGAAGTTCGGGAAGAAGACCACGGAGAAGACCGTGAACACCCGCATCATCATCGGCGACATCGATGTGGACGGGGCAGAAACCGTGCTCGGCGTGCTGGCGGATTCCGTTCACGAGGTCATGGAGCTCGAGCCAGAGTACATCGAACCGGCCCCGAAGATCGGCACCAGGCTCAACACCGACTTCATCAAGGGCATAGGAAAGCGGGACGAGGAGTTCATCATGATCCTCGACATCGACAAGGTCTTCTCCGTAGACGAGATCGCGCTCGTGGGCAGGAAAGCCCCGACAATATCCGATCTCGGAGAATCCCTGGGATCAGACGCCGTTGTGTAGCGGAACGAAGGGAAAACCCATGATCATGCACACCATGAAGGTCTTTGCCGGATGAGACAGGGGAAATCCACGTGACAAGAGACAATCCGGAAAACAGTCTTGTAAAGGCGACCATGAGCAACGAGCTTTTCGCGCGCCTGAGCGAGTTCATCTACGCCGAGAGCGGCATCAAGATGCCGCTCTCGAAGAAAACCATGCTCGAGTCCCGGCTCGCCAGGAGACTCAGGTGCATCGGCCTTGAGAGCTATGGGGAATATTGCAACTACCTGTTCAGTCCCCAGGGGGTGGCCAACGAGCTCGTGCACATGATCGACGTGGTGACCACCAACAAGACCGACTTCTTCCGGGAACCGCAGCACTTCGAGTACCTCGTGGAGCATGCCATCCCCGATCTCATCGAGACCACGGGTGCGGGCATTCGCAGGACGCTCATGGTCTGGTCCGCTGCGTGCTCCTCGGGCGAGGAGGCCTACACCCTGGCCATGATCCTCGACGCATTCTCGCAGAAGGTGTCCGGGTTCAACTATCTGGTCCTGGGCACCGACATCTCCACCCGGGTGCTCGAGACCGCGCGCCTCGGGATATACCACGAAGACCGTATCGCCCCGGTACCTGCGGAGCTCCGCCGCAGGTACCTCATGCGCAGCAGGGACAAAAGCAAAAAAGAGGTGAGGGTCGCCCCGGAGCTGAGGGCCCTCGTGAGGTTCAGGCGGCTCAACTTCATGGACAGCGACTTCGGGATGCGCGAGAAGATGGACATCATCTTCTGCAGGAACGTGCTCATCTACTTCGACAGGTCCACCCAGGAAAAGGTCGTCGGCAGGCTGTGCAAGCACCTTGTCCGCGGCGGATACCTGTTCACCGGACACTCCGAGACATTGAGCGGCCTGGACCTGCCGCTGGAAGCGGTGGCCAACACCGTCTCGAGGAGGCTGTAGATGAGGGCTTCTCCGGGGCGGGAGCTCCCCGCCATCTACCTGAAGCCCGGAGAGGCATACTTCTCCGGTGATCCGACCAGGGTCGTCACCATTCTCGGGTCCTGCGTGTCCGTGATCATGTACAGCAGCGCCAGGAAGATCGGCGCCATCTGCCACGCAGTCATGCCCTCACCGGACGGTCTAAAACCCAGGAAACCTTTTCCGGGAGACACCTTCCAGTACGTGGACAGCTCGGTGGTGTGGATGGTCTCCCAGTTCGAGAAGACAGGGGTCAGGAGGGCAGACATCGAGGTGAAGATCTTCGGGGGTGCCGAGATATTCATGGGTGCCAATACCGGGAGTTCCGTTTCGGTAGGCAGGAAGAACATCGAGACGGCGCTGTCGACCCTCAAGGAGCAGAACATGAAGCTCAAGGCGTGGAATGTGGGCGGGAACAAGGGGCGCAAGGTCATCTTCTACACGGACACCGGCGACGTGTTCACGAAAACCGTGAAAAAGATCGATCCCGATGCCGCCATACCCGGCTCCGGGAGGATCGGATGAGGAAGATCAAGGTGCTGGTGGTGGATGATTCCGCTCTGGTGCGGCAGACGATGAAGGATGTCTTGTCGTCCGACCCGAGGATCGAGGTGACCGGTCTTGCCACCGATCCCTTCAATGCAGCGCAGAAGATACGAGAAGAGGTCCCGGACGTGATCACGCTCGATGTGGAGATGCCCCGCATGGACGGGCTCACCTTTCTGAAGAAGGTCATGAGCCAGCACCCCATTCCCGTGGTCATCTGCTCGTCGCTTGCCGGCGAGGGCAGCGAGACAGCCATGAAGGCCCTCGAGTTCGGGGCCGTGGAGGTGATCCACAAGCCCTCGCTCGGCACCAAGCAGATGCTCCACGAATCGTGCACTCTCATCTGCGATGCAGTAGTGGCGGCGTCAAGGGTTCACATCAGGAAGATCTCCGTGGACACGTCGCTCGTGCAGCCCAAGCTGAGTGCGGATGTCATGATTGCGAAACCCAGGGGCGATGCCATGCTGCAGACCACCGAGAAGGTGGTGGCAGTGGGGGCTTCAACCGGCGGAACCGAGGCGCTCAAGGATTTTCTCCAGGCCCTTCCGAGGGACTGCCCGGGGATCGTGATCGTGCAGCACATGCCGGAAGGGTTCACCGCGGCATTCTCCAAACGGCTCGACTCGCTCTGCAGGATCTCGGTGAAGGAGGCTGCCCAGAACGACACCGTGCTCCCCGGCCAGGCCCTTATCGCACCGGGAAACCACCATCTCCTCCTCAAGAGAAGCGGCGCCCGGTACTTCGTAGAGATCAAGGACGGTCCCCTGGTATCCCGCCACCGCCCGTCCGTGGACGTGCTCTTCCGTTCCGCAGCGCGCTATGCCGGGAGGAATGCCATCGGCGTCATCATGACCGGCATGGGCGACGACGGGGCCAGGGGGATGCTCGAGATGAATCAGGCAGGGGCGTACACCCTTGCCCAGAACGAGGAAACCTGCATCGTGTTCGGGATGCCTCACGAAGCCATCAAGCTGGGGGGCGTCGACAAGGCCCTCCCGCTGTCGTCCATTGCCATGGAGATCATGAGGAACTACCACCAGTCCAGCCAGACAGGGGCGCTATCATGAGCGTGTTCAAGGCCTTCGGAAAGCTCCACGCCTTCCTCGCTGCCGGGGCGAAAGACCTGGGCGGTGTGGGTCGACCGACGGGCCTGGAATGGACGGGATCCCTCGCCCAGGTGGGAGACGGGCTCGACAGGCTCATCGCAGAGTCCGAGGAAGGCTTCCTCTCCATCGGCGAGAAGCTCCAGGAATACTACACGCGGGCCCAGGAGATGTGCGGCAAATCGAGCGAAGTGGTGGAGATCATGACCGGTGACGGCCTCAGTCAGGCAACCGTCGGGCTCACGACCATCCTCGATGAACTGGAGAGCCATCTGAAGGATACTGCGAGCCATTTCGAACGGATATCGGACGTATTCAGGCAGCACATGGACGCCCTGGAAAAGGTGTCCTCCTACATCGAGGACTTCAGGATGCTCATGCTCAACATGAGCATCCTGGGCTTTCTCACCCGGGTTGAAAGCGCCTACATCTCCGGGGGCAACTCGGGATTTGCCAGCCTCACGGTTGATGTGAGAAAACTGTCGGATCTCATCAAGGAAAAATCGTTGCAGATCAGCGCCGTATCCGAGAGCGTGCAGACCTTCGTGTCCCTGGCATTGACCGAGATCGCCGACTTCGAGGAGACCCAGAGCGAGTCCGCACGGACCACCCACCAGCAGGCCGTGGCAAACCACCGAGCTCTTTCGCGCAAGTACGAGAGCGCGTCCGAGTCTGCCAGGCTTATCGAGCAAAGGACGAAGGAGATCGCATCGAGCATCGGCAACATCGTGATGTCCATGCAGTTCCACGACATCACCCGCCAGCAGATCGCACACGTGAAGGAGGTGCTGGAGCATCTCTGTGCCAGGATCCGGGAGAATGACTTGGATGGCATCCAGCAGGCCGCCACGGTGAGGGACATCCTGAAGCTTCAGCGTGCCCAGCTCAGACAGGCACAGGACGACCTGGTAGGCGCCGTACTCAAGATCATCGAAAACCTCCATGCCATCAGCACGAGCGTGGGTGAGATCCTGCACGAGACGCAGGAGGTGGCATGGGCCTCTGAAACACAGGGCCTTTCCTTCATGGACGACATCGACAGGGGCATCACCGAAGTCATCGAGTGCATCAAGCTCACTGCCGATGAAGAGGCCGAGCTCACCGAGACCGTGAGTCAGGCGAGCTCGATGGTCTCCGAGATGTCCGTGTTTGTCCGGGACATCGAGACACTGGGGCTCACCCTTCAGCTCATCGCGCTCAATGCGCGGATCAAGGCGGCCCACCTGGGCACGGAAGGGGCGGCGCTCGACACGATCTCGGGCAGCATCTACGAGCTCTCCCGCCATGCCCGGGAGGACACGAATTCGCTGACCCGGGTCCTGGCAAGCCTGGTGGACCTCTCCGGAAGCTTCAAGGAAGACCTGAAAGCCATGCGGGAGAAGCAGACCCGGACAGTGGATCTCATGGTGGACAAGCTGAAAGGGCTCATCGCATCTTTGCACGGCATCAACCACACGGTGCTCTCCATGCTCAGCGGGATGACAAGCCTGGGCGAATCGCTTCTGAAGGACATCGAAGCCACGGCGTGCGGGGTGACGGTGCACACGGAGGTAGAGGACAGGCTGCGCGAGGTGATGGGCATCATCGAGGAAACCCGGGAGGGTGCCCGCCTCATCTGCCCCAGTGGGCAGGACATGGCGGCACTGGCATTTCTGGAGGATATCGACAAGCTCTACACCATGAAAAGCGAGCGGGTCATCCATGAACAGCAGTTCGACTCCTCACAGACTGATGATGGCCCGCATGGAACACCACACGCCCGGGACGATCTCGGTGACAATGTCGAGCTCTTCTAAGGGGTGCACGTCAATGGATAGAACCACGCGCCCTGCCGGGGTCACCGGACGAGAGAACAGGAGGATGAAATGGGAAGGCTTTTTTTTGAAGATTCAACGGGCGACAGGGTTCTCACGGCCGCGGGCAAACTCACTATTCAGGACGCTTCCCTGCTCAAGGATCTGCTGATGGACGCGTACTCCTCCCCGAAAAGGCTCCTGGTCGACCTGACGAACACGGAGTCTCTCGATCTCGCGTGTATCCAGCTTCTCTGCTCTGCGAACAGGACATTCCGGAGGGCCGGGAAGCCCATGGGCCTCTGTGCCGTGCCGGCCGGGGGAGTCTTGAGATCGCTGGAGGATGTCGCCATCGATCCGGCCAGCTGCGACGCGGAGCTCAAAGGGCACTGTCTGTGGGTAACAGGGGGGGGGAGATGACTAAGAAGATCCTGAGCGTGGATGATTCCGCAAGCATCCGGCAGCTGGTCTCCTTTACGCTGTCCAGGGAAGGCTACGAGGTGGTGGAGGCAGTCGACGGCACGGATGCCCTCGACAAGGTGAGGTCCTGGCCGGTGGACATGGTGATCACGGACCTGAACATGCCGAACATGGACGGCATAGAGCTCATCAAGGCGCTTCGAAGCGACCCTGCGTTCAAGTTCACCCCCATCGTCATGCTCACCACCGAGAGTGTCATGACGAAGAAGGATGCGGGGAAGCAGGCCGGCGCCACCGGATGGATCGTGAAGCCGTTCAAACCGGAGCAGCTCGTGGCCGTGGTGAAAAGACTGCTCGTGTGAGGTGAAGGCATGATGGACGCACAGAAAAATCTGTACAGGGAAGAGGCGTACGAGCTGCTGGCTGTGCTTGAAGACGCCCTGCTCGAACTTGAGCAGCACCCCGGAAACATGGAGGTCGTGGGGAAGGTCTTCAGGGCAATGCATACCATCAAGGGATCAGGGGCCATGTTCGGCTTCGATGACATCGCGTCGTTCACGCACACCATCGAGACGGTCTACGACATGATCCGCAACGGGAGGCTCCAGGTAGGCAAAGACATCATCAGCCTGACCTTGAAAGCCTGCGACCATATAAAAACCATGCTGGGCACCATCCAGGGCGAAGAGAAGGCCGACGAGGCGAAGTCGCACAAGCTCACGGAAGCGTTCCGGAAATTCCTGCCCCAAAAGGAGGAGGAGACTCCCGGCGGCATGGGCAAGTCCCTACCCGAGGTGGCGTCGGACAGGGATGCCGGCGAAGCCGGGACGACGTACCGGATCCGGTTTAAGCCGCACCAGGATCTCTTCTCGAACGGGACGAACCCCGTACCTCTCCTGAACGAGCTGCGGGGTCTCGGCGAGTGCTCCGTGATCTGCCACCTGAAGGGCCTCCCGGAGCTTCAGGAGATGGACCCCGAGGGGTGCTACACGGGATGGGACATCATCCTGACCACCGGAAGCGATGCAAACGCCATCCAGGACATCTTCATCTTCGTGGAGGACACGAGCGACATCTCCATCGAACCCATCGGCTGCATCCTTCAGGATGAGGACGATCTCGCGTACAAGAAGGTGGGCGAGATCCTGCTGGAGAGAGGCGACATCAGGGAGGGCGACCTGGAAAAGGCCCTCGCCTCGCAGAAGAAGATCGGAGAGGTGCTCGTGGAGACCGGTGTGGTGAAACGCTCGCAGGTCGCCTCCGCCCTCATGGAGCAGGAACAGGTGCGCGGCACGCGGAAGAAGCATCTCGCGGGCGATGAGACCTCCAGCATCCGGGTTCCTGCGCTCAAGCTCGATGCCCTGGTAAACCTGGCGGGCGAACTGGTGACGGTGCAGGCGAGGCTTTCGGAGTTCTCGGCCCGGGAGAACGACCCGGACCTCATGGGCATTGCCGAGGATGTGGAGCACCTGAGCGCTGAGCTGCGCGACATCGCCATGGGCATCAGAATGCTGCCCCTGGGAACGACCTTTGCCAAGTTCAAGCGCCTGGTAAGGGACCTGTCCTCGGAGCTGGGCAAGGAGATCGGCTTCATCACGGAAGGCGAGGAGACCGAGCTCGACAAGACCGTGATCGACAAGCTCTCCGACCCGCTCGTGCACCTCATCCGCAACAGCATCGACCACGGTATCGAGCAGCCCGACAAGAGGATCGCCTCAGGCAAGCCGGTCCAGGGGTTCATACGGCTCACGGCCGAGCACGCGGGGGCCCACGTGCTCATCTCCATCACCGACGACGGGGCCGGGCTCGACACCGGGCTCATCCGGGCCAAGGCCGTGGAGAAGGGGCTCATCGCCGCCGACGCCACCCTCACCGAGCGGGAGATCCACAAGCTCATCTTCGCGCCCGGCTTCTCCACGTCTACGAATGTCACCAGCGTCTCGGGCAGGGGCGTGGGAATGGACGTGGTCAGGAGCAGCATCGAGTCTCTGGGCGGGGCCGTGGAGGTCATCAGCGCCCCCGCCAGGGGCACCACCATCACGCTGAAGCTGCCGCTCACGCTCGCCATCATCGACGGACTGCTCATCTCCTTGGCCGACGAGTCCTTCGTCATCCCCCTGGCAGCCGTGGTGGAGTGCGTCGACCTCACCGGGGCTGACATCTCGCGGGGCCACGGACGCCACCTCATCAAGGTCCGCGACGAGATCGTTCCCTACATCCATCTCCGCGAGGTCTTCGACACCCGGGGGAAACGCCCGGAGCGGGAGCAGGTGGTCATCACCGACCTGGCCGGCAAACGCGTCGGGTTCGTGGTGGACAAGGTCATCGGAGAACACCAGACGGTCATCAAGAACCTCGGCCACCTCTTCAAGGCCACCAACGGCGTCTCCGGCGCCACCATCCTCGGAGACGGTTCCGTGGCCCTGATCCTGGATATCCACAAGCTCATCCAGCAGGCAGAGGTTGACGACGCGGCCTGATCTTTCAAACAGATGCTGCCGAAGGAACGGCTGTACAGGGTCTGCCCCCCTGCATCGACGATGGATCTGCCCCGCAGAGAACGCATGAGGAACAGTCGGGGATCAGCCGGCCTTCACCGTGGCTGCCGCAAATTTCACCCCCTTGGCCGAGAGTCCCGCCAGGGTCCTGGATACGCTGTCCGGGGGGGAACCCACCGGCATGGTGAGGTCGGGGAAAATGATCACCTCATACCCCAGATCCACCCCGTCGGATGCGGTGAAGAAAACGCAGTAGTCCATTGCAAGCCCGCACACCAGTATCCTGCGTGCCCCCCTGCCCTTGAGGTACCCGTGGAGGCCGGTGTGGGTCTGCCGGTCGTTCTCGAGGAAACCGGAGTAGCTGTCCACGTGAGGCTGGAACCCCTTCCTGATGATGGCATGGCAAAGCTTCACGTCGAGACCCGGGTGAAAATCGGCGCCCGGGGTTCCCTGCACACAGTGATCCGGCCAGAGCACCGGCCCTATTCCCGGCTCGTCGTAGAGGTCATAGGGTTTCTTCCCTGCGTGGGCGGAGGCAAACGAGCGATGCCCCTCCGGGTGCCAGTCCTGCGTCAGAACGGTGCTCAGACCCGCCTGGGAAAAGGTTCTCATCATCGCGTTCACCCCCGGAACGATAGCGGCACCGCCCGGAACGGGAAGTGTCCCGTACGGCATGAAGTCGTTCTGCATGTCCACCACGATGAGGGCATCCCCGGGTTTGAGTGCCACCCGCGCCAGGGGGCGAAGATCATGTACGTCCATTGTACGCACCTCGGAATAGTTTTGCTCTCTTATTACGGATATGGCGGACCGGTGGCAAGGGGGAAGTCCCGCAGGATCCTGAACTAGAACGGGGTTCCCTCAGCCCCCCTATGGCGGCAGCCCCAGAATGCAGCCGAGTCCATATGGTTTGCACACCATAGTGTAAGGTTGCGAGGTCTTGCCGTAGTATCGTGATAAAGACATATAGACCGAGAAGGCCATCCTAACCAACCATTTTTGCCACTGTTTATAACCTGCACACGATAATCGCCCAAAACCGGCATTTCTGGCACAGATATGGCATTATCCAATACAGAGAATACCGGAGACAAACTCCAAAGGAGAGCGATGTTCCCAGCACGGAAAATGAATGCCTGCGCTTGCGCAACCAAGACTTCGGCATTTTGCGAAGGTTGCGGGAACCCAGTCAGCAGGGACTGCTCCTTTCAGGAGATCGTATCCCGGGACCTGAGAACCGTGGCGATCAGCACCTTCTGCCCTGCATGCAAGGAAGACCCCGGAAAAAACACCTGGGGTGCACTGTACTGGGATACACTGGTTGGTCTGTACACGTAGGAAGGCATAAAAAAAGACAGGAAGCGTGCTTCCGATCTGACCCGCGAGGTCCATCACGAAGCGCCATGCATCACGATCAGCAGCTTAGAGAGGACACAGCAACGACATTCATCACGAGGCGCGACACATCACGATGAGCTGATGGCAGCAAGCCGACAGGAATGAGCATCATACGAGGTGCCATCAGCTCACCTCGCGGTTTCTTCAACAAGGCGTTGGATTATGGGGTAAATTCCCATTGCCTGACGCCTTTTTCATGTCAATCCAGTTCTCCTGCGCATGCTTAAAACCAAAGGCCATCGCTCCCCTTGCGAAAGGGTTTCTGTTCAGAAGGATCAGAGGGATCTTTCCCTCTTCTTGGTGAGACGGTATTTTTCAACCTTCAGGTAGAACGTCTTGTAATTCAGGCCGGATTCCCTTGCTGCCTCTGCTATGACTCCGCCGTGCTTGTCCATCAGGTGGGCAAAATACTTTCTCTCGAACTGCTCGATGAGCGTATGTTTGATGGCGTGGTAGTCGGCCCCCTCCCCCGCATCCACCCAGATGGTGGGGTCTTCAGCCGGGGGATCCCCGGCTGTGGGCTGATTCGCCATGCTTATCCTGCCGAGTTCGCTGAATTCGTTGATCATCTCTGCGCGTGTGGAGACCATGGCGTGCTGGATAATGTTTTCCATCTCCCGGACATTGCCGGGCCACGAGTAGGACAGAAGCTGCTCCATCGCCTGGCTGGAGAGCCCCTTCACATTGGAATTGAGCTTGGCCGCATACTTGGCCATGAAGTGGCTCGTCAAAAGGGAGATGTCTTCCTTTCGCTCCCTCAGCGGCGGGACGATGATGGGAAAGACGCTTATGCGGTAGTAGAGGTCTTCCCGGAAGAGCTCCTTCTTCATCATGTCCTGGATGGGCCGGTTCGTGGCACATATCACCCGGAAGTCGAGCACAATCTCCCGGTTGCTGCCGAGCCTCGTGATGCGGTGGTCTTCGATCACCCTCAGGATCTTCGCCTGGAGGTCGAGCGGGATGTCGCCGATCTCGTCCAAGAACAGCGTTCCGGTGTGGGCCTTCTCGAACTTGCCGATCCTCTGACTGATGGCACCGCTGAAGGCACCCTTCTCGTGGCCGAAGAATTCCGACTCCAGGAGGTTTTCCGGCACTGCCGCGCAGTTGATCACGACAAACGGCTTCGCTTTCCTGTCACTGCGCGAATGGATGGAGCGTGCGATGAGCTCTTTGCCCGTCCCGGTCTCCCCGAGGATCAGAACCGTGAGGTCGGTCTCGGCTGCTGTCAGGATCTGATCATAGAGCCTCTGCATCCTGGGGTGTGAGCCCACGAGCTGGTCAAGCCCCTCGGTGTGCTGCTGAATCTGCCCCTTGAGCTCGATGTTCTCCTTGAGGATCTCGTGCTGCCTGAGGATCTTGGTGATGGAGAGTTCGAGGGTGTCCATGTTGAAGGGTTTTTCCAGGAAGTCGTATGCGCCGTACTTCATGGCTTCCACTGCCACGGATATGCTTCCGAAGGCGGTGATGACGACGACGTACGTTGACGGATAACGGGCCTGGATCTCTCTGAGGAGACTGTAGCCGTCCATCCTGGGCATCCGCAGATCAGTGATGACGATATCGTGGTGCCCGCTTTCCATCTTCTCCAGCGCCTCGATCCCGTCACCTGCGGTGTCTATCAGGAGATCGAGGTCCGCGTGCTCCAGGGCGTCTTTCAACTGATCGAGAAAGACCTCTTCATCATCGACGAGCAGGATCTTTTTCTCTTCCACGCGTCTCCTCGCTCTGTGCCTTGTCTAAATCCGAAGGTTCTTCCGGCACTGTGGCCCCTGAAGTCTTTATCTGGTCCCTGGGCAGCCTGATGATGAACTCTGCACCTTTCCCCTCTTCACTGACGGCCTCAACCTCTCCCCGGTGCATGTCGATGACCTTCCTCACCAGGGCCAGCCCGAGGCCAGTGCCCTTCGTCTTCTTCGTGAAGAACGGGTGGAATATCCTTTCGATATCATCGCTGCGGATCCCGTGGCCGGTATCCTGTATATGGATCTCCACGGCATCGGCAAGGAAGCCATCCTTGCCCCGGGCAAAAGTATACCCTTTCCTGAAGGCCGTCGAGATGCTCAAGATACCCCCATGCGGCATGGCATCGAGCCCGTTGTCGATGATGTTTCCCATCACCTGCCGCAGCTGGATGCCGTCTGCCTCCACGGTATCGGCGGCGGGATCATAGTGCACCTCGACCGTTACCCCCCTGTCGGCAAACGTGTCCTTGAGGTTGAAGGTCAGGCCGTCGATGATGTTGCTGAGCCGATGGGGTTTGGGCCTGATCTCGCCGGAACGTGTCCACTCGAGGATCTGGGTGACGAACTTCTCGAGGTTGTCGATGCCGTTCGTTACCCCTTCCAGGAGCCTCCTCTGACGTTCGTCGAACCCCTGTGAGTTCGACAGCAGCTCCACACCGGTCTTGATCTTCTGGAGCGGGTTCCTCACCTCGTGCGCCACATGGGCGGACATCTCACCCAGGATCGCCATCTTCCGGGCCTGCTCCAGCTCCTTTTCCATGCGTTTGAACTCGGAGAGGTCCATGATGGAGACGATGCTCTGCTTGGTCCCGGGAATCATGCCGATGGTGATGAAAGAGTCCATGCTCTTGGCGTTCTTGTCCACAAAAATGAACTCGTACTGGGAGGGGACGCTCTTATCCCCCCTTCTTCTCGCCAGGTGATAGCTCTTCATGCGCTCTACATCATCCTCGTGCACAACTTCGGTCCAGAGCATCCTGCCCTCGATCTCCTGCTTGGTGTACCCGCTGAGCTTCTCCATCTGGTGGTTCACGAAGATAATGGTGAAATCCTCGTCCAGCATCATCATGGCCGTGCCCGTGTGCTCCACGGTGGCACGGTACTTGGCTTCGCTCGCCCGCAAGGCCTTCTCCGCAGACCGCTTGGCGGTAATGTCCCGGATCACGTTCTGAGTTGCGGGCCTGCCCTCGTACTCGATGACCGACGGGGTGATCTCGAAGGCTCTCCACACCCCTTCTTTGCCCTTGAGTGCGATCTCGTACTGCTCGGGAACCTTCTCTCCCCGGATCCGTTTCGCGTACCGGGCCTCGATCATCCGCCCCAGCTCGGGTCTGACGAGATCTTTCAAGCCCATGCAGGGGTACTCCTCCTCGGAATAGCCCAGGAGATCCCTGAACTTGGGATTGGTGTACTTGAAACAGTGGTCCTGGTAGACAAAGATCCCGTCCTGCGCCCTCTCCACCAGGATCCGGTACTTCTGCTCCGACTCCCTGAGCTGTTCCTGGACCGCCTTGATGGGCCGCAGGTCACGGAACACGCTGATGGCAGCCATGGGCCTGCCTTCCTGGTACACATAGGAGACCGACAGGGATATGGGTATGAGGGTACCGTCCTTGATATACAGGGAGGTCTCCTCTCCCACGAGCCTGCAAGGAGCATCTGCGGTTCCCTTGTCCAGGATGGACATGATCCGCTCACGCTCGCCCGCCTTCATGAAGGATCCGATGGAGACCTTGTTTCTCAGGAGCTCTTCGGCACTGTAACCGGTGATCTCTTCGGCCGTCTTGTTGAAGAGAAGGGCTCTGTCGTTCAGGTCGGAAGCGACGATGGCGTCGCTGGAGTTCGCAATGAGGCTGCTCAGGAACTGATTGGATGCCTCCAGCTCCTGCATGATCACCTTCCGATCCGTGATGTCACGGGCGATGTTCAGGGTGGCGGGCCTGCCTTCCAGGTCGATGACCGACGGGGAAAGCGATATGTTGCGTTCGGATCCATTCCTTGTCAGGAATATCACTTCATACCGGCCGGGCACGTCATCTCCCCTCAACCGGGCATCACAGAGGAGCTCCATGAGGCCTGCAGACGAGGGATGCACCACGTCCATGAAGCCCATGCCCATGAGCTCGCCTGCGCTATACCCGAGCATCTGCTCGAACGCGGGATTCACATAGGAAAACCGGCGGTCCTGATAGACAAAGATCCCGTCACCAGCCACCTCTACCATA
>JAJFUP010000287.1 GCA_021372395.1 Deltaproteobacteria bacterium
ACACCGCTCGAGGTTCCCGGGCTTTCGCACGTGCGGTTCGACGTTAAGGGGCAGGTGATCTTCCACCGTGACTACTGGGAAACCGCGGAGCTCTACCAGCGTTTCCCCGTCCTCGGGACCATGATCAGGTGGGTGAAGAAGAGGATCTGAGAGAGACGGCCAAAAGACCCTGTGCCGCTCGAGCCACACAGGGCAGTGACCGGTGATTCGCGCTGGAAGGAGAAAAGACCATGAAAGAGATCGTGTGCGGGATTTGCGGAGAGATCATCACGGACCCCGATTCCAACTGCCCCTACTGCGGAGCCGAGCCGAACCACTTCGTGGACGGGTCCACGGTGGACAGAGAGCTCCTGAGGAAGATCTACGACGAGGGCGGGGCCACGTACTGACCCCCAGCCTTCATCGTGCCTCAGCCGTAGGGCCCTCTCCCCTGGCACGCCGGGCACCGTTCCCCGAGCGAGGTCCTGAAGGCCTCCCCGCAGCAAGGGCACAGGCCGATGGCGGAGTGCTTCTTTTCCGGTGAAGCGATGAACGAAGGCTTCACCGTCACCTTCTCCGTGCCGTAGATGGCGGTTCTTGCCCGGCAAAACTCGTCGAGGATCCGGTCGAGGGACTGCTCCTTCTTGGGCTTCTCCTTCAGGAACCAGGCGCTTATCGCGGGCCAGTCGCCGAGCTTCTTCGCATCGAGGTACACCCGGATGCCCTCACCCGTGTACTTGTTGTAGAAGGTGAGCGCGTAGCGGCTGGTTTCCGCGATCTTGAGCCACCGGTTGCCGATGGTGCACGGGGTGAGGAGCTGCACCGCATCGGGCAGGCAGTGCTGGCTCTCGCAGATGACGTCGAAGAACTCGCCTTCGGGGAGGTTGGCCTTCGCGATGTCCACCATGACGCCTCCTGCAACGATCCCCGGGGCTATGCTGCCGTGGAACTCCTTCACCTTCTCGATGAATTCATCATACGCATAGGTGCCGATCTTCATGTCGCCCTCTCTTTCCATGGTCACGCCGCCTCCACCCGGCACCTCACGTACCGGTGGAGCGGGGTGCCGGCAAACGCGTCGCGGTAGGTGTTCTTGGTGAGGCGGTTCACGTTGACGCCGTGGGCCTTGCCGTCATGCACCATGCCGAATCCGTGGGGGATGATCACCTGGCCCCTGCGGGTGGCAGGCGTCACCTCGAGCTCGATCTCGGCCCGGCCCGCCTCGGTCACGATGCGCACCTGCTGGCCGTCCGTCAGATTCAGGCCCGCCGCATCGTCCGGGTGCATGACCAGGGTGCAGTCGCGCCTGCCCTGGTTCCATGCAGGGTCGCGCATGAGGGTGTTGGCGTTCATGTTCATGTGGCGGCCGGCCTGGAGGATGAGCGGGTATGCGGGGTCGGGCTGCAGCGCCTCTTCCTCGGACGCGGGCTCGATCGCCTTGACCCAGTCGGCCATCTCCGGGATGTGGACGTGGACCTTGCCGTCCTCGTGGGCAATGAGCGAGAAGTTCTCGCCAGGGTCGACCCGGCCGACGATGAGCCCTTCCGGGTGGTCGAGGACGGCCTGGAAGATCTCCTCCCCGAGCATGATGCCCGGGGTGAAGCCCGCACGGACCGCTGCCTTGCGCAACGGCTTGGGCGCGGCCTGGAGCAGTCCCCACATGGCTGCGAGGTTGGGCGAGCCGAGCGTGACGCCCAGGGTCTTGGCAAGGACATAGGGCATGTCGGAGAGGGCCTTCGGGTTTTCCTGGATGAACTTCATGAGCTCCATGCCGAAGGTCATGCGGTCCTGGGATGCCGCGTCCATGAGCGATTGCGGGATGGCGGGGATGACGCCCAGCGCGTCGGCCAGCCTCACCAGGATCTCGCTCAGGTGGAGCGGTTCGCCCAGGGGCTCCACGACGGGCCGCCTCATCTGGAAGTAGATCTCCGGGAAGGTCCAGGTGAAGAACGTCCCGTCCCAGGACTCGTAGCCGGAGCGCGCCGGAAGCACGTAGTGGGAGAGCGCGGCGGTCTCGGTCATGGCGAGCTCGCAGGTCACGAGCAGGTCGAGCTTTTTGAACGCCTCCTCGTAGGCCGTGGTGTCCGCGTAGGAGCGCAGAGGGTTCGACTGGCAGCACATGACGATCCTTGTCCTGTCCTTGTGTTCGCTCAGGATCTCCTCGGGCAGCACGTTGGGCGGGAACACGCCCATGAGCGCCGGGAAGTCGGTGGCCACGGTCCGCCAGGTCTTGGGGTCGCGCTCGTCGGTGTGGGCGCCAAGCGGCATGATGCTCCCGGGGATCACGTTGCCTCCCGGTACGCAGAGCCGTCCGCAGACGGCCGACAGCAACAGGTGGAGGTACGAGGCCGCGGTGCTGTGGCGGTTCATGTAGATGCCGAGGTCCGTGTGCATGCACCACTTCCGGGTCGCCAGCAGCCTGCAGAGCTCCCGGACCTGATCGTAGTCGAGCTCGCAGACCTTCAGAGCCTTCTTCACATCGAAGCCGGAAAACCACGCCTCGATCTCGGCAAAGCCGCTCACGTGCTCCTCGATGTATGCCCTGTTCTGCCAGCCCTCCTCCAGGATGATGGCGATCATGGCCCGGGTCAGGAGGGCGTCGGTGCCGGGGCGGATGGCCAGGTGGATGTCCGCGAGTTCTGCGGTCTCGGATTTCCTCGGGTCGATGACCACCAGGAGCTTGTCCGGGTTTTTCGAGAACTCCTTGAGCACGAGCGGGGCCCGGGGCATCTGGTGGCTCTGCATGCCGTTCCAGCCGATGGCGAGCAGCATGTCGGACGCGTGCTCGTCCGGGATGCCGAAGAGGTACTGTTTGCCCGTGAACCTGCCGGAAGCCCAGAAGATGCCGGTGAGCTCCTGGGCGAGCGGGCTGTAGTGGTAGCGCGAGCCGAGCGCCCGCATGAGCCTCACGCCGAAGGCCGCGTCGAAGTGGCAGCCCTGGCCTCCGCCGCCCATGTAGGCGTACGATTTCGCTCCGTGCTCTGCCACGATCTCCTTTATCCTGCCTGCGATCTCGGTGATGGCCTGCTCCCAGGAGATCCTCTCGAACTTGTCCCCCACGCGCTTGAGCGGGTGGGTGAGCCTGTCCTTGTGGTGCTGGTGGAAGGCGATGTTCACGCCCTTGCGGCAGATGTAGCCCCGGGAGCGGGGGTTGTCGGGATCGCCCTTGACCTTGGTGATCCGGTTGTCTTCTACGAAAACCTCCATGCCGCAGTTCTGTGCGCACAGCACGCAGCCCGTCTTCTTCCACTCACCCATGCGTCGTCCTCCTCTTTCCCGCAGGTGCCGGGGTGGCCTTCAGGATATGATCGAAAACCATGTGCTTGAATATGGTCAGCGGCTCGCTGCTTTTCGTGAGCTTCATGTGCATGATGGCGCCCTCCCAGCTGTTCATGATGAACTGGGCTGTCTGCTGCGGGTCGAGGTCGGGCCCGAGGCCTCCGCGGTCTTTCGCCTCGGCGAGGATCCGTGCAATGGCTCCGTGCATGCGCGCGTAGATGTCGCCCACCTTCTCCCTGAAGGGTCCGCTCAGGTCGCTCATCTCCTGCATGAGGTTGCCGATGGGGCACCCGCGGCGCAGGCCCATGTTCTCGAACATCTCCTGGTAGGCATCCATGAAGCGCGCGAGCCTCTCGAGGGGGGGAGTGGTGCTGTCGGCAAGGTGGAGCTTCCCCATGGCCTCGATGAACTCCCAGTAGTAGTCGGCCAGGGCGAGGCCGAAGTCTTCCTTATTCTTGAAATAGAAGTAGAACGAGCCCTTGGGTATGCCGGAGGCGTTCAGGATTTCCTGGAGGCCGGTGTTGTTGAACCCCTTGGCGTGGACGAGGCGCGCCCCTTCCCGGAGGATGGTCTTCTTCGATGTCTCCCGCGCCATGATCCTGATAATAGACCAGTCGTCTAGGTGGCGTCAACCAGGATCCCGGTATGAACTCCCTGAGAGGTTTGTTCATGGGAGAAAATATCCCGTACAGAAAATGCATCACGGCAGATGGCAGGGCGTTCAAGAATTATCCGGTGGAGTAAGTCATATTGAGTTGATTTTCACTGCAAACGTTCAGTATGGGCAGAGCATAGGAGATGGCACGTGATCTATAGTGGGGATGATATAGTCCAGACCATCACATGTGGCACATAAGCTTCATCTTAATTTTTGTAATATCTTCTTATTTTTCATGACAAGATCTACAAGGGCATAAGAAATTAATAAAATTTTGGCAATACAACGACTGTCACTCATATTCTTTATTCACTTGACTGAATTCCCAGCCATGGATAGCCTCTATTACTTCTTCAGAACTTGATGCTTTTCGCAGTCTTTCCATTAGCTGCCTGTCTTGAGCAGCCTTGCTGGCAAGGGATAGAATCCGGATCTGCAGGTCCGGATTCTCCTGAGGCGACAGGATAAGAAAGACGACGTCTATGGGTGATTCTGTAGCGATGTCAGATACGCCTCGGTGTGTGAGCCCGATGGCCACGCAAGCACGCTCTATCCCTGCTATCCGTGCATGTGGGAAGGCTACTCCTTCGTTGAAGAAGGTAGATCCCTGGTCTTCCCTTTCAAGGATTGCTGAAAGGTATTTCAGCCTCTGATGATTGTGCGTTGTGCATCTTGCTGCTGCATCTGTGAGGACCTGAAGCACTAGGTGCCGCTCGACAGGCTCATCCCAGATGACTATACCCTGCTGGGCGACGAATGTGCTTAATGCCATGGGACCTTTGCCCTGTAAGGTGTCATAGGACGTCGCAGGTTTGTGTGCAATGGATTCTTCTACCGACGGGACGAGTGTAGGTTCAGAGGTCTGGGTATCAAGGACCACAACCGTAACTCCTCGTGCCTGACGGATGAGGCTCTCGGCGATACTACGTTTGCCGATCAGCATTTTCCAAAAGGGGATCTTGTTTGGGCTGCCGATTATAATGTGCCCAACCCGGTATTCTTTTGCAAACTGAAGGATGGTGCTTACGATGTCTTCTCCTTTGAACGTGAAGACGATTGCTCCGAGCTGTTTGGCAAGGGTCAGTGTGTCGGAGAGGAGACTCTGGATACTGGCATCGATGACAGTTGGCTCTTCTGCTGATGTCTGTACATATACAGCATACCAGTTGCGGTTGAGCCTTCCTGCAACCCGGGATGCATACCTCAGGAGCTTTTCGCTGTTAGGTCCCCTGGAACTGAGACATACCATTATCTGGTCAGGAGTTGAGCCCAGGTGTTCCTCTTGATCGTCCCGGGACTTCAAGTCAAGTTGCGAGGCAAGCTCCCGTAGTGCAAGCTCTCGAAGCTGAGTCAGGTTGGCTTTTTTGAAGAAGTTCGCAAAGGCCGTCTCGATGCGGTCCTTGGGATAGATCTTGCCCTCATTAAGCCTGTTGTTCAGGTCTTCGGTAGTAACATCAACATTCACAATCTGGTCTGCTTCGTAAAGGATTGAGTCAGGGAGGCGTTCGGTCACCTTTATCCCCGACGCCCTCTCGACAATATCGTAGAGACTCTCCAGATGCTGGATATTTAGAGTTGAAATGACATGTATGCCTTGGGCCAGGATATCTTGGACGTCCTCATAGCGTTTGTTATTCCGATTTCCCGGAACGTTCGTGTGTGCAATTTCGTCCACTAGCACGATATGGGGCCTGCGGACGATAACGGCATCAAGGTCCATTTCTTCCATGGAGATGCCTCGGTATTCCTGTCTTCGTCTGGGGATTATCTCAAGACCCTTGAGGAGTTCAGCCGTTTCTGATCGGCCATGAGTCTCTACAAGTCCGACTACTACATCAATACCCTCTATCTTTAAGCGGTGTGCCTCCTGGAGCATGGCATACGTCTTCCCGACACCGGCAGCATACCCCAGATAGATCTTAAGACGACCCCGCTGGGAAAGGCGGATGATCTGCAGAAAATCATCGGTCCTGTCTTGTGCCATATAATCCTATTTATTCCCGTCCATGTCCAGGTTCAACAGCACCACGTTCACACGGGGCTCACCAAGAATACCCATGTCTCTACCCTCCAGGTGGGTTGCGATCTTCTGCAGCAAAACCTCCTCACTCAACCCACGTGCCCTTGCAACCCGGGCAGCCTGCTGGCGGGCATTTCCAAGGCTGATGTGAGGATCGAGCCCACTGGCCGAAGCAGTTACCGCATCGGCTGGTATTTCAGTACCGGGCAAGATAGAGTTCTCTGTACGATATTTCATGACACGCTGCCTCACTGTATCCACCAATGTCCTTGAAAGAGGGCCGAAATTGCTGCCACCTGAGCTAACTGGGTCATAACCGGTACCAGCCGATGAAGGCCTGGGATGGAAGTAATGTATTTTTGTGAAATTCTGTGCAATGAGCCTGGATCCTATTATGATACCATTTTTATTGATAAGAGAGCCATTTGCTTCAAAAGGAAAGAGTCCCTGGGCTATGCCCCATACAATCACGGGGTATACACCTGATACGATCACAATCAAGACAATGGTGGCAACGACTGCGGACCGGACTTCTTTCAAAATTCGTATCATAATTACCTCTCGTTAAACCATGTGGAGCGCATTCACGATGATGTCTATCGCCTTGATTCCCGGGAATGGTGCAATCAGCCCTCCCAGACCGTAGATGAGTAGGTTGCGTCTAAGCATCCGTGCTGCCCCCACCGGCTGGAACTTCACTCCCCGCAGTGCCAAGGGGATGAGAGCGACAATGATGAGGGCGTTGAATATCACTGCACTTAAGACTGCGCTCTGGGGAGAGTGGAGCTGCATGACGTTCAGCGGTGCAATCACAGGAAATACAGTAATGAGTATTGCTGGGATGATGGCAAAGTACTTGGCAACATCGTTGGCAACACTGAATGTGGTGAGTGCCCCTCGGGTGATGAGCATCTGCTTGCCAATCTCCACGATCTCAATGAGCTTGGTTGGGTTTGAATCGAGGTCAACCATATTACCCGCTTCCTTGGCTGCCTGTGTACCTGTGTTCATGGCTACGCCAACGTCTGCCTGGGCAAGTGCTGGTGCGTCATTCGTACCATCCCCTGTCATGGCCACTAGCCGTCCGGCTGCTTGTTCCCTTTTGATAAGGCTGAGTTTGTCTTCGGGCCTAGCCTCAGCTACGAAGTCATCCACACCTGCCTCATTAGCAATGGCGGCGGCAGTGAGACGGTTGTCGCCAGTAATCATGATGGTCTTTATGCCCATGGCCCTGAAACGCTCAAAACGGTCCTTCAGACCGCCTTTGACGATGTCCTTCAGATGAATGGTTCCCAAGATTCGTTTGTTTTCTGCAACTACAAGAGGCGTGCCTCCTGACCGGGCTATGAGGTCTACCGTTTCCTGAACATCATGAGGCAGAGCAGTCTCTGTGAAATTCTTGATGACGTCCGCTGATCCCTTGCGGATCTTCATTCCGTCGATGTCCACTCCGCTCATGCGGGTCTGAGCTGTGAATGTTATGAATTCGGCATGGGGCATCTCAGAGATGGTTCTACCCCTCAGGCCGTGCTGCTTGGCTAGTATTACGATGCTCCTTCCCTCTGGGGTTTCATCAGCCAGAGAAGACAGCTGTGCAGCGCTTGCAAGTTCCTGAGCAGTGACGGATAAGGCCGGGATGAATTCTGTAGCCTGACGATCTCCAAGGGTGATGGTGCCCGTCTTGTCGAGCAGCAGAACGTTAACGTCCCCTGCAGCCTCCACGGCTCTCCCGCTCATGGCAAGGACGTTTCTCTGGACCATCCGGTCAATTCCTGCAATCCCGATGGCACTCAGGAGACCACCGATGGTCGTGGGTATAAGGCAGACCAGTAGGGCTGTGAGAACAGTAATGGATAAAGACACCCTCGAGTAGAGGCTGAAGAACTTGAGTGTTATGATGACCATCAGAAAAATGATGGTCAGGGCGGAGAGTAGGATGGTTAGTGCAACCTCGTTGGGCGTCTTCTGTCGCTTTGCGCCCTCAACAAGGGATATCATGTGATCCAGAAAGCTTTCACCGGGGTTTGCTGTGACCCTTACCTTTATCATATCGGTGAGCACACGTGTGCCCCCCACCACAGAACTCCGGTCCCCGCCAGCTTCTCGTATAACTGGTGCGGATTCTCCGGTGATAGCCGATTCGTCCACCATCGCAACACCTTCGATGATTTCTCCATCTGACGGGATGATCTCGCCTGCAGACACGGTAATGATATCGTGCTTACGAAGTAGCTCAGAGAAGACCTGTTCCACAGAACCGTCCACTTTCAAGCGGTTTGCATAAGTCTGCTTACGTGTCTTTCTCAGTGAATCGGCCTGTGCTTTGCCTCGTCCTTCGGCCATGGCCTCGGCGAAATTTGCAAAGAACACGGTGAACCAGAGCCATAGAGAAATTTGACAGTTGAATATCCACGAATTGCCATAAGACCTTAAAATCAGTTCGAATGTTGTAATAACAGCACCCACCTCGGTTACGAAGATCACAGGGTTCTTCATCAGGAAGAGCGGATTAAGCTTTTTGAGGGATTCAATGCTGGATTGAAGTATGATCTCATGGCTGAAAAGGGTTTGTTTTTTTGCTGCTGCCATAGCTTTTCACCTAGTATGCAAGATTCGACCTGAGCATGATCATGTGCTCGACGATAGGACCCAAAGAAAGTGCTGGAAGGAAGGTGAGTGCGCCTATTATAAGTATGATACCGGACAGGAGAGAAGCAAACATTATCCCTGAAATGGGGAAGCTCCCACTGCCAGATTCCGACCTCTTTTTCTGTACAAGGTTTCCTGCAAGAGCGAGTACCGGAACGATCATGAAGAACCGCCCCAGAAGCATGGCAAGCGCAAGGGTAGTGTCGAACCATGGACTGTTGGCATTAAGTCCGGCAAATGCACTGCCGTTGTTTCCTGTCCCGGATGTAAAGGCATAGAGTATCTCAGAAAAACCATGTGGCCCTGAATTATTCAACCCCGCAAGACCCCATTCACTCACTACAGCCCATGCACTAAATCCCAGCACGACAAAGACAGGCACCATGATGAAGAGCACACTCACCTTCACATCGTAAGCCTCTATCTTTTTTCCCAGATATTCAGGAGTACGCCCCACCATGAGTCCGGCAATGAAAACAGTGAGAACAACAAAGATGAGCATCCCGTACAACCCTGAACCGGCCCCTCCAAATACAATTTCACCAAGCTGGATATTGAAGAGCGGGATCAATCCTCCTAAAGGGGTGAATGAATCGTGCATGGCATTGACCGCCCCGCAGGAAGCATCAGTGGTTATGGTGGCAAAAAGGGCAGAATCGAAAACCCCGAAGCGGACCTCCTTTCCCTCCATGTTTCCTGTATCCTGTTGGATGCCCAGGGCATACAGCCGAGGATTGCCTGCTTCTTCGGCATGCCAGCAGACAAGAAATGCACAAAGGAACAATGCGAGCATGGTAGCCCATATTGTCCATCCATGATGCTGATTCTTCACCATCCTGCCAAGATAATAGGTGAGGCCGGATGGTATGAGGAAGATTGACAGCATCTGAATGAAGTTCGTCAGGGGTGTAGGGTTCTCATATGGATGGGCGGAATTTGCGTTGAAGAAGCCCCCCCCGTTGGTCCCCAGCATCTTGATGGCCTCTTGTGATGCCACAGGACCCTGGGGGATGATCTGTGTGCGAATCGGATGATTCCCTCCTGCCTGCTGTTCTATCACCTGCACTGTGTCATAGGTTTTGAAGTTCTGTATGGTGCCCTGGGAAACGAGAAACACTGCATAGATTATGCATACAGGGATGAGAAGGTAAAGATGAATGCGCACCATATCCACCCAGAAATTACCTATAGTTTTTGCCGAATGCCTGGCAAGACCCCTTACCAGAGCTGCAGCGAGAGCGATCCCGGCAGCTGCAGATGTGAAGTTTTGGAAGGCAAGCCCTACCATCTGGGAGAAGTATGACATGGTGGACTCTCCGGCGTAGCTCTGCCAGTTAGTGTTTGTTGCAAAGCTGACAGCCGTATTGAAGGCCAGGTGGGTACTCAATGGACCGAAGCCCTGTGGATTTAAGGGCATGTGCTGCTGTAGGCGGAGCACGGTATACGTCATGACAAAGCCTATGAGGCTGAAGATGAACAGGGAAATAGCATATTCCTTCCAGGTCTGTTCCTTGATGGGGTCCAATCCCAGGAGCCAATAAAAACCTTTTTCCACAGGGTGCAGAAGGGGATCGAGGAAAGTTTTTCCCCGGGCATCAAGTACTTGCATAAGGTAGAGTCCTACAGGTTTTGTAATAATCAGAAGTATAGCTATATATGCAGCCAGCTGAATCCACTCATATCCATATTTCTGCATGGGCATCACCATTCTCGTTTTTTACTGGCACGTATTGTCCGACATGGCCGCATCAAACTGCTTAAAAATACTCAGGACGCAACACAGAGAAGAAGAGGTAGACGATCAACAGTATGCCTATGATCAATACGATGATATCAGCCATAGCTAGAGTCTCCTGCACAGTTCAGTGTAGATGACACACACGGTAAAGAAGGCTACCGCAAAAAGGAGATAGATTATATCAGCCATGTTTGTTCCTCTTCCTCTTTTGTGTATGACTTGATCTTGTCCGAGCGTGGAATAGTGAAGGAAAAGATACTACCCTTGCCGGGTGTACTTTCTGCCCTGACAGTGCCCTCGTGTGCCTGAACAATCTCCCTGACTATGGTCAGACCGAGACCTGTCCCAGTCTTTGTTTCCTGTCCTGGTACCCTGAAGAACTGGTCAAACACCTGTGCTAGATATTGGGCCGGTATACCGCTTCCGGTATCCGCTACCAAGAAACGTACATGTTCCTTTTCGGTTTCAGCCGAAATGGTGATCGTTCCTCCTGCGGGTGTATATTTTAGGGAATTGGTAAGGAGGTTTGCAAAGACGTGCTCAATCTGCGTAGTATCCGCTATGACATCAGGAGTATTGTCGGCCAGGACCATGCTCAGATCAATATTGCGATCACGAGCAGAAGCTTGGAAAGACTCGGCGGCCGATCGGATGAGCTGGCCTACGGGGACACTCTGAATGTTCATTTCGATCTTTCCTGATTCTATGCGGCTGATATCCAGCAGGTTCTCGATGACGCCATATAAGCGGTCTGAGTCTTCACGTGCAGCTGTCAAAAGATCGGCCTGCTTCGGGGTGAGTGACCCTATTTTTTCCTCCAGGAGGATATGCAGGGCCATCCGTACGGACGTAAGCGGGGTCTTGAGCTGATGGGAGACTGTTGATAAAAATTCCCTTTTCAGCTCATCCTGCTCAAGCTGCTTGGTGACATCATTCATAACCAGGATGGCTCCGCTTATCTGTTTCCAGTTGTTTAAGATAGGCACGGCAGTTGGCTGAAAGTAATGTTCCTGGGCATTGACAAAATGCTGTATGACCGGTGCATTCTTCAGCTGCGAAGTTGGATGATTCCCACCGATGGCATCCTTGAAGAGATCCTTCAGCCAAGTAATATGGAGGTTCATGATCTGCACACCACGTTTCAGCCCGAAGAGGTTCCCGGCCGTATCCGTGGCGGCCTCCACTTTACCATCTTGGTCTACGAGGGCTACAGCATTGGGAAGGCTGTTGAAGGTCTGCTGAGTAGACTGCTGCATCCTTACCAGCTTTGCCTCATCGCTTCGTCTGAGTTCACGAAGGCTTGCTGTCATTTCATTGAATGCATCCGAGAGCTGGCCTATTTCATCGTGGGTGTCACTGGAAACCACCAGGTCAAGATTCCCGTGTCTGATCTCATCTACTGACGCCTTCAGGTGCTTGATGGGCCTCAATATCCATTTTCCGATCAGGGAAACATAAACCACTGCCACACTGGCCCCAATGAGGAGGAGGATATACATTTCGTGTCTTGCAGTCGTTCCTGTCCTTTTAGCCTGCTGACTTTCGTCGTACATGTTCTTCTGATTCATGGTGAGGATTGTATCTGCTGTGCTTTTTATCTCCCCAAAGAGTTGCTTGAGATCGGTGAAGTAAATCTTATGTAGCCGTTCTGATGATAGAGAAGGATCCTTCATGGAAATAATTATAGATTTATACTGCGCAAAAAGCCCTTCAAGATGATGGGCCATTTCCCCTTCGCCGGGCATGGTGATGTTATTCAGCTCAATATTGAGAGCCTTTTCGAAATGAATGGACTCTTTATCAATAATATCGAACCCTTCCTTTCTGTTGCCCAGGATTATGGACAGAGATCCATCATCCATCCTTTCGAGAGATTCTTTCATTGTCTGGCAGGCGATCACGCTTCGATAATTCTCACGGAGGATGCTGTCGATTGCCCCTCCTAGGTCTGTTACCTGTAATATGTTCTTCATGCCGATCACGGTAATGATCAGTAGAAGCCCGCCAAATCCGACCAGCAATTTTTGTCGCAGGCTCAGCATATAGTTTCTCCTGTCATTCAATCAGAGGCAATGGTCGTGCCATTGATAAGACAATTACATATCATTGACTTAGAAATATAAAACTCAAAGCTGGATTGCAGAAAGCAAGGATATCAATAAGAAGTACTTTGCATTTTGCAAGGAGTGTTGCAGTGTTGTTTCAATATATGATTGTTCAGATATTATATTTCTTACGCCAGCGCCACAGTGTAGCCTGGTTGACACCAAGGATATCTGCCGCTTCCTGGAGAGATCTCGTCGAGGCAAGGACACGCCGGATATGCATCTCTTCGAGCTTCTCCAAAGAGACAAGGTCGCCGGGCCTAACACTTTCCTCGCTGCTCAGGAATCTCTCTGGGAGGTACTCCACGCCAACTAGTTCTGCAGTGCAGAGGATGGAGGCCCGTTCCACCGTATTACGGAGCTCACGAACGTTCCCCGGCCAGTGATAGTGTTTCAGTACATTCAACGCTTCGTCCGTAAATCGTTGCATGGGCCTGTGATTGCTACGTCCAAAAAAAGAGAGCATACGCCTGGCCAAACCCGCAATATCTTCCTGCCGATCTCTCAGAGGTGGTATAGCTATAGAGATGACATTTAAGCGATAATACAGGTCCTCCCTAAACCGGTGGTCTTTGACTGATTGTTCGAGATCCGTGTTCGTTGCTGTGATCAGACGTACATTTGCTTTCCGGGTGATATTGTCGCCTAGGCGTTCATACTTCCTTTCCTGGATGAACCGCAACAGCTTGGGTTGTACGGAAGAAGGAAGATCGCCTATTTCATCCAGGAAGAGGGTCCCGCCCTCACATGCTGCAATCCTACCTGGATTGTCTCGCACGGCCCCAGTGAAAGCACCTTTCACATGTCCGAATAGTTCGCTCTCCAGAAGCTCCGCAGACAAACTCGGACACGAGATCTCAACAAAGGGCTTGTGCAAGCGGGGGCTCCATGTATGGATCGCTCGTGCAATCAAGCTCTTACCTGTGCCATTCTCGCCGGTCAATAGGACAATGGAGTCAGATTCAGCAACCTGTCTGGCGAGTTCAATGGTTCGCTTCATAGAAGGACTTTCACTTGTGAAGTCTATTTCCGGATTTGTGTTGTTGAGGTCGGTTTGGAGGACGTTGATGCGCTGCTCCAGGGTGCGTAATTCTGACACCTTTCTTACCGAGAGTTTCACCTGGGCAGGAGTAAATGGTTTGGGGATATAATCGGTAGCACCTCTTTTGATTGCCTCTATGGCCGTATCTATGGATGCAAAGGCCGTTATCACCACGATCTTGATCCATGGTGACGTAGCGAGCAGCACGGGGATAAGGTCTAGACCGTTGTCCATGCCAAGACGTAAGTCAACAAAGGCCATATCGAATGACTGTAACGAATTCTCCATTGCGGCATCTTTGAAATTGCTGACTGAAACGACTGTGTGTCCTTCGGCCTCTAGATAGACAGCAAGGGTCTTGCGAATATTCTGCTCATCATCGACAATGAGGATATGCAATGTTGGCTCAGACATTTTCATCACATATATACTAGTTTCATATCTATACAAGATATTAAGCTAACTAGACCACAGATTATTTTCAGGATTATGCAATCTTGCTGAATTGCAGATTTCTTCGATAGATTGGTGGCCTGAATCTTCAAGTTCAAACCATAGCTTTCTGCGATAACTGTTCAATTTTTTGAGCACTGAGAAACCGTTGATAATGTCCCACGATCTTCGGGTTACCATTAATGAAGATCTCTGCAATAACTGTTTAATCTCCATAGTGCCAGATTACGGCAACGCATGAGTA
>JAJFUP010000298.1 GCA_021372395.1 Deltaproteobacteria bacterium
TCCTCCGGCCAGACCACCGGGATCTTCATGCCGAGATACTTCTCGATTGGGTCGAGGGCATAGATGTAGTCTTCGCAGGCGAGCGATATCGCCTTCCCGTTCCTTCCGACCCGCGCGGTGCGGCCGATCCGGTGGACATAGTCCTCGCAGTCCTCGGGCAGGTCGTAGTTGATCACGACGTCGAGATCTTCCACGTGCAGCCCCCGGGCAGCCACATTGGTGGCAACGAGCAGGGGGATCTTGCCGCTCTTGATATCATCGATGACCTTGAGCCGCTGCTTCTGCGGGAGATCGCCCGTGATGAATTCGCACTTCAATCCATTCAGGTTGAGGCGCCTCGAGAGATCCTCGGCCGTATGCTTCATGTTGGTGAATATCAGGCAGTTCCTCGGATTTTCCTTGGCGAGGATCCCCAGCAGCAGGCGCATCTTTTCCTCGTTGCCCACATGGTAGAGCTCCTGGGTCACGGTGTCCACGGTGAGGTGCTGCGAGGCGATCTCGATCTCGACAGGGTTGTTCATGTACTGCCAGGCGAGCTCTTTTACCAGAAAACTCAAGGTTGCGCTGAAGAGCATGGTCTGGCGTTTGTTGACGGGTGGCATGCCCCTGAACATCCTCCTCAGGTCGGCGATGAATCCCATGTCGAAGAGGCGGTCCGCCTCGTCGATAACCAGGATGCCGACGTCTTTAAAGCCCAGTTTTTTTGACTGGTACAGGTCGAGCATCCTGCCCGGGGTGCCCACGATGATATTCGCCCCCTGCCTGAGCTGCTGCTCCTGGAGATGGTAGCCCACGCCGCCGTAGATGCAGGCGACGGTAAAGTCGAGATGGGCGCCGAGAAGCCCGGCCTCCGTCTCCACCTGGACAGCAAGTTCCCGGGTCGGCACGATGATCATGGCCTTCTTCCCGTCATGTTTTTTCAGGTTCTGAAAGATCGTGATGAGATACGCTGCTGTTTTTCCCGTGCCCGTCTGAGACTGGGCGCATACGTCCTTTCCTGAGAGGCTGTGCCTGAAGGTTGCCTCCTGGACTGGTGTACACTCGGAAAATCCTGCATCTCTGATGCCGAGCGCAACCCCTTCGTCAAGCTGTAATTCGCTGAACTGCATTGATACTCCTTGGAAGGTGAATTGGTTTATCTATTGACAATGTGATCCTGATTTCATGAGTAATATTCCTAACTCATTGGCGACAATAGCATATCTGGCCTAAATGTCAAGAATAATAAGAACATGAACAAACCTTAGGGACACTGCGGGGTTCGATAGATCACCTCGTATGAGTGCCCGGAGCAGTGGCGGAGTCTCGCCGGACTGTTTCAGGGAGGTCTCGCGCCGCGACAAAGAGGGCGTCCTGCAGCAGAAGGAGGCGCTCGAAATACCATCTTGATTTCCCCAGGGTATTTATTAGATAAAAAGAAAAATGCTTGAGAGAAGCAGCTGCGAGGGCGACCATGCCGATCTATGAATTTTACTGCAGGAAATGCGACACCATATACAATTTTTTCTCCAAGTCGGTGAACACAGAGAAGGTCCCCACCTGTCCCCGGTGCAAAAGGGTCAAGCTCAAGCGGAGGGTCTCCCTCTTTGCCGCCATCTCCGGCAGGAAGGGCGACGAGGCAGACAGCGATATGCCCCCCATCGACGAGTCCAGGATGGAGAAGGCGCTCTCCATGCTCGCGGGCGAGGCAGACAAGATCAAAGAGGATGATCCCCGGCAGGCTGCACAGCTCATGAGAAAGCTCACGGAGGCGACCGGGCTCAAGATGGGTGGTGGGATGGAAGAGGCCCTGAGCAGAATGGAGAGGGGCGAGGATCCGGACAAGATCGAGGCCGAGATGGGAGATCTGCTCGAGGGGGAAGACCCCTTTGTCATGGAATCCAAGTCCAGGGCCGGCAAGAAGGGTTCCAGGCCAAAGGTGGACGAGACCCTCTACGACCTGTGAGGCCGGGGGGCCTCTAGTCATCAGTGGCTGATGCCCCTGGCCGTACGGGGGTCCGATCATGACCTTTCTTCGGGAGGATGCATGGTCGTATCGAGCGCGAGACCCTATTTCTGCCCGTATCCGGGCTACTTCGCAACGGCGCTTGCATCCGATGTCTTCGTCATCCTCGACACGGTGCAGTTCCCCCGGGGCTCCACATGGATTACGAGGAACCGTTTCAAGAACGACCAGGGAGCCCTGTGGCTGAGCATACCGGTCTGGAAGAAGGGGCTTGGCCTGCAGAGGATCGTTGATGTCAAGATCTGCCCTGAGGGACGCTGGCAGAGGAAACACCTCGACGGGATCAGGCAGGCATACCGGCATGCCCCGTATCTCGACGAGCACCTGGGCTTCCTCGAGGACCTGCTGTCGTCTCCCCATGAGACCATCCTGGAGATGAACCTCAAGGCGATCACCTACGTCATGGATTTCCTCCGGGCGGGAAAGAGGGTCACCCTGCTCTCGGATCTCGGCATAGATGAGCAGGGGAGCGCCCTGCTCGTGGACATCTGCCTGAGGCTCTCGGCTGATCGCTACCTTGCCCCGGCTCCGGCCCGGTCGTATCTTGAAGAGGATCTCTTCCGCGAGGCGGGCATCGAACTGGAGTATCTCAGGCCCTTGACACCGGTATACCCGCAGCTCTGGGGAGAGTTCATGCCGAACCTGTCCATCTTCGACCTGTTGCTCAACTGCGGACCCAAGGCGCGGGAGATGGTCGGGACAGGCGGTCGGTGAGCATCGCCGTCTCTGCCGGGACCCGGGGCCGATCCGGAGACCGGCATTAACACCGGCAGGAAGATCCCATTGTCGGGATATTTTGCACGGGGAAAAATAACATAAGGCATACAAATGATGATATTTTTAATCTCTCGTGATGCAGTGTCTCAGTCTCTGGACACGTCCCGGTGTCGGCGATGTTTACAGATTTGACCTGAAAATTTTCCACGGCTGGAAATAATGCCGTACTTACAGTCGACTGCCTCGCCTGGTATGTGCCTTGCTATAATATCCCCGTTCCGTTTGTTGGAAGATTGCGTGCCTGAAGGGGGAACCGGGGCCTATGAATGAGATCCTGATGCATTGTCTCGTGGCCTATGGCTCAGCTATCCCGAACGGTTTCACCGAAGATCGGCTGGCTACGGATGTGAGTTCCATGGCACACGTGCCGTCCCTTGACCCCTATGGAATAATCCTGATCGGATCCTGCCTGCTGGTACTGGCATGTTTCCGTACCTGGAAGAAGCACTAGCCGCACGATTCACGCGCTTATCCACGACCCGGAGGCTCAAGCGGGCTCAGGCCATTCTCTGTTTTGAATCATCCCGGGGGTTGCAACACCAGGGAGTCGGGGACATGGAGGATGGCAAAGTCCTCTGACTCCCCCCAGCCCATCAGAAGTCGCGGCAGAGCCCTTCAGCTGGCAGGAAGCGTCTGTTTTCCGCTGTTCCCCTTACGGCCATGTCGGATATAATGGCCGGAAAGAGGTGAAATGCATGCAGGGAGAAACCGTTACCATATCGGGCAACATCGTGGATATCCTCAAGGGACGGATATTCCCGGGGACGCTCCTCATCTCCGGAGGGAGGATCGTGGGCATCACGCAGGACCGGCAACCCTGTTCGACCTTCATCATCCCCGGATTCATCGATGCCCATGTCCACATCGAGAGCAGCATGCTCACCCCGTCCGAGTTTGCCCGGGTCGCCGTGACCCACGGCACGGTGGCCTGTGTGTGCGATCCCCACGAGATCGCCAACGTGCTGGGCGTGAACGGTGTCGAGTACATGGTCGAAGACAGCAAAAAGAGCCTGTTCAAGTTTTTTTTCGGGGCGCCGTCCTGCGTACCCGCCACACCCTTCGAAACCTCGGGCGCGAGCATCGGGCCCGGGGAGGTGGCAGCCCTTCTGTCCCGGGATGATATCCGGTACCTGAGTGAGGTCATGAACTATCCGGGAGTGATCGCCCGGGATCCTTCGATCATGGCGAAGATAGAGGCGGCAAGGGCTCACGGCAAGCGCATAGACGGCCATGCGCCTGGCCTTACGGGTGACGCCCTTGCCAGGTACGTGGGTGCCGGGATCTCCACCGACCACGAAGCCCTCGACAGGCACGAGGCCGAAGAGAAGATCTCGCTCGGCATGAAGATCCTCATCCGTGAGGGCTCTGCAGCAAAGGACTTCGAGCGGCTGCACGGCCTCCTTGACAAGCACAGCGGCATGTGCATGTTCTGCAGCGACGACAAGCACCCGGACGATCTCGTCATGGCGCACATCGATGATCTCGTGAGGAGATCCATCCGTAAAGGCCACGACCCCATGAAGGTGCTCAGGTGCGCCTGTCTGAACCCCGTCGAACACTACGGGCTGCCCGTGGGGCTCCTGAGAAAAGGCGATCCGGCCGATTTCGCGATAGTGGACAATCTCGGGGACTTCACGGTCCTTCAGACCTTCATCAACGGAAACCTCGCGGCCGAGGGAGGGAAAACCCTCCTCGATCACGTGCAGCCTTTGGTCAGAAATGTCTTCCATGCACGGCCCAGGCGCAGGGAGGAATTCGGTCTCAGGGCGACAGAAGGGCCTGCGAACATCATCGCGGCGGCAGACGGCCAGCTCCTCACGGGGTGGAACAGGGAAACCCCTGCCGTGATCGACGGATATGCAGTGTCCGACGTGGGAAGGGATATCCTCAAGATCGCGGTGGTGAACCGTTATCGCGAGTGCACGCCTTCGGTGGGGCTCATCAGGGGCTTCGGCCTGAAACAGGGCGCCCTTGCGTCATCCGTGGCGCATGACTCGCACAACATTGTGGCCGTTGGGGTCTCTGACGAGGACCTCTGCACAGCGGTGAACATGGTCATTGCACGCCGGGGAGGCCTCGCAGCGGCAGGAGGCAGCGTGCGGGAGAGCATCGCGCTCCCCATTGCCGGGCTCATGTCCGACAGGGACGGATGGGAGGTCGCCTCCGATTATTCCCGGCTGCAGCAGGTCGTCAGGGAATTCGGCTCTCCCCTCAAAGCACCGTTCCTCACCCTCTCCTTCATGGCGCTCCTCGTCATCCCGAGGCTCAAGATGAGTGACCAGGGCCTGTTCGATGCACAAGCCTTCACCCCGGTCAAGGTGTTCGACTGAGCCCGGTGAACGAGCATTGGCCAGGACCGGGGAAGTGTTCCCGACACGCATCCCTTCCCAGGTCCGACCATGGGGAGATCCCTTCTTCTCCCCCAACGCCGCGCGGTCCTTCCCGGGTTCTAACCGGGACGGGCTCTCAGATGTATCGATAGCAGGATGTTATATTTCACGATTGAATTTCCGATGGAGAGAGCAGGACCGACAGTGCTGCCTTGAGAGAGGTTACATGCGGAAAAGGTATCAGGCACAAGACATCCATGAACCGGTAACGCCCGAGAACGGCGGGCATTCTCCGGAAGACCTCCCCTCAGAGAGGGGTCGTGGCTTTGAAGAGGTCCCGGGGGGATCCGAAGAAAAGTGCCGGTCGATCCTGGCTAGCATCGAGGAGGGTTACTTCGAGGTGGATCTCCGGGGAAAGATCACCTTCTTCAACGATTCCATGTGCCGGATCCTCGGATATTCCGGGAACGACATGATGGGGATGCATTACACCAGATACATAGACGCTGAACAGGTAAAGCAGGTCGTTTCCCTGTTCCACCAGGTGTTTCTGAAAGGCAGTCCGGATAAAGCCGTTGGCTGGGAGATCATCAGAAAGGACGGAACACGGAGATCCGTCGAGAGCTCTATTTCCCTCGTCAGGGACCTCCAGGGAGAGCCGGCGGGGTTCAGGGGGGTGGTTCGCGACATAACCGAGCGCAGGCAGGCCGAGGAGCTCCAGAAGGAAATGATCAGGGCCGAGGCGAAGAACAGGGCAAAGAACGAATTCCTTGCACACATGAGCCACGAGATGCGCACCCCGCTCAACGGCATCATCGGGATGGCGGAACTCGCGCTGGACACGGGTCTTGATGAAGATCAGAGGGACATGATCCTGGCAATCGGGAGAGAGTCGCAAAATCTGCTCGCCCTCATCACCGGCATCCTCGATCTTTCCAAGCTGGAGGCTGAAAAATTCGAGCTCGAGCAGATCCCCTTCGATGTGAGGGTGTTGATCGAGGACCTCGCAAAGAGTTTTGCCGTCAGGGCGGATAAGAAAGGCCTGGAACTGGTGGCGTTCCTCTCTCCGGAAGTGCCTTCAGTCCTGATCGGCGACCCGGGAAGGCTCCGGCAGGTGCTGACGAACCTTGCAGGCAATGCCCTGAAGTTCACCGAGGAGGGAGAGATATTCATCAAGGCGGAGCTCGCCGGGGATCTCGGGCAGAAGCTCGGGGTCCGCTTCACCGTCAAGGACACCGGCATCGGGATTCCCAGAGGGAAGCAGAAGCTCATTTTCGAGAGTTTTACCCAGGCCGACAGTACGACCTCGCTGAAATACGGCGGGACCGGGCTCGGGCTGCCCATATCGAAAAAACTCGTGGGGCTGATGGGGGGAGAGATAGAGGTGGAGAGCAAGCCGGGGAAGGGGAGCAGTTTCCGGTTCACCGCCTTCTTCCACAGACAGCCGGGGAAGAAGGCTTCCCTGCGGGAAGGGGTTGGCGGACTGGAGAACACCCGGGTGCTCATCGTGGATGATCATGTCACCGGCCGCACTGTCCTGAGAGAGTACCTCGAATCGAGCGGCTGCATCGTACAGGAGGCAAAAAGCGCGGAAGCGGCGCTCTCCATCCTGGGTGAGGCGGGTGGCCCGAATCGAGGGCCGGACCTGATCATCACCGATGCAACCCTTCCCGGTATGAACGGGTATGACCTGGCCTCGGCGATCAGGCGCCATGAACCATGGAGGCGCATCCCCATCATAGCACTCACCTCGATGTGCGCCATCGGGGACGGCAAGCGATGCAGAGAGAACGGCATACAGGGATACCTCCCCAAGCCCATACGGCGTGACGAGATCTACGCCGTTATTTCCGAAGTGCTCGGCATGTCCAGGGACAGGGAGAGCCAAGCCATGACGGGCTTCGTGACAAGGCACACCATTGCCGAGGCAGCCCGGGGGAAGATACAGATACTGCTGACTGAAGACTACCCCACAAACCGGCAGGTGGCGCTCAGGCAGATCCGGACAGCCGGATATGCGGTGGATGTCGCCGAGAACGGACAACAGGCATTCGATGCATGCAGGTGCAAGCGTTACGACCTCGTGCTCATGGACATCCAGATGCCGGTCATGGATGGGTTCAAGGCGACCAGGATGATCCGCGACCACGAGAAGAGGCTCGGCAGGGAACATGCCTTCGGATGTTCAGAGCCGCTTAAGGGGGTGCCGATCATCGCCATGACGGCTCACGCCGTAAAGGGGTTCCGTGAGAGGTGCCTGGGTGCGGGGATGGATGATTACATCACCAAGCCACTGAAGAGGCAGGACCTCCTGGGCATCATCGAGAAGTGGTCCGGGCAGCCGTCCGATGCTTTTCCCCGGGAAGAAGGCTCCCCGGTGCGGGGAAAGGGCTCCTCGGCAGAGGCTGTTGTCCGGACCGTGGCGGCGCCGCTCGATCTCGGGCGCGCACTGGAAGAGTTCGGCTGCGACCGGGAGTTTCTCCTGGAACTCATGAAAGGGTTTCTCAAGAATGCCCGGGGCCAGATCGGCGCTATCCGGGGGGCACTCCTTGCAGGGGACGCCGAGATCGTCAGGAGGGAGGCCCATTCCATCAAGGGCGGGGCCTCCAACCTCACGGCAGATGCTCTTGCCCGTGTTGCATCCGAGCTCGAGAAATCCGGGGATCCAGAACAAGGCTCCGCACTCCTCGGCCGGATGGATGATGAGCTCCAACGACTGGAGACATATGCTTCAGAGATGCGCAGCGGTGGTGGTTCCGGGATGGAGAGCCGGGGGAGCAGCATTGCCATATCGTGGAACAAAGGGGCACGACAATGAAGATACTGGTTGTCGATGACGAACTCGTCAGCAGGATGAAGATGAAGAGGATCATGGACAGCCTCGGCGAGTGCAAAGAGGCCGACATGGGCTCCCAGGCCGTGGCATTGTTCCGGGATGCGTGGAAGAGAGAGGCTCCCTTCGATCTCATCACCCTCGATATCACGATGCCTGAGATGGATGGAACGAAGGTCCTTCAGCAGATCCGTGAGTATGAGAAGGCAA
>JAJFUP010000300.1 GCA_021372395.1 Deltaproteobacteria bacterium
CTTCACCGTGAGCGTCCCCGGGTATGCGGTCCGCCAGAAAGACCGCCTGACGCTTGACCTCCCGGGCATCATGCGGGCCCTTTCCGGTGTGACGGGCGATGAGCGTTTCAACCCGCTGCTCCGGGACACCTTTGTGAGGCGCAGCGAGAAGGTGGAGGTGGTGCTGCCCGCCGGTGTGCGATCCATCGAGGCCATGCCGCCGGAGTCTTTACGTTTCGACGTGGCTGGGGCAGGCGAGATCACCAGCAGGACAACGGTCGTCCCGCCGAACGAAAACAAGGAACAGCCTGGCCGTATGCGTCTCGTGGTGGAGCAACGCGTGGACTTAAAGCCCCTGCTCGTATTGCCGGAGGGGTACGACTCGCTGCTGGAGATCCACCGGGCCATCTCCCACCCGCGCATGAGGACGGTGGCGGTGAGGATGGTTGAATAAGCCTGAGGCACAAACCGGGGGAGTGTGTTCAGGCACGATGCCTCGCGGCACCGCAGAGGAACCCTGACCTGAGATAAGGCTATACGTGCGGATATGAAGTTCATTCGGGGAGAAGATGACGACAAGAGAGCTATGATTAGATACCTGTGAATGGTACCGCTGATTCATCGCAGGAATCCACGACAAGAGTAAACCGTAGATCTATCAATTTTTCAACGGTCATAACATGCCGGTCAGCCACGGCCGTAGGCCGTCGACTGAATGCGTTTGTTATGCATTTTTTAAAGCCCACTCATCAGCTAATGATTTTATCAGCGCATCCTCATTGAGATACATTGTGTACCTATTTATATTCATTCCATTTAATTCCTTCATTAATTTTACTTTAGAATATTTACTTATGATAATTTGTCGTAGCATGTACTCATTCGTTCGGCTTTCAACTACCTTTTTGAATGAAATAAATTCCCATTCAGAGTTGTATTGCATAGGAATAAGATATTGGGACTGTTGTGCAAAGTGGCGTTTCCCGGCTTCAACGTATCTACCCAATTTTCGTAATTCTGGGATATTATCTCCTCCAAGGCTGACTACAGGAGGAGAATATAAAACGACTTTGCCGTCTTTTTCTCTTTCCTGATTAAAATCCTCACATGCAAAGAACAGAGCAATATAGTAAGAGCATGAGAAATCAATTAAGGGGGTTGGAAAACCATGATGCCTTAAATAGGCCACATATTCCATTTCTGGCAATTCCCATGATCCTTCTTCAAATTCCTTAAAATCAAATGGATATCCTTTTCTCGTTGTTCTTCTTTCATATCGCTTGTTAATAAGAGGATTAATAAAAGGCTTGTAGCTATCAATTATTCTATAATATTCTTCGCATTTAATTGTATCAATTCCATGTCTTTCAAGTGATGATTTTATCTTCCAACGACAGTCACTTTGGCCCCTAAAAAGCGCTTCTCGTCCCGGGCCGAGTTTGCTGGTAAAATTTTCGATTTCTTCTCTATATTCCTGAATTGTTTCAATCGCCATTTTCTCAATGCCTCAATTCCAAGTTTATAACTGCATAACGTTAGCATCAGCCACGGCCTTAAGTCGACGGCTGAATGCTTTTGTTGGTCTTATTCGTATTCCATTGTTTCATCATTCCAAACAGCATAATATTTATATGGATCTTTAATCCTAATAGGGCAAAAATGTCGAATGATAGCATTTGGCGATATTGCTTCACTTAAAGAAACTGTATAATCTATTGTACTTACTTCATCACAATTATGAGCTATCCTAAAAAAATGATCAGCCATCATTCTTGGAACCAAGTACTCTAAGTCGGTTACAGTTGAAAAGGGCAGACGACAAACAAAAACAGTAGCTTTTCCGAAACTCTTGAGAATATCACGCATGCGTTGAGGAGCACCGGGTAAATTTATTGATAGACAGATTTGATATTCACTGCCGTAAATTAGATAATGTCCACTCGAATCTACGAAAGCTCTGTCATCAAGAACCACATGAACAACACCATCCCTTGTATCAAGAGATACTGCTGCAATTGCTGCATCGATATCTTCATTGGATACATAAGTACTAAAATTATCTCTAAACTGTTTTTGAACTTGGATAGGAGATAGAGGAATTATTCCTTTCTCATAATAATCATAGACTTGTTTTGGCCTACAAGCATGGTATACCATTACTTCTTTAAAATGATGAGATATTACTTTTATGACTTCCGCTCTTATTTTTTCTCTGCTGGCTCGTTCACAAAAAAGGTTGCAAGCCTCGGAATCACTATCTCGGTAGCGAATTTTATCTGCATTTTTCTTAAGTATATTGAAATAAGAATTTCCTAGAATAGTTCTTAGTCCTTCGCCAATGACTGGGTCCCAAACCGTGGCATCTTTCAAATCGAAAATCATTTTATTATTACCCCGCCCAACGATGGGCATCGGCCGCGCGGCTCCCCGCATCGGCCTGCATGCCCTAGTTCGGCATTTAATCATACTGTCTCGTCACTAGTCATTTTGCTCGACATCCATTCGTAGAACGAATACAGCCATGTCTCCTTCAGGCTTCGTATCGAGGTCATCATTGACCTTTGGCAAATCAATTCCCTGGCCTAACCCAGCGCTTCGGATTAGACGGTTTGCAAATCCGTCAACATCTGGATTGACCGTTACGCCAGCGAGGCATGTGTACTCACCCAGATTAACCTGAGTCCAGGCGCGGACAAAGTCATAGATGTCGAGGCCATAGTGGACATTTCCGAAAAAGGGCAAGCCAAGTCCTAATACACGCCATGGGAATGGGCCTATTCGATGGATGACTTCCCGCATGATCATGTACCATTCTTTTGGATCGAAAAAATGGCCGAAGGGCGTGACGGGAAAAGCTGAGTGAACTCCCACCTGACTGGTTGCTGAAGGGATACCGATATCGGCTAAAGAAACAGAACTTCGGTCCCGCAAGATTTCTGCGAAGAGGGGCGCTGCAAGAAACATCATCTCGCCTGGATCATCGAATAGCCCATATGCGCCAAGGCACCCGCTTCGATTGCGGAAGGTGACGTCACTCATTCCGCGGAACAATCCACGATTGCCTGATAAGGGAGGGAAGTTCTTTAAGAGGAACAGTTGTTCGGCATCAACTCCCCACGCGTGTTTTTTCGCTTTTTTGTTCTGTATAATGCAAACTCTCTGTAGAAGGCGGTTCTTCCCAACAGTCACAATGGAGATTACAGCCATATCTCCCAGTTCTTTGGTGGTTGGCTTGTCTCGATAGTTAAACTCCACAAATGAGCGGTTACCGTGGATTTTGTTCGCTTCGACCGTTATGTGGTTATAGGTTCTTCCGTTCAATGCGTTGACCAATTTTGTGACGATTGCGATCTCGTTCTCGCCGGCCTTGTAGGATTGGCCAAGAGAGTCGTATGCGGCCTGAGCAAGATCATTCTGAAAATGGAAGAACTCTCCGTCCTCGGCGAGCCGCAACGCATAATTGAATACCCTATGCAAATTTTTAATTCCTTTCATTCGTTATGTCAGCCAACGGCGGGCATCAGTGGCGCGGCTCTGCCGCGTCCGCCTGCATGCCCTGGTTAGCTTTTTGATTTTTTGAAATCTTTCCAAAAACCAGTTTTGACAAGTATTCTTGCAATTCTCATAGTATCTCTATCAATATCAATTAGCTCTGTATCTGGGTAAAGCTCTTTGTGTAAATAAAATATCTCGATTGCTAATGACAACATGTGGGCGATATGTAGCGAAAAATAAATCTCGGCCCATTCTTCACGGAATATTGGAACTGGAGATGCTATTCCTTCGCCAGCCTCGCTAATAGAAAAGTCATTAAGTACTTCTCCTCCCGATGTATGACACAATTGACTAAGCCTGCCGTAGTTACGCGTCATATTAAATGGAAGATTTTTTACATTAGGAGGCTTTTTATCTTGTTTGTTATTTCCTGTCCTATATTCAATTATTCTTGCCAGTGTTTCCATGTGTTGCCTAAGTACAGCAGATGCCGCCCAATACGAACCAGACGATATTAAATACTCTACGAGACTGTATGATTGAATCATATTTGCGGTTAATGAAACACGATTAGAAGTACTTTCCGTGATGTTAGTAGGCTCTCTTGAGCTAAGATCAACAAGAGTGTAAATTACTTTTCCAACAAGATTATAAGCTCTCCATAAATCCTTATTATGTTTTACGGATATCTTCCTAACTTGCTTTTCTGTGTCGAGTAACGTCTTTTTTAGTTTTGAACTCTTGGACATATTATTCCTTGAAAGCTAACAAAGGATATACAGAATCAATTCTGTATATCCTGCATATTAACATCAAATACAGAAATATTCAGCAAAAGATAGATTACTTCATAAATCATACGATTATTTCGCGAAGTTAAAACTGTAACTTACGTGCCACTTGTTCCGCTATGACGTGATCTGCCCATTTACGTAGATCTGTTCTTAAGACAATCCGTTTGCGGGCATCTCAAACCCGAGAAGAAATCGCAGAGATCTACACTTCGATTATTTTATGATATCTACATATAAGAATGGGTGGAAGACCCTTATGTTCTGCCACCCATTCACCAACCAAGAAAATGATTTTGTCGGATTTTGGTTACATACCAATCGTTTTCAAAGCCTCGTCAATATTGAGAGTGGTTTCAATCTGCCATTTATACCCCGGGATGTCATAGAACATTGTCATTCTCTTTATTGCATACTCGGAGGCATCCTCAAGTTTCCCCTTTTTCACCTCGCTAATATGTATGACTTGTATGCCTTCAAGAGTTGTTTTTACCGAACACTGCACAAGGGGAGTCATCAAACTGGTATCGTCAGGATACTTTGCCATCATTTTAACATACGTATTTGCTGCATCCTTTACTTTGTCAGCTGGATATAACGATGTCACCATGAGATACATTTTTTTCTCCTTTCATTTGTTCATATTTTGTGAATGATCTTCATGATACAAGGCTGATCCCCGCAGACTCACCTCCTTTCGAGGGGTAACTCTATACCCTCTGATTTGATAGGCTTGTCGTGGTGTAAAGAAATATTAGGATAAACAGTGAATCAGTGAGAATAACACTTTAAGGCATATGCAGTGAATCACTATGTCTGATAAATTGACTTGTCATGATACTCTTGCCCCTGCTGAAGTCAATAGGTGGAGGTCATATAATTCACATGCATAGAATAAGAGGTGAGTGTAAGTCTCGTGCCATTCGACACGCTCCGATGTGAAGTCTCCTCTTCTGTATGTTTCAACCAAGGATCTTCAATTTTCCGGCATCTTCAACCCGATAAGAAATCGCAGGAATCAACGCTCCAGCCATCGTTGGGCAATAGCGATGCCCTCGAGCCTGAGAGAGGAGTCAATGGGATCTCCTCCAGTATCCTGAAAGGCCTTCTCAGACCCCGTACTCGGCTCTGCCGATGAGTTCGAGCTGCTGGGCCCGATTCAGTGCGACGAAATAGGCGTTGTATCCCGAGATTCTCACGATCAGGTCTCGGTAGTTTTCAGGGTTGGCCATTGCATCCTTGAGCATCCGTGAATCAACCACGTTGAACTGCATCTGCATGCCGCCCAGGCCGCAATAGGCTTTCACATAGGCCGCCATGTTGCTCACGATCTCTGCGCGGCTTTCCCTGGGCGAAGGAGAAAGCTTGACGTTGAAGGCCATATTGTTGTCCATGTTCACGGGGTCGAGCCTCGCCACATCCGAGATGAAATCCAGATAATTCCTGCTGGCGTGAGGCTCGGGGGTGAGCCCGGGCGTGAACGGCATGCCTGCCAACCGACCGGAAGGGAGGGTCCCGGAGAGGTTGCCGTAGGCCGTGTGTTGGGACATGGACCAGAACCCGCTGGTGTACCTGCCCCCGCGATAGTTGCGGTGCGAGGCATAGATGCCGTGGATGAGTGATGCCACGCGGTTCGCCATGGCAGTGGCCTCGGGGTTTCCCGATCCGAACAGCGGAACCTTGTTTTGAGCCAAGGCCCTGACGTGAGGGGTCGTCTTGAAGTCGGAATCAACCGCGTCCATCAGTTCCCTGAAGCCGAGCGTGTGGTCGTCGAAGACCAGTTTTTTGACGGCCATGAGGCTGTCAACGATGTCGACCAACCCGATGTTCGAAGAGCCGGTCGTGTTGTAACACGCCCCCCCCCGGGTGAAGTCGCGGCCTTTCTCAATGCAGCCCTCGATCGTGGAACTGATGAAGGGCGTGGGCCTCATCCGCGCATGCACCTCGGCAAACAGGTTGTTCAGGCTTACTGCCTGCTCGATGAGAAAGCGCAGCTGGGCTGCATAGGCCTCGAAAAAATCCTCGAAGGTCATGAAGTCTTCGACGTTTCCGGTCTTTGGCCCCAGTTCCCACTGCATGAACGGGTGCCGGCCATTGTGGAGAGCCATCTCCATGGCAGCGACCAGGTTGATGAGGATGCCGCCGGTATGTCCGTTGTGGCGGCCTGAGATGGTGGGCTCAACGCAGCCGGTGGCGCTCCAGTCACGGATGTGCTCTTCCGGATAGCCATGAGGCTGAAGCGCTGCGAAAACAGCCGCGTCGTTGTGCAGGGAAGGAGTTGCAGATGTGGTGTAATTAACCTCGCAGAGCCTTCGGATATAGGTCTCGCTGTTCTTTTCTAAGTTGATGCGGGCATTGATGTTGGGGTCGGGCAGGCCGAGCATCTCGGTGACTTTGAGGAAGATGTAGGTCATGTCGTTCACGCCGTCTTCACCCTCGGGCGTGACTCCGCCCAAGGTGATGACCTGGTTTGGCGGAGACGTGCCGAAGAGGATGTTCCCGATGTCCGGAGAGAGAGGCATGTGGTCGGATATCCTCAGATAAAGGCAGCCGATCAGCTCAACGACATGTCGAATATATTCTTTGCGCTCCTCAACACAGACATATTTTTCCAGGTCGGCCAGGTAATATGGCTGCAGCCACTGGTCGAGCCTGCCTGGAGAGAGCCCGGCATTGGTGTTCTCCATGTGCATGCCGATCCAGGTGGTCCAGAAGCTCTGGACTGCCTCGTCAAGCGTCGTTGCAGGCATGCGGGGGACGCGACCGCATACCTTCGCCATGTGAATCAGCTCCATTGCGCGGATCGGGTCAGTCTCTTTCTCTGCTTGCAGCCGCGCCTCGGAAGCCAGGTGGTCGCTGTACTCTTCAAGCCCTTTCAGGCTGTGGGCCATCCCTTCCAGGGTCGCCCTGCCTTCATCGTCCAGGGAATCACCGGCGAGCCTGACCTGTATATCGTGAATGATGCCACGTGTGCCTTTCTCGAGAACGGTCCTGATACCGGGCACGGTGTGGGATATACAGAAGGCCTTGGAGCACACAATGGCCACGAGACGCTCGCTGAGCTTCAGCGAGAGGAGCCTTCCGTGCTCCCTGTGGACGCATTCGTGAAAGGATCGCCTTATCCAGAAAGGGAAGACGTCATTCAGTGTCTCCCGGGTTTCATCAGTGACGTCGTACGGGTTCAGGAGCCGCTTGTCGACAGAATTCAGTTCGCCCCAGATCATGGTAGCCTGAGCATCGGGGTACACGACCACCCCGCAGACAGGGTTGGAAGTTGTAGATCCTGCCAGGAGTTGGGAATCGGCTATGACGGGTTTCTTGTTCCTCATCAGGTATTCGAAGGCCAGACCCTGCCTCAGCACCGGATGCCACGGCACGCCTGGGCTCACCTCCTCATACCCGTTCCTGCGATGCCACTCGGTCAGAAGCTTCGGGCGCTCTGCGCACAACTCGGGCTTGTTGCCCCTTTGCTTTTCCAGCAGCTTCTTCAGCCGGGGGAAATCCTCCAGGTCAAGGTCCGGGAGATAGGGGTCATCAAGATGGATAACGTTTCCGTCTTCCCCGAGGCAGGCTCTCAAGTGCTCTTTCCGCCTGGAGTTCAGGCCATCGAACAGGCCCGGTTCAAGAGTGCAGGATTCCCGCCTGCGTGTCTCGAGCTCATCCTTCCTGGTCCTGTTGAGCATCTTCTCATGCATCCTGCCGGACAGGAGAGAAAGATAATAGGTGAACAACTGCAGATAGGCCAAGTTGCCCTCGACCATGATTTTGTTCCGGAGCATCATATTGAGGACCTCGCTGGGCGGGGCCGAGACAAGATCCTTGAGTGCCGCGTCGTCCACGGCCTTCAAGACGACATCCGAACCCCCGTTTGCCCCGTGGGCCACCCTGACCCGGCCGTCATTGAAGCTGACGGTCTGGGCAACGCTTCCAGTCTCCGTGCAGATGCCCACGGAAAAGTTGATCCATCCGTCCGAGCACTTCATGCGACGTTTCAACAACCGGGAATGGTTGAACGCAAAAGCCATGGTGCACAAACCTATGTGTGCGATCAGGTTCAAGGAACGGTTTCCGGCAGATGTTTTCATAATAGTCTTAAGGTAGTATAAGCCCGGTTCAGTCAATTTACAATATCCTGCACACCGTGATATGGATTGACACGGTTTGGCGGCCATGATTTATTTGATCTTACCAATTTTATAAGGTCCCTCCCGGTCCAGCCCGGAGGGGAGCTGCTGAGGGCGCGCTCAAGAAACGCAGCCCATGGATTCAGAGGGGAGGTAGCCATGCATGCATTCATTGCCGAGCTCATCAAGGATGGCCCTGTCCTGACCGACGGGTCGTGGGGAACGCAGATCATGAAGCGGGGCCTGAAAACAGGGGAATGCCCCGATTCGTGGAACCTCACCCACCCCCGGGAGGTGGAGGAGGTGGCCCGGGAATATGTGGAGGCGGGCAGCCGGGTTATCCTCACCAACACCTTCGGAGCCAACCGCTACGTGCTCGGCAAATTCGGCCTGGCCGACAGGGTGGCCGAGGTCAACATCGCCGGCGTCGAGATCTCCCGGAGGGCTGCAGGAGGCAAGGCTTGCGTCTTTGCATCCATGGGCCCTTCCGGCAAGCTCCTGGCAACAAAAGAAGTGAATGAGGACGGCCTTGCTTCGGCATTTGAAGAGCAGGCCCGGGCCATTGCAAAGGCAGGGGCCGACGCCATCGTGGTGGAGACCATGATGGAGCTGGAAGAGGCAAGGATCGCAGCCGAAGCAGCCAAGCACACAGGGCTCCCGGTCATCGCCTGCATGGTTTTCGCTGCAGGGAAGATGAAGGACCGAACCATGATGGGCAATACGCCCGAGCAGGCGGTCGAGGTCTTCAGCAGGATAGGGGTTGACGGAATCGGTGCCAACTGCGGACAGGGAATCGAGGGTTTCATCCCCATCTGCTCCCGCATGAGAACCGCCACAGACCTTCCGCTCTGGATGAAGGCGAACGCCGGTCTTCCCGAGAGGGTCGACGGACAGGTCGTGTACAGGACAACCGCCCGGGAATTTGTCCGCTTCATTCCGGACCTCGTCCGCTCCGGGGCAACCTTTGTCGGCGGCTGCTGCGGGACCGACCGGCACTTCATCAGCGAGATGGACAAGACACTGAAAGGCCTGTGAGGAGGAGTCCTTCATGCATGCGATCGAACGTGTTCTCAATACCCTCGAGGGGAAACCGGTCGACCGGGTTCCCACCTTCTGCGCCATGGTGGAAGACAGGACGTTCAACGAGGTTCTGGGCAAGCCTCTCATACCCCAGGAACTGCTCATGACCAACCCTGTGGCCCGCTTCGTGCTCGACCGCTGGGGGCCGTCGCTCTCCAGGCCCGTATTCCAGGCTGAGCTCAACCGCGCTCTTGTCAAGCGCATCAGGGCCCAGGTGGAGCTCGGCTTCGACTCGGTGTGGGCCATCCTGGACGAGACCTTTACCGTGCTCGACCACACCACCATGGTCCGCTTCAACGGCTCGGTGTTCAACATACAGCCTGATGGGTACGGCAACATGACCTACATGTACCGCTGCCCGGGCATCAGGAGCAGGGAAGACTTCGAAGCCTGGCCCTACTGGCCCGATACCGACGATCTGGCCCACAGGACCTACACCTTCTTCAGAAAGGTCGTGCGCGACTACGGCCACAGGACCTGTCTCTTCGGCCAGGGGCCGGCCTACGGTATCCAGGAATCGCTGCTGTGGGCCGTGGGCTTCGAGAAGATGCCCATCTGGATCAGGCGGGATAAGGACCTGGTGAAACGTTACATCGACCTCAACGAGGAAATCTGCCTCAAGACCAACATGGCCCTTCTGGATGCCGGGGTGCCGGTCATTATCCAGACCGACGACTTCGCCTTCAAGAGCGGCCCGCTCATGAATCCCAAGCTCATCGACGAGCTGTTCGGTCCGCCGTACCGACGCATCATCAAGGCCGTTCACGACCGGGGCGCCAAATACGTGCTCCACTCCTGCGGAGACAACACGCTGCTCTTCGACACCTTCATCTCCTGGGGCGTAGATGGCCTTCACGCCTATGAGAACACCTCCAACGTGGACATCTTCAAAGAGAAGAAAATCCATGGCGACAAAGTCACCATCGTCGGCGGGGTGGGGGTGGACTACCTCCTCACGGACCGCTCAAGGGACGAGGAGGTGGTGCATGAGGTGAGAAGACTCATACAGGAGCTGGGCCCCGGCGGAAGGTTCATCCTGGCACCGGTCCACAGTCTGAGCTCCATTCCAGCACGCAAGCTCGAGGTGATGGTGGACGCGGTGAGGCGCTACGGGGCATACCCCTTATCATCCTCATAAGAAGCCACCCAAGGAGGCTGCTCAATGAACGAATCCATCACGGCAATCCAACAGGCCATCGACGGGCTTGACCTGGACGGGATCAGGGCCCTGGTGATGAAGTGCCTGGAAGAGGGCATGTCCCCGGAGGCCATCATCCAGGAGGGCATCAGCAAAGGACTCGAGGCAGTGGGGCGCAAATTCGAGGAGGGGGAATACTTCCTGGCCGACCTCATCATGGCGGGCGAGGTTGTGAAGGAGGCCATGCCGCTCCTCAAGGAGAGGATGAACCCCGGAGGCAGCGGCAAGGGCGCGGTCATCCTCGCAACGGTAGCCGGGGACATCCACGAGATCGGCAAGAATATCGTGGGCATGATCCTTTCGGCCAACGGGTTCGAGATCATCGACCTGGGCGTGGACGTGCCTGCGCAGAAGATCATGGCAACGGCACAGGCCACAGGCGCCCGGTTCATCGCCCTGTCCGCCCTGCTCACCACCATGGTGGAGGGTATCAGGGAAGTGGTGGACTCGTCCAAGGCCGCAGGGATCCGTGAGCAGGTGAAGATCGTCATCGGCGGGGCCTGCACCTCTGAGGACCTGTGCCAAGAGATGGGCGCCGACGCCTACGGAGAGACGGCCATCGATGCCCTGAAGATCTTCAACAGCTACTCTGCAGCGCGCTGAATCCGGGGAGAAGGCCGCGTTTTCAACCATGAGCGCACACCTGCACGACGTCACCCTCACCCTCGTGCCCTCCGGAGTGCAACAGATCTTCCCTGTCGGAACCATCCTTGCAGATGCCCTCTTCGACATGGGCGTTGAGGTAACAACCCCCTGTGGCGGCAGGGGGACCTGCGGCAAGTGCGGGGTCACCCCCGCAGGCGGGGAGGACGATGTCCTCGCCTGCCGGACACCCATCATGGACGACATGAAGGTGCATGCAGGGCAGGCCCAAATAGAACGTGCCGTGCGTTTCCCCGCCGTCCATGCTGACAGCCGGTTTTCGGCTGCCGTGGACATCGGGACCACCACGGTGAAGATCTCCCTGGTGGACATTTCACGGAATATCTCCTTCGAGGTTGCATCGTTCCTCAATCCCCAGAGGAGGTTCGGGCACGATGTCATCTCCCGCATCGCAGCTGGCAGCGAGCCGTCCAACCTGAAGGCATTGCAAGATCTCATACGCAAGGCCATTGCCGTCCGATTGTGCAGAATCCTGAAGGGCGTGAATCTTGCCGGAGACAAGATGGATAAGATCATCTTCTCGGGCAACACCACCATGCTCTATCTGCTCTTTGGTTTCGATGTGCAACCCCTGGGCAGGCATCCATACCCCACGCGGGTACGAGACTTTCCCGGACTGCCTGCCGGAGAGATCGGCCTCGAGGGCCTTGCTTCGGCGCACGCCAGCGCCCTGCCGGTTCTCAGCGCATTCATCGGTGCGGATCTTGTGGGCGCCCTCGCCTTGTGCCATGACCACGGCATTACCCGCAATGCCTTCTTCATAGACATGGGGACCAATGGCGAGCTGTTTGTCCTTGACGGCAGCGGCAGACCCTATGCAGCATCCTGTGCCATGGGACCCGCGCTGGAGGGCATGAACATATCCTGGGGCATGACTGCCGATGCCGGCGCCATCACCCATGTCTTCGATGAGGCGGGCAGCCTTCGTTATGAGATGATCGGCCAGGGAAACCCTGCAGGCATTGCAGGCACAGCGCTGGTGGACCTGGTTGCCATGGCCCTGGACAAGGGGATCGTTTCTCCGCGCGGGTCCTTTGCCCGTGACCCCGGGGGCGACAGCCTCACGACCCCGCTGCATTTCAGCGAAGGCCCGGGCATGAGAGAGTTGTGCCTCTGGGACGACATCAGGCTCACCCAGCAGGATATCCGGCAGGTCCAGCTCGCAAAGGCGGCATCTCTGAGCGCTTCGCGGTTCCTGCTGGAAGCAGCCGGGTGCAGGGCGGCCGACATCGAGCATGTGCTCATTGCCGGGGCCTTTGGAGAGCATCTGGATCTGCAGCATTTCAGCAGGCTCGGCTTCATCCCGGATTTTCCGGTCGCCCGTCAAGAGTTTCTCGGCAACACGAGCCTGAAGGCTTCCGAGAAGGCCTGCAGGGAACCCGATTTCATAGAGCGCGCTGCGGCACTGAGGGACAGGGCACAGGAGGTGGTGCTCTCACGCCTGCCGGGGTTCCAGGATGTGTTCATTCAAGCGCTCGATTTTCCGGTATGAAGAAAGGTGACCTTCAGGGACCGGGTCTTTTCTTGTTCCACTGAAATGCCGGGGCTATGGGGCCGATCCCGCAGTGTCACCCATGACAACGACCCCTGCAGGGTCGATGGCGAGCCTGATTTCCTGATTGAACGCCAGCGGGCCCGCATCGTCCGGGAGGTCGAAGACGAGCGTGGTGCCTGCGGCCAAAGTCATCTCGAGGGTGTAGCTCTTGCCCCTGAACAGGAAGTTCTTCACCAGCCCCGAGACGACGAGCGTGTTCACCCCCGGTCTTTCGCCCGGGCCTAAGATCCTTGCCGCATCCGGCTCTATGAGCAGCACGACCTGATCGTCCCGGGGAGGGGCGGGGGGCACCAGGTGGAATACCCCGATCCCGGTGACGACATCGCCCTCGCTGTCGAAGGTGCCGGCTATGAGGTTCTGCAGGCCCAGGAAGCGGGCCACCGTCACGTTCGCAGGGTTGCGGTAGAGACGCTCGGGGCTGTCGATCTGGACGATGCGCCCCTCGATGATGACCGCGATGACGTCCGCTACGGCAAAGGCCTCGGCCTGGTCGTGTGTCACGAAGATCGTGGTAACGCCGACGTTCTTCAGGATGGCCTTGAGGTCGATCATGAGACGCTCGCGCAGCGCACGGTCAAGGGCTGCCAGGGGTTCGTCGAGCAGCAGCAGCCGTGGCCGGGGGGCGAGGCTTCTCGCAAGGGCGACCCGAGACCGCTCGCCGCCCGAAAGCTCGGAAACGTTGCGGTGCGCAAAGTCTTTCAGACCCATGAGGTCGAGCACCTCGTCGGTCCTGCGTGCGATCTCGGCAGGGGCGAGCTTCTGCATCCTGAGCCCGAAGGAGACGTTGCCCCGGACATCCTTGTGGGGGAAAAGCGCATATTCCTGGAACATCATGCCGAAGCGGCGCAGGTGAGGGTCGAGACGCGCCATGTCCTCGCCGGCGAAGAGCACCTGCCCGCTGTCCGGGGTCTCGAGGCCGGCGATGATCCGCAGCAGCGTGGTTTTCCCGCAGCCCGAAGGACCGAGCAGGCAGAGGATGTGGCCGTCCTCGAGGTCGAAGCTCACCCGATCGAGGGCCTTCTGGCCGTAGTAGGTCTTGGTGATGCCGGTGGCACGGAGAAGGGCCATGTCAGATCTCACCTTCCTTCGAGAGGCGTATCTTGTCGATGAACAAAAAGCCCACGGCGGTCACCAGCATGAGCAGGGTACTCATTGCCATTGCCTGGCCGTAGTTGAGCTCGCCGGGCTGGCCAAGGAAGCGGTAGATGGCCAAGGGCATGGTGGGCGTCTGGGGCCGTGCGATGAAGACCGTGGCGCCGAACTCGCCGATGCTGATGGTGAGCGCGAAGACCGCCCCCACGACGAGGGCGCGGCTCACGATGGGCATGACCACCGTGAGGAAGACCTGAGCCGGGGATGCACCCAGCAGGGAGGCCGACTCCTTGAGGCTCTTCGGGATGCTCCTGAGCGCCGGGAGCACGCTCCTGATCACGAAGGGGTACGCCACAAGGGCATGGGCCAGCGGTATGAGCGCCAGGGAGGTCCTCAGGTTCAGCGGCGGCTCGTCGAGCGCGATGATGAAGCCCAGCCCGAGGGTGACCGCCGAGGTAGACAGGGGGAGCATGAAGAGGGGGTCGAGCACGGATGAA
>JAJFUP010000302.1 GCA_021372395.1 Deltaproteobacteria bacterium
GTGAAGACGATCTCCGCAGGCGGCAGGACCTCGGCACCGTCGGAACGCGCCAGCATCGAGAGGTTGAACTCCCTGCCGTCTATGAAGCGCTCGGCAAAACACTTCCTGCCCAGCATGAGCGATCTGTTCTCCAGCAGGTCCATCAGCCCGGCCATATCTGCAGCCTCCTGCACGGACCCCTGGTCGAGCCCGATGGATGCCTCCTCCCACAGAGGCGTCACGATGTACTTGGCAGGGACGGGCAGCCCGCACTCGGGCGCCGTTCCCCGGACCACCCACTCGGGTGTGGGGATGCCCGCTAGGAGCATCCATCTCTTGGCCAGCACCTTGTTCGAGGTGAGGAACATGGCCTCGGCGTTTGCGCCGGTGTACGGGACGCCGAGGTGGTCTAAGATCGAGCAGGCGAGGTGGATGAGCCTGCCGTCATTGTCCAGGGACTCCACGAGGTTGAAGACGCACACCGGGTCGAGAAGTGAGAGCCGGGAGGAAAACCCGGCGATGTCGAGCTCGAAAGGTTCAATGACGGCGCGGTACCCGAGGTGCTCCAGGGCGTCTGCCACGGATGATGCCTGGATGAGGACATCCTTGTCGTCGGGTGCGGCGTCTTGCGGGAGGCTTTGGTGGAGGATGACGACGGTGGCGCTCACGGCCGGGTTCTGCCCATCCTCTCCAGGGCACTTGCGAGGATGCGTCCGATGAGCTCCTGGAACGGGATGTCTTTCAGCCTGCAGATGATGGGCAGGTCCGAGTGGACCGGGTTGAGTCCGGCCAGCGGGTTCACCTCGATGAAGTTCGGGGTTCCTGAAGCGTCCATCCGGAGGTCGACCCTGCCGCCGTCCCGGCATCCCAGTGCCTTCCACGAGGCAAGGGCTACCCGGGAGCATGCCCCCACGACCTCCTGCTCGGGGATGCGGTACTCGATGACCTCCTCGTAGTTCGCCTTGTTCTGGTAGGAGTAGATCTTCGATTCCTTGTGCCTGTCTTTGAACAGCACCTCCATCACGCCGATGACCTCGGCCTGGGGCCCTGTGCCCACGATGCCTGCCGTGAACTCCCTGCCCGGGAGATAGGTCTCGACCAGCACCGGCTGACGGAACTCTTCGAGCAGGCGCGAGCACACCGAGGCCAGCTCCAAGGCAGAATCGACCTTGGACTCGTCGCTGATGCCCTTGCCTGTCCCTTCCGCCACGGGCTTGGCAAAGAGGGGATACGGCAGGCTCACGCTTTGAGCATCCGAGACGGTATCCACCACCGTGAAATCTGCGGTGGGGATCCCGGCGTTGCGCATCACGGCCTTGGTCATGCCCTTGTGCAGGGTCAGCGCGAGCACGAGGGGGTCCGAGAAGGTGTACGGGATCCGGTAGGCATCCAGCAGCGCCGGGACCACGGCCTCGCGGCCGATGCCGTGGAGCCCCTCCGCGATGTTGAAGACGAGGTCCCATTGGTCGCCCGCTGCGAGCCTTGACACGAGGTGCCGGATATTGCCGATGCGGTCGACGTGATGGCCGGATGCCGCAAGGGCTCCGTCGATGGCCTCGATGGTGTCCATGCGGTCGAACTCGGCCGTCTCTTCGTGGCTGTACCCCTCCCTCAGGTAGTCATCCCTGAGGTCGTAGGTGATGCCGATCTTCATCGTTTCGCCCTACGCGGAGCACTGTGCCTGAGGGTCGGGATACCGGAAGGTCCTGCCCTCGTAGTTCCGCAGCAGGACCTCGCCGTTCTCGCGGCCCTGGTAGTATTCGGGCAGGAGCGGTATCTTGCCTCCGCCGCCGGGGGCGTCGATCACGTAGTGGGGGATCGCATACCCGGACGTATGTCCGCGCAGGCCTTCGATCATCTCGATGCCTTTGTCCACCGTGGTCCTGAAGTGTGATGACCCGAGAATCGGGTCGCACTGGTAGAGATAGTAGGGTCTCACCCGGTTCTTGAGGAGCCCGTGGAAGAGGGAGGTAAGCGCCGTTACGTCGTCGTTGATCCCCTTGAGCAGCACGGTCTGGCTTCCGAGCGGGATGCCGGCGTCTGCAAGGAGGTTGCAGGCCGCCCTGGTCTCGGGTGTCAGCTCGTCGGGGTGGGTGAAGTGGATGCTCATCCACAACGGCTGGTACTTCTTCAGTATCCTGATCAGCTTCGGCGTGATCCGCTGGGGCAGTACCACCGGTACCTTGGTGCCGATGCGCACGATCTCGACGTGAGGGATACGGCTGATGCTTGACAGGAGATAGTCGAGGTGGCTGTCCGGCAGGGTCAGCGGATCCCCCCCGGAGAGGAGGACGTCCCGTACCTGCGGCGTGGCCTGGATATAGGCGATTGCCTGCTGCCACTGGGTGATGCTGCCCCGGAACTTGCCGTGGTTTCCCACCATGCGGGACCGGGTGCAGTAGCGGCAGTAGGTGGAGCAGAAGCCGGTGGTCAGGAAGAGCACCCTGTCGGGGTAGCGATGGACCAGCCCGGGCACGGGGCTCTGGTGTTCTTCGGACAGCGGATCCTGTGCCTCTCCGGGGCTCGCCAGGTATTCGTCCATGACCGGGACCACCGAGCGTCTGATGGCCTGCGACGGGTCGGAGGGGCTCAGGAGGCTCGCGTAATACGGGGTGATCCGGAAGGGAAGGCCCGTGGAGTGCCGCACGATGGCGCCGTACTCATCGGGGGTGAGCCCGATGATGTGCTGGATCCGGTCGAGGGTGCAGATGCTGTTGCGGATCTGCCAGTGCCAGCTGCACCAGTCCGCCTCGGTGGCATGGGGAAAGAAGTTTCTGAGGAACTTGCGTGACTGCTGGCTTATGGGAATACGTGTCGGAAACGGATATTTTCGTTCAGTTTGAGGGGTGAACAGCAGGTCCTGGACGAGGGCCGATGATATCGATGGGGGCTCCTCTGCGGGATCGGTACCCAGGGGATCCGGGTTTTCCGTGCAAACAGACACTGCAGGGACGTTGTTTTTCATTACCTATCTCCTCCTTCGGTGGAATATCGGTACGTGCAGCTTCGCTGTTGAATAGATCGTGCATAAAGATTGCGTAGGCGGGAAGGCATGAGCTTTCTGTGCGGGAGAATCATTCAACGGCAGTCAATACAGGGCGGCACCACGGATGTGGGCCTTCATGATCCGACAGAATTGCATGGTCACTGTATCACTCTCTCCCAAATCTAATGTGTTCTGCGCCTGTTTCACTTCTTTCTGGAAAAGCATCTCTTTTGAATTCCTAATAGTACTTCTCTGAAAAATTGCAAGCAATAATTTTCCCGGGCAAAACAATGCCGGATTGCTCCCTTTCAGCGGGCCTCATATCGAATCCTCGCGAAGGAAATTCATGTGGAATATCATCTGGTTGTACAAATTCCAACCCCTCAGTGCCCCAGCCGCCATGCCAGGGATCCTCAGGCATCGGGAAAGGGGGAGGTGAACCCTCGGGAACCACCCCGGGCAGAGACAAGTTTTGCATGGGAGAACCCTTGGTCTTATGATATGGGTTGAAGAGTAGTGCCGAGATCAGTTCAGTGGGGTCGTGCAATGGAAGGTGACAATCTCGCGAAGCTTACCATTGAGAAGACCGGGAAGGTCAGGCACGCGCGGCGAAGGCTCAAACCCTTGTACCTGGTCCTTCTGCTGGCCGCCGGCATCGCGGTTGCCGTTTTCCTCTCCTGGTCGGTTTTCTCGAAAGGCGTGGAAGTCAAGGTCGCAAGCGTGGCCGAGATCTATCCCTCCCAGCTCCTGTCCAGGATCAATGCGAGCGGTTACGTCGTGGCCCAGCGCAAGGCCGATGTCGCATCCAAGACCACGGGCCAGCTCACCTCCCTGATGGTGCAGGAGGGAAGCCTGGTGAGGCAGGGGCAGGTGATCGCCCGGCTCGAGAGTGCGGATGCCGCAGCCCTGGCGGAGCAGGCAAGGGCGAACATCGGGCTTTCACGGGCGAGGGAGGGCCAGGCAAAGGCGGAGCTCGACAATGCGACCCTCGATTTCAACCGCAGGAAAGATCTGGTCCTCACCGGGGCGATCTCCCGGTCCGAGTTCGATACGGCCCAGGCCCGCTACCTCGTGGCCAGGGCTTCTTACGAGGCGGCCCGGGCAGAGGTGAAGGCGAGCGAGGCTGCTCTCCGGAATGCGCAGGCGACGCTCTCGTACTTCGAGATCAGGGCGCCGTTCGATGCGGTGGTCCTCACCAAGAATGCCGATGTGGGCGACATCATCACGCCGCTCGGGGCAGCGGCCAATGCCAAGGCAGCGGTGGTCAGCATCGCCGACCTCTCGTCGCTGCAGGTGGAGGTGGACGTGTCCGAGGCGAACATCGGGGCCGTGCGTGCCGGCCAGCCGTGCGACATCAGTCTCGATGCGCTGCCCGGGGTGCGGTTCCAGGGCCGGGTGGACACCATCGTGCCCACCGTGGACCGGTCCAAGGCCACGGTACTCGTCAAGGTGCGCTTCCTCGAGCGCGACCCCCGTATCCTCCCTGAGATGAGCGCCAAGGTGGGCTTCCTTTCGCGGCCCATCCAGGAGACCGAGAAGAAGCCCCGGATCATGGTGAACGGCTCCGCGCTCGCGGGTCCGGACAAGGACCGCTTTGTCTTTCTCGTCAAGGGGGAAAGGGCGGTCAGGACACCCGTCCGGACGGGCGGGCGGTTCGGGGACATGGTGGAGGTGCCAAGCGGCCTCAAGCCGGGTGACACGGTCGTGGTGAACCCGCCTGAGCGGATGCGGGACGGGTCGAAGATCACCGTCAGCCAGCAATGACGATGAATGCCGGGAGGGTCGAGCCTGTCCCGGGATACATATCAGGGGCGATAGGATCATGGAGAAGACGTCACCCATCGTCGAGATACGAAACGTCTCCAAGACGTACCGGCGGGGGAGCTACCTGGTTCCCGTGCTCGCGGACATCACCTTCGACATCGCCGAGGGCGAGTTCCTGGCCATCATGGGCCCTTCAGGGTCGGGAAAGAGCACGCTCCTGAACCTGATCGCGGGCATCGACCACGCGGATGAGGGCTCCATCGTCGTGGCAGGCGAGGACATCACCTCCCTGTCCGAGACGGAGCTGGCGCGGTGGCGCTCGGGCAACGTCGGCTTCATCTTCCAGTTCTACAACCTCATCCCCGTGCTCACGGCCTTCGAGAACGTGGACCTGCCCCTGCACCTCACCGGGCTTACGAAGCAGGAGAGGAGAGAGCACGTGGAGACCGCGCTTTCCATGGTGAACCTCCTCGAGCGCCTGGACCACTACCCGGGCCAGCTCTCCGGCGGGGAGCAGCAGCGCGTCGCCATTGCCCGGGCCATCGTCACCGACCCGACGATCCTGGTTGCAGACGAGCCCACGGGCGACCTGGACCGCAAGTCGGCCCAAGACGTCCTCAATCTCATGGACCGGCTCAACACCGAGCTGGGCAAGACCATCATCATGGTGACGCACGACCCGCATGCAGCCGAGCGTGCCCACGTCATGAGACACCTGGAAAAGGGTGTGTTCGATTCATGATACTCCCCAAGATGATCCTGAAGAACGCCTTCAGGCGCAAGGTGAGGACAGGGCTCACCATCCTCGCCATGGGCATCGCCATCCTCGCCTTCGGGCTTCTGCGGACCGTTCTGAGCGCGTGGTATGCCGGCGTGGATGCCTCGTCGGCCACCCGGCTCGTCACCCGGAACTCGGTATCGCTGATCTTTCCGCTCCCCCTGTCGTACCTCGACAAGATCCGCCACACGAGCGGCGTCAAGCAGGTCTCCTACGGCAACTGGTTCGGCGGCATCTACATCAGCGAGAAGAACTTCTTCGCCAACTTCGCGGTGGAGCCGAAGAGCTACCTGGAGCTCTACCCCGAGTTCGTGCTGCCCGAGGCCCAGAAGGCGGATTTCCTCCGGGACCGGCGGGGCTTCGTTGCAGGAAAGAAGCTGGCAGAGCGCTTCGGGTGGCACACAGGCGACATCGTGACGCTCAAGGGGACCATCTACCCGGGTGACTGGGATTTCGTGCTCAGGGGCATCTACACCGGCCGCACCCAGACCGCCGATGAGACTCAGTTCTTTTTCCACTGGGACTACCTCAATGAGACCCTCAAGAAGAGATACCCCTCCATGGCGGACCAGGTGGGATTCTACATGATCGGCGTCACCGACCCGCACGTCTCAGCCGACGTGGCCCTGGAGGTGGACGCCATGTTCGCGAACTCGCGGGCAGAGACCCTGACCGAGACGGAAAAGGCCTTTGTCCTGGGCTTCATCTCCATGACGGAGGCCATCGTCATGGTCATAAAGATCGTCTCGCTCGTGATCATCGTGATCATCATGGCCGTGGTGGCGAACACCATGGCCATGACCACCCGGGAGCGCACCGGGGAGTATGCCGTGCTCAAGACGCTCGGGTACTCCGGTCTCCAGATCGGGACGCTGATCGCGGGTGAGGCCCTGGTGATCACCCTGTCGGGCTGTCTGCTCGGCATCGCCATGACCTATCCTGCGGCAAGGTTCTTCACCACCTCCCTGGGCGCCTACTTCCCCGTCTTCTTCGTGGAGCCGTTCACCGTGGTGCTCGACCTCGGCGCCGCGCTCCTCGTGGGGCTGGTCGCGGCGGTCATCCCCATCCGGCAGGCCGTTGTCATCCGCATCGCGGACGGTCTGAGGAGGATCGGCTGATGAAGGTGCCGATTGCGTACAGCTTCCGCAGCCTCTGGACAAGGCGGCTCACCACGTTCCTCACCGCCTCGGGCATGGCGCTCGTGGTCTTCGTGTTCGCCGCCATCCTCATGCTTGCCGAGGGACTCCAGAAGACGTTGGTCCAGACCGGATCACCCGACAACGTGGTGGTCCTGCGCAAGGGGTCCACGAGCGAGGTGGACAGCGGCATCGAGCGGGACAAGGCCTCTGTGGTGGAGACGCTGCGGCAGATCGCCCCGGATGAGGAAGCCGGACCGCTGGCGGCGAGAGAGGTGGTCATCCTCATCACCCTGCCGAAAAAGCGGGGCGGGACGTCGAACGTCACCATCCGGGGCATCGGCAAGGACTCGCTCCGGCTCCGGCCCCAGGTAAAGCTTATCCAGGGGCGCATGCCCCGGTTCGGCGTCACGGAGATGGTGGTGGGCACGAGCCTCGCCAAGCGGTTTCGCGGCCTCGACGTCGGCTCGGTCATGTGCTGCGGCCTGAGGGACTGGAGGATCGTGGGCATCATGGATGCGGGGAACACCGCGTTCGGCTCCGAGATCTGGGCGGACGCCGACCAGGTCATGCAGGCCTTCAGGAGGCCGGTCTACTCCTCGCTCATTTTCAAGCTCAAGGAAGACGCCTCGTTCGAAGAGGTAAAAGGCCTCATCGAGAACGACCCGCGCCTGAGCCTGCAGGCAAAGCGCGAGACCAGGTTCTACCTGGACCAGTCCGAAATGATGGCAAAGTTCCTGCGGATCCTCGGGATCTCGCTCACCGTGATCTTCTCGCTGGGCGCCGTGATCGGCGCCATGATCACCATGTATGCCGCGGTGGCGAACCGGACCTCCGAGATCGGGACGTTGCGTGCGCTCGGTTTTCAGCAAAGGGCCATCCTCACGAGCTTTCTCCTTGAGTCTCTGTTCCTGGGGCTCATCGGGGGATGCACCGGGCTCTTTTTCGCCTCGTTCATGCAGCTCATCACCATCTCCACCGTGAACTTCCAGACCTTCTCCGAGCTCGCCTTCCGGTTCGCCATAACGCCGGGCATCATCATGGAGTCGCTCGGCTTCTCGCTGATCATGGG
>JAJFUP010000025.1 GCA_021372395.1 Deltaproteobacteria bacterium
AAGTTGAACAGGTAGCCGACGAGAACGATCCCTGTTGCCACAACACCGATGAAGACGGCGATGAGCGGCAGCTTGAGGACCTTGCGCAGGATGATCGTCTCCGGCAGTGACAGCCCGATGACCGCCATCATGAACGCCAGCACGGTCCCGAGCGCAGCACCCTTCTCCAGCAGGGCGTGCACGATGGGGATGATGCCCGCTGCATTCGAGTACATGGGGACCCCCAGGAGCACGGCCGCCGGGACCGCCCACCATGCGCCCTTGCCCATGAAGGAGGCCATGAAGCCTTCGGGGACATAGCCGTGTATGCCGGCACCCACCGCGATGCCTGCCACCACATAGGGCCAGACCTTTCCCACGATCTCGATCACCGCGGCCTTGCCCGCCATGACCCGCTCGGTAAATTCCATGCCGGTCGTCTCTGTGTACATCTGGGCCATCTGCATCTCGTACACCCATTCTTCGACGAAACGCTCGAGCTTGAGCCTGCCGATGATCATCCCGGAAACAATGGCGATGACGAGCCCGGTAACTACATACACCAGGGCCACCTTCCACCCGAACATCCCGAAGAGGAGAACGACCGCTATTTCGTTTATCATGGGTGCAGCAATGAGGAACGACAGGGTCACTCCCAGCGGCACACCCGCCTGCACGAATCCCATGAAGAGCGGCACCGCCGAGCACGAGCAGAACGGTGTCACGATGCCCAGAAGAGCAGCCATGACGTTGCCCACGGATTCCCGCTTGCCGGCCAGGATCTTCCTGGTCCGCTCGGGGGTGAAGTACGAGCGGATGATCCCCACCACAAAGACGATGAGCCCCAGCAGCATGAGGACCTTCGGGGTCTCGAAGGTGAAGAAGGCCACGGCCGAGCCGATATGGCTGGTTCGGGATAGACCGAACACCGCATAGGTAAGCCAGTCGGCAATCGGCTGTAAAGACCGGTACAGAAGCCACCACACTACCCCGAGAAGGGCGAACTTCACGATCCACCCCATGAGCGGGGATTTCTGTTCTGCACCGTTGCTTATCACTTTCATATTGTCTTCAGTTGTATTCATGGAACCGGTCTCACTTTCTTTGTTGAACAGGGTCGGTTTTCACACTTTTCTTTTTTTACAAACATGCAGGCGCTTATCCAGTGACAGGTATCCCTTGTCCCTGAACATCACCAGGAGCCCTGTGACGAGCAGGGATGAGTCCCGCAGCAGGTACCACCATGTTATCTTCCCGGCCGCTTGCGAGGTGCCAAAGCAGCCGCAGGCGATGTCCAGGCCCCTGGACAGGTTGAAGCCCAAGGCAAGGGTGAAGACAAGAAGCAGTGCCGACACGATCAGTGCGCCTCCCGGTATCCACAGGCCGAGCACCAGGCATGTCCCTGCAACGACCTCGACCCAGGGCAGCACTATGGCCGCGATGTTGACGAACCATGGCGGCAGGAGGTGGTAGTTGTACACGGCCTGGGAGAAGCCGGCAGGGTCGGCTATCTTGGCGATTCCGGCATAGAGGAACATGGCTCCCAACCCAATGCGTGCAACCGCGAGGAGGAACTGAAAGGGCCGTTTGCAGATGATCTTTTTCCATGACAGCCCATGGTCACTCATAGGGGTACCCCCTGTCCATCCACCCGACCCAGCCCTCGGGCATCACCTTGATCGGGCCTATGCCCAGGTCGCGGAGCTTCTTTACGAGTTCAGCGCTCAAGGGGCAATCAATGTCGTGGCAATAGGCGATGAGGGTTTTGCCTGTCTTGAGCATGGCGCGTACCTCTTCAAGGCGATCGGATACCTGCTCAGGAGTTATGTTCACGGAATCCGGTATGTGGCCGCTCGCGTATGAGCCGGGATCACGGGCATCGATGAACATGGCCCGGCCCTGGGAAAAATCCTCGAAGGCTTCATCCAGGTGGATCACCAGGTCCCCGGCATGCAGTTCGGAGACGGCTTTCGGGCTCCAGTCGCCCACAAAGGGTATCCCTGAGGGCCGCAGCAGGTTGAAGGCAGCCCCCGAGACAGAGGCCAGAACGACCATCATGCACGCAGAGAGCAGACCCTTCCTCAGGCGAAGGAGCATGATGCATTCTCCTGACACATCAAGGCATGGGACTTCTCTTGATTCAACATATTCACGAATTTCCCTTTCATCTCATCCATGATCAGCCCACATTGTCCGTTCACTCCTTCATCATGGCCTCGATCTCGGCAGGCGTCAGGACCTTGCCCACCGACCTCACCTTGCCATCCACCACTAAGGCCGGGGTCATCATGACGCCGTACTTCATGATCTCCTTCATGTCCGTCACCTTCTCGATCTCGTATGCGATGCCAAGATTTTTTGCCGCCTGCTCGGTGTTCTGGGTGAGCTTGGCACACTTGGCGCATCCGGTTCCGAGTATCTGCAGTTTCTTCATAACATCATCCTTTCCTTTTGTTTTGTTCTGCAATGAACGCTCCATGCGTCACGCCAAAAATGCGGTAATTTTTTTCGCGCCGCTCATGAATCAAAGAATCTCCTCTTGAAGTAGAGCTGTGAGGCTGATGAGGACGGGCACCTCCACGCGAGGGCCGATCACCGCGGCTAAGATCGCCCCGTGGTTGATGCCGAAGGCCGCAATCGCAACCGCGATGGCCACCTCGAAGTTGAGGGAACCAGGGACGGATCCTTGCCCTCGATATGCCTTCTTCAACGCTTCCTTCCGCTCCTATTTGCGTATGGACGTCGCGATCATCATGTGCTCGTCCGCAATGCTGCACACGGCCTGGTCCACGCAGGAGAGCATGGAGACCAGGCACGGCATCTTGTTCGAATAATAGACGTTGAGCCCTTCCTTTCTCGTGGCAACCAGCCCGGCGTTCCTGAGCACGGCCAGGTGGCGGGAGGTGTTGGCCTCCTTTTCCCCCAGCATGCTCACGATCTCGCCCACCGTCTTTTCGTTCCCTGCAAGGGCCTCGAAGATCCTCACC
>JAJFUP010000048.1 GCA_021372395.1 Deltaproteobacteria bacterium
ATGAAGGTGGAGATCACCGGGTGGTTCTCGGTGGTGTTCGTACCGGTGATGAGGAAACACTTGGACTGCTCCAGGTCCGAGATCGAGTTGGTCATTGCGCCCGAACCGAATGCTGTGGCCAGACCGGCCACGGTGGAGCTGTGTCAGAGACGTGCGCAGTGATCCACGTTGTTGGTTCCGATCACCGCGCGCAGGAATTTCTGGAACAGGTAGTTCTCTTCGTTCGTACACCGTGCCGACGAAAAACCTGCAACAGCGTCGGGCCCGTGTTCTTTCTTGATCTTCGCGAGCTTGTCAGCCACATAGCTGACGGCCTCGTCCCAGCTCGCTTCCTGCAGCTCGCCGTCCACCCTGATCAGGGGCTTGGTGAGCCTGTCCGGGTGACCGATGAAGTCGTACCCGAAGCGGCCCTTGATGCACAGGCTGCCGAAGTTGGGGGCCGGAGCGTCCACCCTGGGGGTCGTCACCTTGACAATTTTGCCGTCCTTGATGCCCAGGTCCATCTGGCACCCCACGCCGCAGTACTCGCACGTGGTCCTCACCTTCCTGAGGTCGCCGGCCCTGCCCTTGAAACGGCCCTGCTTCTCGAAAAGTGCACCCACCGGGCACACGCGGACACATTCGCCGCAGAACACGCAGTCGGATGACTCATAGGGTACGCCAAAGGCTGGGCCCACGGCCGCAGTCGGCCCACGGCCCGTGTAGTCGAGCACCTGGTTTACCTGGATTTCGTTACATGCCCTCACGCAGAGGCCGCACAGGACACACTTGTTCATGTCGCGCACGATCATCTCGTTCGCCTGCTCGAGAGGCTTGACCTTCTCGGGCTCGGGGAACCGCGGAGAATCGATCCCCAGAGAGTAGGCGAGATCCTGCAGCACGCAGTCACCGCTGTTCTCGCAGGTGATGCAGTTGTGATGGCCCTGAGTCATGAGGAGCTCCACTGCGAGCTTTCTCGCCTTGAGAACCCGGTCGGACCCGGTGGTGACCACCATGCCCTTCTCTGCAGGCATGGCGCAGGAAGCCACGAGCGACCGAGCACCCTGGACCTCCACGACACAGACCCTGCATGCCCCGACCGGCTTGAGTTGCTCCTGGTGGCAGAGAACAGGGATATAGACTCCGTTCGCCCTGGCAACTTCATAGACGGTCTGGCCTGGAGTGACCGAACATTCCTTGCCGTCAATAATCATTGTCATTACTCTCCTCCTGTTGCTCGAGAATCAGAATTGCGGGTATGACTGGTAGTGAAAAGGCAGTTTGACTCCCGGCATATGCAATCATGGTGTCTGAGAATTATCATGTTGTGCTCATCTTGACATATTTAACCCATAAATATCTTACCGTATTTTTTTGCTCATATCACATGGTCGCATGAACAGGAAACACCTTTTGTGAATTTTTATAAGCAACATGCGAATCGACTGCCGATGGAAGGCTTTTCGAGGCAAATCCGTGATGGTCGAACGCCTCATCTCAGGCGAAAAAAAGGTGGGTGGATCTCTGCACTAGGTGATGGGGAAATCCCGCCAACTCACATTGGAAGTGCCGATTGCCTTTCCATCACGGAAGGAAAGGCAGCTGAAAGCCGCCGGCATCCGAGTCATCTCCCCTTTCGTAACCCCCCACTCTTTCCTGCTCCTCTTCAGGCGAGGTCCATCAGTCTCCCAGCAGGCTCTGCTCGTAGGGGAACGGGGAAAGCGCCTTCTTCAGGACCCCGTGCACGTACGAGATTGCCACTCCGTAGTTTGTGATGGGGATGGCATGCTGGTCTGCTGCACAGATCCTGCCTTGCATCTCCTGCCGGTTGATCATGCACCCCCCGCAATGGATCAGGAGCTTGTAGTCCGAGATGTCCCTGTCCAGGATGGGGCCTGCTTGGATATCGAACCGGAGGTCCCTGCCCGTGTAGAGCGAGATCCACCGGGGGATCTTGACGCGGCCGATGTCGTCCGCCAGGGGGTGGTGGGTGCATGCCTCGCAGATGAGCACCCTGTCGCCGTCCTCGAGGCTGTCGATCCGTTTCACCCCCTCAACGAACCGGGCCAGGTCTCCCTTGAGGCGTGAAAACACGATGGAGAAGGTGGTGAGTTTCACCCCGGGGGGCACGTCTCCCGACACCTTGAGCACCACCTGCGAGTCGCAGATCACCAGACCCGGGGGGATCTTGAGACTGTCCAGGACATACCCGATCTCGCGCTCCTTGACCACGATGGCTGCCGCATCGTTGTCAAGGATATCCCTGATGACCTGCACCTGGGGCAGGATCAGCCTCCCCTTGGGCGCCCCGAGGTCAATGGGCACCACCAGGAGCACGAGTTCCCCGTGGCCGATGATGTCGCCGACGATTGTGGATCGCTCGACCTCCAGGGTCTTCCCGGTCTCGACGATGAGGCCCTTCGCAGCATCGAGGTTCTCACCGGTGAGGCAGCTCACAACGGCAAACGGTACCCCGAGCTGCCTGATCTCCTCCTCCACCAGGAGATTACGCGGGAACAGGTCTGTCTTGTTGAGCACCACGATGGCCCTGGAGCCGCGGGCCTGGATCTCGGTCAGGAGTTCCCTCTCGTGTATGCCGAAATCCGCCGGCGTGCTCACCACCACGGCGAGGTTGATCTTCCCCATGATGGCCTTCGTCCTCTCGACGCGCATGCCGCCGAGCTCGCCGGAGTCGTCTGTGCCTGCTGTGTCGTAGATGTACACAGGGCCGATCCCGCTGATCTCCATGGTCTTGCCCACGGGATCGGTGGTGGTGCCCGCCACCCCGGAGACGATGGAGACGCTCTGTCCGGTGAGCGCATTGACGAAGGACGACTTTCCCACGTTCCGTTTGCCGAAGATGCCTATGTGGAGCCTGTTTGCCACGGGTGTCGTATTCATTTTCTGTACCCCATCATCCGGATCCTCTCGGGCGATACAAGCTCGTCGTACCGCTGCTCCGTGAGGATCTTCTCGTCGATGATTATCTGCCTGATGGACCGTGCGCCGTGCTGGCACTGCTGGTAGATGCGTGCTGCCGCGTCATGCCCGATATGCTGCGAGAGATAGGTGAGCACTGCCATCGAATCGTTCAGGTTTGCCTCGATCTTTTGACCGTCCAGAGAGAGCCCCCTGATCACCCGGGCCTCGAACTGACGGATGCTCAGTTCCTGGAGGTTCATGCCCTTGAGCATGAGGTAGGCAACCAGGGGATAGAACTGGTTCAGCTCGAAGTTGCCGAGCGCCGAAGCCTGCGCTATCGTGTTGTCGTACGCCATCACCAGGAGCGCAATCTGACTGGTGAACTCGCACATCACCGGGTTGACCTTGCCGGGCATGATGGATGAGCCCTCCTGCATGGGGGGCAGGATCACCTCGCCTATGCCGCCCGAGGGACCGGAAGACTGGAGCCTCAGGTCCTCGGAGATCTTCATGAGGTTCACGCTGCAGGTTTTCAGGAGCCCCGACACCTCGACCACGGAATCCAGGTTCTGGGTGGCGTCCACCATGTTCTCTGCGCGGGTGACGGCAAGACCGGTGATCTCCTTGAGCTTCTCGATCACGAGGAAGATGTATCTCTGGGGGGCATTGAACCCTGTGCCGATGGCGGTCCCGCCGATATTGAGCACCTTGATCCGTTCTTTAGCCTTGAAGATTCTCCACCGGTCCCGGGACACGGCCTCGGCGTATGCGGCGAACTGCATGCCCACGGTTATGGGAAGCGCATCCTGGAGTTCGGTTCTGCCGAGCTTGAGGACGCCCGCATAGGCCTTCTCCTTTTCCTGGAGGGCCCCCTGCAACTTCACCAGTGCATCCTCAAGCCCTTCGAGGTGCATGAGCATGGCGATCCTGAATGCTGAGGGGTAGGTGTCGTTGGTAGACTGGTGCATGTTCACGTGATCGAGGGGGTGGATGAACCCGTACTCACCCCGCGTCCTTCCCGCCGCCACCAGCGCCCTGTTGGCGATGACCTCGTTGACGTTCATGTTGAGCGAAGTCCCTGCCCCGCCGGAGAGCGGGTGCACCACGATGTCGTCGTATCGGTTTCCCTCCAGCATTTCATCGATGGCCCTGATGATGAAGCCCGCCTTGTCCTGTTCGAGATGACCGAGCGCTGCATTGGCAAGCGCCGCAGCCTTTTTCACGAGCAGGTAGGACCTGACGAAGAGCGGGTCGTGCCGCTCGCCCACATCACCGAAGTTCTCGAGCGCCCTGGCGGTGTGGATTCCGTAGAAACTGTCCCCGGGTATGGAGAGCTGCCCCAGGGAATCCCCCTCGACCCTCATTGACTTCACCCCACTGTTTTCTTCTCGCACACCGTCCCCTTTTCCTGAAATCCGGGCCTCCCGCCTTTGCCTCTGCCCACCGGCCTGCCCATGGAGCTGAAAAATTCGCGGTATGCATCGAGAGACTTCCGGGCATCCGAAGAAACCAGGCCCTTGCCAGGGTAGATTTCGTAGTCCTTCGCATAGGATTGGGGCGTAAACACGGGCATGTACACATTGGCCCCCGCGTGAAAGGCCCTCTTCCTGCTCTGTTTGTCGAGCACCCCGAGCGCCGTGGTGGCGGGGATGTTCGCGTCCCTCGTGACCATACGCACCACTGCGACCGTCTTGAGCACCAGGTTCACATCCCCGGCGGGGTGCGCGCCCAGAGGGGTCTGTGCATGGGGGATGAAGGGGCCGATCCCCACCATGTCGGCGCCCAGCTCCCTGATGAGGATCACGTCATCGGCCAGATCCTCCACGGTCTGGCCGGGAAGCCCCACCATGAACCCGGAGCCTGTCTCATACCCCAGTTCCCTGAGCCACTCGAGGCACCTGATGCGGTCATCGAGCGTTCTGCCCGGGCAGAGCGAGGCATACAGGGGGCGCGATGCAGACTCATGCCTGAGCAGGTACCGGTCCGCCCCCGAGAGCCGGAAGGCGCGGTAGTCTTCAAAGGTGCGCTCGCCCAGCGAGAGGGTGACGGCCAGCGAGGTCTCACCCTTGATGCGGGAGATGATGGCGCACATGCGGTCTCTCGTGTAGAACGGGTCTTCCCCGGACTGCAGGACCACCGTGGTGCAGCCTTCGCGCTCCATGCTCCTGGCGAGGTCCACGATCTCGTCATCGGGTATCCGGTAGCGCTCGAGTCCCGTGTTGTCCCTGCGCAGGCCGCAGTAGAGGCAGTTGTTCCTGCAGTGGCTGGAAAATTCGATGATGCCCCGAAGAAAGATATCGTCACCCACGTGCTCCCTGCGCACGCGGTCAGCGGCTACGTAGAGCGCCTCCACCTCGCAGGAGTCCGTGAGCGCCAGGAGATTCACGATCTCGCCCCGGGTGAGATCGTGGCTACCCTGGGCCCGCGAAAGCATATTTTCCAGGCCCTGCCTAGATGTACAGGTCCCGTTCCCCATCCTCGATCCTCTTCAGTCGTTCCGCAAGCTCCTGTTTCACCCCCGGTTCGGGGGTCTCCTCCAAGAGCTCCGCAATGAGCCTCTCCCCTTCGGCCTTTGTTTCCGGTGAGGCGTAGCTCTCCAGGTACTCCTTGAAGGTGATGATGGCGTTGGTCCTGCAGAACTTCTGAATGAGCCCCGGCTTCGCCAGGTCCATGAAGTCTCCGCCGGTCCTCCCGAGCCGGTAGCAGGCGGTGCAGAAACTCGGTATGTGGCCCCGGGTGGTGATGTCGTGGATCACCTCGTCGATGGTGCGCGTGTCGCCGAGGTTGAACTGGGCGGCCTTGAACCCGTCACCCTGCGTGTCGTGGTATCCGCCCGGGTTCGTGCGGGAACCCGCACTGATCTGGGAGATGCCGAGGTCGAACACCTCGCTCCTCAGCTCGGGCCGCTCCCTCGTGGAAAGGATCATCCCGGTGTACGGGACCGCGAGACGGATGACGGCTACCAGCTTCCTGAACTCGTCGTCGCTTACCGGGTGCGGCGGCTTGATGGCGGCCGGTGCGTTCAGTGCGGGCTCCAGCCTGGGGACCGAGATGGTATGGGGCCCCACACCGAAGACTTCTTCGAGGTGCCTGGCGTGGGTGAGCAGACCCATGACCTCGTACCTGTAGTCGTACAACCCGAAGAGGGCACCGAGCCCGACATCGTCTATCCCGCCTTCCATGGCCCTGTCCTGTGCCGTCACCCTCCA
>JAJFUP010000050.1 GCA_021372395.1 Deltaproteobacteria bacterium
CGTTGCCTTTGAAGAGTATGTCCACGCCTACTCGGACCGGATCCTCACCGACCCGACCGTCCCCTCCAGGGTCAAGGCGGCGACGTTCTATGTATCATCCATCCATGCGCTCCGGAAGGCATTCGACGACCCGGACTCGGAGCGGATCGAGGCGATAAAGAAAACCCTCGAACCCATGTTCAAGAACATCATGAAGAACCAGATCCTTCTGAACGACCTGTTCTCCCTCACCGAGCACGATTTCGGCACCTACGCGCACAGCATCAATGTCGGCATCTTCGCCACCTCGCTCGCCATTCATTTCTATCAGGGCCACGGCACGATCGGGACGGAGCACCTCGAACGCCAGAGCTACGGGTATTTTCTCCACGATATCGGGAAATCGAGGATCCCCCTTCACATCCTCCGGAAAAAGGGACCCCTGACCCCGGAAGAGTGGACCATCATGAAAAAACATCCCGAGTGGGGATACACTATCCTCATGGAAACCGGGCACCTGACGGATGAGGCTGCCTACATCTCCATGCAGCACCACGAGCGGCCGGACGGCTCGGGGTATCCCTTCGGCATGAAGGACATCCACCCGTGCGCAAGGATCTGCGCCATGGCGGACATCTTCGACGCACTGACATCCGCGCGGCCCTACAAGCCTGCCCTGAGGCCCTACGAGGCCCTGGAGCTCATGAAGAAGGAGGCCATCACGGAGTTTGACGTGAGCCTTCTCAATACCTTCATCAGGATATTGGGGCCTCACGAAGGACGCCTGCCACTTTCTCAGGCAGCCCAAGGCTGACGCCCCTGTTCAAGGCTGAAGCCGTACTCCCCGCCCATGCGGCTCCCGGCGGAAAGGCAAGACCTACAGCCGGATCCTTCTCTTCCGAGAGGGCAGGCTCCATCCCGTGACGAGAAGGCAGGCGAGGAGGATCGCGATCCATGAACATGCAGCGTTCCCACGGGGGGTGTCTGCCACGGAAAGGAAGCACAAGCGCTCGTTCCAGGATTCGGACTGGTGCTTGACCGCAGGGCCCCCGGGATCGGTGATGGTACCGTCTGCAATGCCGTCCTGGTCTCCCCTGAGCCCGTCGACATAGTTCAGGGTAATGACGTTCCTGCTGATATCGGCACCGGTCCTGCTGGCATAATCGCAGTAGAATTCATCCCATGCGCTCATGGCCTCGTCGTGCTTGAAGTAGGTGGTGCAGGTCTCTTCCTCGGGCAGGAATATCGTTACCGTGGTGGAGCTGCCCGGGGTGATGCCCGTGACCTCGAAGCCGATGAGACCGTAGGGGAAGGCAAAGTTTCTTGGCTCACCTCCCGGAAGCCCTTCCATGATGACATTGACGAGGGTCGTTCCCCGGGGGGATGCAATGGTGAGGTAGTACCGGCTATCGTACGTGTGCCGGGAAACAACGTTGGCCTGGGCTGCATCGGCAATCCCGTCATGGTTTCCGTCATAGGATTTGTCCTGCCCGCCAGGCCCCTGTTCATCCGTGTTCGAGGTGCCGTCGAGGTCATCGTCTTCCAGGAACGCCGCTTCGATCGTCCTGTCCGCGTCCATGGTGAGGGTGACAGGATTTTCCGATCCTATGAGGTCCCCGCTCCAACGGTCGAAGACCCACCCGTGCGCTGCAGAAGCAAGGAGGCGGACCTGGGAGCCCGAGACAAACTCGGTGCCCTCGGGGTCTCTCAACACCACGCCTTGACCGGAGGTGTTCACCTGAAGCGTGTATGATGCCGTGGTCACGGCAAAGGAGGCGCTGATGGTGTGGTCCGAGGTGACATTGGTGAAGGTGTGGCTCGGGACCGCGCCCACGGAAGTGCCGTCCACGAGGACGTCCTCCACGTGGTAGCCCGTGTCCGGGGTGATGGCGAAGGTCTGGCTTGTACCGGAGGCAACGGCGATGCTGCCAGAGGGGTCTATGACGCCCCCGGCGCCGGCAGTTGAGGTGATGGTGTAGGTGTCCGCGGCAAAGGATGCGCTGATGGTGTGGTCCGACGCGATGCCGGTGAAGGTGTAACCCGGAACCGCACCCACGGGAGTGCCGTCCACCAGGACATCCGCCACGTGATAGCCGGTGTCCGGCGTGATGCTGAGAACCACGTCAATGCCATCAGGATAGTCCCATGTGCAGCCTTCGGTGCAGGTGCTGCTGCCATCGCCGATCGACCCGCTGCCGTCCACACTGACCGTCAACGTTGCTGCGTGGGTCAGGACCGGTATGAACGTCAGCGCTACGAGAGCTGCGAAGAGATGCCTTCTCCGTGGAGCCATGATGGTACCTCGCCGTATGTGTCGTGACAGGTGAATTGCCGAATACCTTGCACCACGCGGAACAGTACATACCCATCATCAGACTGCAGGCCGCTGGAAGGAAGAGGTCAGACAGCAATATCGTTGCCCATGGTGGAGGTGAACCCTTGCTGCGGACAAAAAGGTGCAGTTTCTATAAGAATCAGCAGCTTGCATCTTCAATAATAGAGACAAAGCGACCCGATGCAAGAGACGGGGGCCATCTTCTTCTGAAGGGCGGGTGTTCCGGCTGCCCTTCACCCCTGCTGCTCCCTTAAACCGCTTCGGTTCCCCCTCTGTGTTTCTCTATCCAATGCATTGCATCATGAGGCGTATCGAATTCCTTATCGGTGCTGTCTTCCTCTCCTGTCCGGTGAGGGACCACTGCCACATATTTATCACAGGTCGTGCTTTTTATAACACGCACAAGCCCCAGGAACTTTCCATCGTCGAAGACCTGGTATGACGAGCCATCACTTGTTGAAGACCTCAATGAAATCACTCTCTATCCTTCCTTTCATCATTGCCGGGGAGTACCTTACGGGTGCGACCCCACGGAACAGCCCCTATAGCATGTCCGGACGAGCTCTTGAAGCACGGATGTCGTACCGGGATGCACGCACTGGGATCGATTGAGCCGCTCCGCGGATCTCTTTGCAGACCGTGAAGGATCCTGTCCGGTGATGTCATCACCCCTCGCTGGTGTTCATGCTCAAGGGTACTGGGGGTATGCGATGTCTTCAAACGTTGTCATGAACCGATTGATGTCCCGCAATGCTTTTGCAGCGTATGCACCCGACGTTTGCAGTATGCAATCCCTTGGTATAGTATGGGCGACCATATACTACGTCGATGGCAGTTGTAAATAAGGGTTATGCAGGTATGGGCATCGTTTTCAAAGCCTTTTATTCCGGGTGTTTCAGGTTTACGGCAAGGTGTGTTCGGGATCTTCCTTGATAACAGAGCAGTACCGGGATTGGGGGGCCTCGATTGGCCTGCTGGCATCTGTACATAGTCCGGACCACTGATCGCTCCCTGTACGCCGGCATATCGACCGACGTCCAGAGACGCTTCAGGGAACATCTGGCCCAGGGTCGAAAAACCGCACGGTACCTGCTCGCCCACAAGCCGCAAGGACTGGCTTTCTCTCTTGCCATCGGGGACCGTGGCCTGGCCCTCAAAGTCGAGTATCATTTCAAACGGCTTTCCAAGGGGGAAAAAGAGCGGATCGTGGATTCCGGACACCTGATCTATGACCGGGAAACCGGGAGAATCGCCATTCCAGCGGAGGATTCACTCCCTGGTGCGACACACGGATCTCGCGAGTGAAGGCGAGGAACGACATGGATTCAAAGACAGTCTATTCCACTGAGCACGGGAGAATGTGCGCGAAGTGCGGTCTTCCTGCAGTCCGGTGCGAATGCCGCCTCAAAAAGCCCGATTCAAAAGGCGAAGGGCATGTCCGCGTCGGACGTGAGACCAAGGGACGCAGGGGAAAGGGAGTCACCCTGATCACCGGCATTCCCCTGGATGATGACGGGCTCCGGGCGCTTGCAAAAGAGCTGAAGCAGAGATGCGGCACCGGCGGCACCGTGAAGGGAGGGGTGATCGAGATCCAGGGAGATCACCGGGACCTGATTGTGGCTGAGCTCAAGGGCAGGGGGTAT
>JAJFUP010000065.1 GCA_021372395.1 Deltaproteobacteria bacterium
GCATCCGCCCTCCACTCGGTCCGCGAGAACTACCTCACGAAGGTGGCAATCCCGACGAGCATCGGTGACGTCATATGCTTCCAGGGCGCCACTGCAAAGAACAGGGCGCTGGTGGCAGCCTTCGAGCAGAAGCTCGGCAAGCCCATCCACGTGTCGAAGTACTGCCACCTCACGGGAGCGCTCGGCGTGGCACTGATGCTGGCGGACGAGCACACGAGCTCCTCAGCCTTCCGGGGGTTCGGCATGTTCAGGAGCGAGATCCCCGTACACTCCGAAGTGTGCACGCTGTGCACCAACAGCTGCAAGCTGACCGTGGCACAGATCGGCGGCGAGAAGCTTGCCTACGGGTTTTTGTGCGGAAGGGACTACGAGACGAAGAAGCGCGTCAGCAACAACACCTCCGGGTTCGACCTCCTCAAGGCGCGCGCCGAGGCGTACTCCTTTCCCCGGCGTGCAAAGAACAAAGGCGGCCCGACCATCGGCTTGCCTGCCGCACTCCATCTCAGCGAGGACATCGAGCTCTGGCAGCACTTCTTCGATGCCCTCTCCATACGGACCGTAACGAGCGGAAACTGTCCTGATGCCCTCCGGGACGGCAGGAACATCTCGGGCGCGGAGTTCTGTGCCCCTCTGACCGCGCTCTATGGGCATGTGCACGCGCTGCTCAAGGATGCGGACTATGTCTTCCTGCCGTTCTACCTGGAGGAGAAGCAGAAGTCGAAGGATACGAGGAGACAGTACTGCTACTACACCCAGTATGCGCCGTCGCTGGTGGCAGGCGCCTTCGAGGCGGAAGGAGAGAGGATCCTGACGCCTCTGATCGAGTACCTCTACAATCCGTTCCATGCCAAGGTGCAGCTCTATCGCATGCTGAAACGCATCCCTCGCCTCGAGGTCAGATTCCTGGATGTCTCGGAGGCATATGACGCCGCCCTCGAGTTCAGGGACCGAGCCCGGGAAAGGCTTCTGGAACGCTGCAAAGAAGAACTCGCCGCAGGCGACGGGATATCCGTCGTTCTGCTGGGAAGGCCCTACACCGTGCTCTCCCGGGGTATGAACAAGGGCATGATCGAACTGTTCGCTTCACGGGGCATCAGGGCCTTCTCCCACGACATGCTTCCCTGCCGGGACCATGTGCCGAGCCCCGAACTGAAGGCTCTCCTGGACGAACTTCCCTGGAAGCATGCCGCCAGCATCCTGGCGGCAGCGGACATGGCGGCAGCTGTAAGAGGCCTCTACCCGGTCCTCGTCACCTCTTTCAGGTGCTCCCCGGATTCCTTTGTCGTGGAGTACTTCAAGCGGCTCATGGACTCCAAAGGCAAGCCGTATCTCATCCTGCAGCTCGACGAGCACGACTCGAATGTCGGCTACGAAACGAGGATAGAGGCTGCTATCCGATCGTTCCAGCACCATTTTCAGGGGGAACGTGCACCCGGGAACCGCGCACCGTTTGCCAACATCGTCCCGGTGGAGGGTTTCGCCGGCAAGACGCTCCTGTTCCCGAACTGGGATCATCTGAGCTGCCGACTCCTCGTTGCAGCCCTCAAGCGTGAGGGTGTCGATGCACGGCTGCTCGAGGCCAAAGAGACGAGTCTGCTCAAGAGTCTCAAGTACAACACGGGCCAGTGCATACCCATCAGCATCATGGCGCAGGAGTTCATCGATACCGTCGAAGAGCACGGCCTCGACCCGGCCAGATGCGTCCTGTGGATCGCCCGGGGCGAGATCGCCTGCAACCTGAAGATGATCCCGCACCACATCAAGAGCATCCTCAACGGGTATGGCCGGGGCATGGAGCGTGCGCAGGTCTACCACGGGGAACTCTCCATGATGGATATCTCCCTGCGAGCCACCGTCAACTGTTACTTCGCCTTCATGTTCGGAGGACTGCTCAGGAAGCTCGGGTGCAAAATCCGGCCGTATGAGACGGTACCGGGTATGACGGATGGGGCCATAGGGGAAGCCCTGGAAATCCTCGACACGGCATTCCGGGAGGGACGTTCCAAGGAAGATGCCCTCAGAAAGGCGGTCGCTCTCTTCGAGGCGATACCCCGCACTGACGAGCCCAGGAGAAAGGTCGCCATCTTCGGCGACCTCTATGTGAGGGACAACGATTTTTCCAACCAGAACCTCGTCAGGTTCATCGAGGCCCATGGAGGGGAGGTCATCACCACCCCGTACAGCTCCTACATGAAGATGATCGCCCACCCGTATTTCAAGAAGTGGCTCATTGAGGGCAAGTATCTGGTCTCGGTATCATCGAGGGCATATCTTGCCGCACTCAAGCGGGTGGAAAAGAGATACTACCGGTATTTCGAACCCCTCCTCGAAGAGCCTGACCACGAATACCCGGATTCCGCTACCGAGATCCTGCGAGCCTACCACCTCCTCCCGGAGCATACGGGCGAGTCGATGGACAATATCGTGAAGACGCACTACATCAAAAAATATTACCCCGATGTGGCCTTGTTCATCCTTACCGGGCCCGCCTTCTGCTGCCCTGCACTGGTGACGGAGGCCATGGAGGGGAAGATTTCGGAGGTCACCGGCGTCCCCGTGGTTAACATCACGTACGACGGAACCTTAAGCTCCAAGAATGACGTGATTATTCCGTTTCTTGCTTTCCCGGTCAAGGGTGCGGGCGGGCGTTGTACCAACAGGTCCTCTCTGGGGGGGCATCCGGCGAAGAGGTGAAACAGGGGCACATGGTCTCAGGCCTGGATCAGTCATCCCTGGTGCAGCTTGTGAGCGGAAGGGGATGTTCGCGGGGTTCGGGCCGGGATAGGATTCCCGGCGAGGCGGGCGCAGCAGTGTAAAAGCAGCGGGGGCGGCAAAAAGGGTTCCGCCCCCGCTGACATTTTTCCCGTTACATCATGTCGTCCATGCCGTGGGGCATTCCGCCTCCGGGCATTCCCTTGGGCTTCTCCTCCGGGAGCTCGGAGACCATGACCTCGGTGGTGAGCAGGAGCCCGGAAACCGAAGCAGCGTTCTGCAGCGCGAACCGGGTGACCTTGGTGGGATCGATGATGCCGGCCTTCAGCATGTCCTCGTACTCATCGGTGGATGCATTGAAGCCCTGGTTTCCCTTGAGCGCCTTCAACTTCTCCACGACGATGCCGCCTTCCATGCCCGCA
>JAJFUP010000074.1 GCA_021372395.1 Deltaproteobacteria bacterium
CTTGCGCGCATCTGAGATCCTCCCTGCAGCATTGATCCGGGGGCCCAGTATGTACCCGAGGTCGCGGGAGATGACTTCCTTCTTGATCCCCGCCACCTTGACCAGGGCTGCCAGTCCCGCCCTGAGCGATGAGTTCAGCACAGTGAGCCCTTCCTTCACGAGAATGCGGTTCACCCCTGCAAGGGAGACCGCATCGGCAACGGTAGCCATGGCCACGAGATCGAGCTCGTCCCTGAGATTGGGCAGATCGGTCATGCCCTTTTCCCGCAGCAACGATCGCAGGGACACGATGAGGTGAAAGACGACCCCTGCGCCGCAGAGATCTTCACCGGAAAACCGGCAGTCCCTCTGTTTGGGGTTGATGACGCTCACTGCTTCGGGCATCCGGGCGTCTACCTCATGGTGGTCCGTAACGATCACATCCATGCCGAGCGAGTTTGCATAGCTCACCTCCTCGACAGCGGTGATCCCGCAATCGGAGGTGATGAGGAGCTTCACCCCCCGGCCGTGCAGCTCGTCGATCCCCCTCTTGTTGAGTCCGTATCCATCGCTCACCCTGTCAGGGATGAACACAAAGGGGGGCGGGCACCCGATGCCCGCGAGGAAGCGGTGAAGCAACGCAGCGCTGCACACCCCGTCAACGTCGTAGTCGGTGAACACCCCGATGGTCTCGCTGGATTCAATGGCCGACGCGATCCGCTCGCATGCACGGCCCATCCCCTTCATGGACCGGGGGTCCTTGAGCTGGCCGAGATTCGGTGAGAGAAAGGTTGACACCTCCAGGGAGGTCTCCATTCCCCTGCCCCGCATGAGAGATCGAAAGGCCGGGGTGAAGCTCAACTCGGGAAGCGCGTCGGGATCAACCTGCCCTCGAACCACCCACTCGGGAGATAAACATACCATGCCCGATTTCTTATTCCGGACAAAACTATAAGTCAAGAAAAGCCCCCTCCCTGGAGAAGCGGATTAGCTGAAAAATTGCGGTTGCCGGCACCTCAGGGCAGGAGTGCAGGGTAAAGGGCAGCTCTCCCCGGACCTGCCCGGTAGCGGGGTTCATGGTCTATCGACCGGACGGCGCGCGGATGCATTGCTGAAGAGACTGGCTGGTCCTCGCCATGTCACGGGTCTTCACCTCCATGGTGATGGTGGAGTCGTAACCCCTGGCCACGAGCTTTGACATGATTTCCTGATAGTCCACGACCCCGTCTCCCAGCGCGAGATGGAGGTCGTCCTTCACACTCGTACCCCCGCGGTTGTCATGGACGTGCACGTGCCTGATCCTTTCGAACGAGTGCTCGAAGAACCGGTGCGAGGTGTTCTCCATTGACAGGAGCTGCGCATGGCCGATGTCGAGGGTCATCCCGAGCCCGGGGATGGCATCGAATGCCTCCTGGAAGCTGTCGTGGCGTTCACTCAGATTCTCGATGCAGATGGCGACCCCGCACCCGGCCCCATAGCCTACGATCTCCGCCAGAAGGGGAAGCTTCCCCGTGATAAGCTCCGGCGGCGCCCATCTCCGATCGATCCAGAAATGCAGGGTGGCTTTCGTGATATCGAGCTTTTGCGAAAGGTCCACCAGGGACTTGATCCTCGGGACGAACCGCGCTTTCAGGACCTCCACGTCGAACGGGTTGTCCTCGTTCGGGTAATGGGCCAGGTAGTCGATCCCGTAGGCCTTCTTCATCTCGAGGAGCTCCGGGAGTTGGCCGGATACGGTCTCGGGGCTGTCGAGGGAGACCTCCACAAAGGGAAGGCCCATCCTGCCCACTTCATGGACCTCTTCGATCGTGTGTGCCCTTCCTCCAATGGTGATCATGGATGCTCCCTTCCTGGAAGTACGGCCCTCAGCATAGCACAGTGGAGCACCCGACCGGAAGGCGGAATCCCGCCTCTTCACCATCGGGGCTCAGGTATGGCTGCCCTTGCAGTACACGTAGATGGGATCGTCGAAGATAGTGTCTTGAGCCCTGAGGATGCCTTCCTCCCTCCATCCAGGCAAGGGGAAGTTGGCGCTGATGACCCGCGTGCCATCCCGAAGCTCCTGATCCAGCTTTTCCGAGAGCCTGGCCAGGACATCCGGGAAGAGGTAGCAGTAGATGCAGTCTGCCCCGGAGAGGTCCCTGTTCCAGAAATCGGCGTACCTCACGCTCGACCCGAGGCCCAGCACCCTGATCCTGAGCCAGGTCACGACAAAGGCGATGGGGTTGATCTCGTAGCCGATCACGGTACTTCCATACGTCTTCTCCACGGCCGAGATGAACCTGCCGTCACCGCACCCGAGGTCCCGGATGTCCCGGAAGCGCGAAAAGTCGACTGCTTTCATCAGGGCCGCCAGCATGGGCCTTGGCGTGGGCACGAAGAGGGCACCGCCCGTCCTGTGGTGCACCGCGAAGATGACGAGGGAGAAGACAAAGAGGGCGGAAAAAAAGATGAGAGATACGATGATGAGGGTATTGAGAATGAGCTCCACGATTTTCCCTTCGTCGGCCTCGACAAGGCCTGCTCAATGAAGGGCCGGCGGATCGATGATGCCGGCACACAGGATTGCACCGCCGCTGTCATAAAAGACCGCCAGCTGCCCAGGCGCGAAGATCCCCTGATAGTCCACCACCGCTTCTCCGTGGCCGGCAGGGGTTATGACGGCCGGCTCGGCCTCCTGCCGGTAGCGCACCTTCACGAGAATCTCTCTTGGCCCGTCAAGAGAGGAGAGCTTCATGAAGTTTAAGTCCCGCACCGCAAATCCCTGATACGGACACTCCTCCTTTTTGCCCACCGTGATGGTGTTCCGTGCGGCATCCTTCGAAAGCACGTACAGTCTCTGCCCTAAACCGACGCCAAGGCCCTTGCGCTGTCCCGCGGTATAGAAGAGCTCCCCTTTGTGCCTCCCGATGACACGGCCCCT
>JAJFUP010000136.1 GCA_021372395.1 Deltaproteobacteria bacterium
GCATCCATGGCTGCACAGATCGGCTCGCTCGCCTGAGCCTGAGCGCCTTTGAAAGGGTGCGCCACGCCGTCCGGATGGGCAGGAGACGGGTCCGTGCCGATGATCGGGATGGAGGCATCACCCTCCTCGAAGCGAGAATGATTTCTTGAAAAACAAGCCCTGGTGATCTAGGAAAGTCATATCTTGGCAAAAGGGGGGTGCGGTATGAATGTCGGATGGGTTGGAACAGGGGTCATGGGATACTCCATGTGCTCCCATATCATGGAGGCAGGATACCCGGTATGGGTCTACACCAGGACGAAGGACAAGGCCTCAGGTCTCATCGCCAGGGGAGCCCGCTGGTGCGATTCGCCCGGGGAGCTCGCAGGCGTCTGCGACATCGTGTTCACCATCGTGGGCTATCCCCAGGATGTCGAAGAGGTGTACTTTTCGCAAACTGGCCTCATCGGGAACGCCCGTCCGGGAACGATCCTCGTGGACATGACCACGTCCAGTCCTTCCCTTGCCCGGAGGATCTCGCGTGCATCGGCAGAACGTGGGGTCCATGCGCTCGATGCCCCGGTCTCCGGCGGGGATATCGGTGCCCGGGAAGGCACCCTGGCCATCATGGTCGGCGGGGAAAAGGGCGTCTTCGACAGGATGCTCCCCCTCCTCGGCAGCCTGGGGCAGAACATCTCCTACATGGGCGAGGCGGGCTCAGGCCAGAACACGAAGATGAGCAACCAGATCCTCATCGCATCGACCATGATCGGGGTCGTGGAGTCACTCCTGTATGCCTACCGGGCCGGTCTCGACCCTGCGGGCGTGATCGATATCATTGGCAAGGGGGCGGCGAGCTCGTGGTCCATCAACAACCTCGGCAGGAGGATCGTCAATGGCGACTTCAATCCGGGGTTCTTCATCAAGCACTTCATCAAGGATATGGGCATCGCCCTCGACGAGGCGCTGAGGATGAAGCTCGCCCTGCCCGGGCTGTCTCTCGCCATGCAGTTCTACACGGCCGCAGCCGCACTCGGTCACGAAAGCCTGGGCACACAGGGTCTCTACAAGGTGTTCGAGACGATGAACGGTGTGGATGCTCATCCTGCCGGTACAGGGACGAACCCATGAATACCTGGGGGTGAGTCGCGGAGCAAGGGAACCCTCTGGAGGAAAAATCGAATCTGCTGAATTCGGAAGACAAAGATTACCACCCCAGTTTCTTTGTTCCGAACCCTGTGTTCCGGATTCCCGTTAGAGAAAGATTACTGGTTTAAGGCTCAATGCACAGCTCAAACGCGCACCAACAATCTTCCTGAAAGGGACATCCATGCGGATGACCCTCCTCCTCCCCACCGACCGGCCCTTACGGATATCCTGGTTTTTAGGTGTACGCGCTTAAACCATTATGGATGCCGGGGCAGGAAGATCCTGCCCCGGCAGGTTCTTAAGCCTTCGTTACGTTCGCTGCTTGCGGGCCTTTTGGCCCGTTAACCACCTCGAAGCTGACACTGTCGCCTTCTACAAGCGTCTTGAAACCATCGCCCTTGATGGCAGAATAGTGTACGAACACATCATTGCCGCCGTCTTCTGTGATGAAACCGAAACCCTTCTTCTCGTTGAACCATTTTACTGTTCCTGTAGCCATTAATCCCTCCGTTTTTTGAGGCCCGGCCCTTGGCAAGAGGAATGGCCTCCTGTTGTTGATGTCTGGAAAAATGGTATTACCAGAAACCAGGGAAAAACTTCGAAGGGTTTTTACCGCGGTTTTTGCATGATAATGTCCTTATTCCAGGCAGTTTCATGATAAATGACAAACGCGGCGGCTGTCAAGCGGCATCAGCACAGACTTCTGAAAAACTTGGCAATCACCCGCCGATGAGATGGTCATGCACCCACCACAGGCGTCTCCGATGCCGGCTGTTTATTTGCATAGCATATTGTTATTAAACGTTTTTATCTCACCCTGCATGGTGTAAAAATATCTCTTGAAGCGGTGCAGCCAAGCTGGTATGCCTTTGATCGGACTCGTGCCCTGGGCCGGGGCAGGTACAATGGAATAAGGGCAGGGCGACGAGAACCATGAGTCGAGGAGGACATATGAAGGCGATTGATGGCCTCAATCCGCAGGCGCTGTGGAGGCACTTCGGGGAGATATCCCGGATACCCAGGGAGTCGGGCAGTGAGGCATTGATCAGACAGCACATCGCTGACAGGGCGCGCAGCTATGGGCTTGCCTGCACCATCGATGAAGCGGGAAACGTCCTGGTGAAGAAACCGGGCATTTCAGGGCCGCCCCCGGTTGCCCTCCAGTCGCACATGGACATGGTGTGCGAGAAGGACAAACAGACAGCTCACGATTTCGGCTCCGACCCGATCCGGCTCATCAGAGAAAACGACTGGATCAGGGCCGACGGCACCACGCTCGGAGCGGACAACGGCATTGGCGTCGCTGCGATGCTCGCCCTCATGGAAGACACCCCTCTCGTCCACCCCGCCATCGAGTTTCTGTTCACCGTAGAGGAGGAGACCGGGCTCACGGGCGCACGCATGCTCTCGCGTGACTCTTTTGCAGCGAATACCTTGCTCAACCTCGATTCCGAAGATGAGGGCACCCTCTACGTCGGGTGTGCCGGAGGGATGGACACTGAGCTCGTCACCGGCCTGACCTTCGAGGAGGCGCCTGCCGGCACCGAGGCGGCGACCGTCAGGATCACGGGGCTCAAAGGCGGGCATTCCGGGGGGAACATCCATGAGGGGCTCGGAAACGCCATCAAGCTCCTGAACAGGTTCTTGCTCGCAACCCTGCCCGAGTACGGGTTTCACCTCGCGGAGATCCAGGGAGGAAACAAGCACAACGCCATCCCCCGGGAAGCCCAAGCCGGCATCTACGTCACCAAGGAGGACCACCGGGGCCTCAGAAAAGAAGCGGGCGTATGGAACGACATCTTCAAGGGCGAACTCGCGCTGGTCGACGAGGGAGTCACCCTTTTCATCGAGAAGGGGCACCACTCTTCCCCCAGGGTTATCACCAGGCAGGATGCCCAGAGGATATTCAACATCCTTCAGGCGCTGCCCCACGGACCTCTCCGAAGCGATCCCCGTCTCGACAACACGGTGGTGACGTCCACAAATCTTGCCGTCTGCGCCTTCCGGAACAACACGTTCGTGGTCACTACGAGCCAGCGAAGCTCCCTCCAGAGCGCGCTTGTCGACATCAGTTCCCAGGTCAGGGCCGTAGGCGAGCTTGCTGGCTGCAGGGTAACGCACAGCAGCGGCTACCCCGCATGGAGGCCGGACTTTGCATCGCCTGTGCTGAAGACCTGTACCGAGGTGTATCGGGCGCTCTACGGAGTCGATCCAAAGGCAACGGTGATCCATGCCGGCCTCGAATGCGCCGTCATCGGCGAGCAGATAGCAGGGCTCGACATGATCTCGTTGGGACCAACCATAGAGCATCCCCACTCTCCCCATGAGCGGGTACTCATCGCCAGCGTGGAACGGTTCTGGAAATATCTCCTCAGGCTCTTGGAATATATGGCGAAACGGTAATAAAGGGCATGGGCACCCTGTATCAGGCATATGCCATGAAGACGCATTCGACCTTCGAACCTGTTATCGTATGTCATGTGCCTCTTTCACAAGGCTTTTCCAGGTTCTGCCGGTACAGATAGAGCATAATTTGATGGTGTTGACACTCTATGATCCATCTGTTAGAAGTGCACCGTACCTGTGATCTTACGGTTGGAGGGATGCCATGAAGATTCTAGTGAGCGACAAGCTGTCTGAAAAGGGCGTCGAGATCCTCAAGAGCGGGGGTTTCGAGGTCGACATGAAGACAGGCTTGAAGCCCGAAGAGCTCATGGAAATCATCGGCAAGTACGACGCCCTCGTGGTCCGGTCGTCCACAAAGGCGACGGCTGACATTATCGCTGCAGGCAAGAAGCTCAAGGTCATCGGCCGCGCCGGTGCGGGTGTCGACAATATCGATTCGGCTGCAGCCAGCAAGCAGGGCGTTGTGGTCATGAATACGCCGGGCGGCAACACGGTAACCACCGGCGAGCATGCCATTGCCATGATGATGGCACTCACCCGGAACATCCCCCAGGCCACCGCCTTCATGAAGGAAGGCAAATGGGAGAAAAAGGCCCTCGAAGGCAGGGAAGTGTTCAACAAGACTCTCGGCATCATCGGCATGGGCCGAGTGGGCTCGGTGGTGGCATCCCGCGCATTGGGCCTCAAGATGAACGTCATCGTCTACGACCCGTTCCTTACCAAGGAGGTCGCTGAAAAACAGGGCATCGAACTCGTGAGCCTGGAAGATCTCTACGCCAGGTCCGATTACATCACGGTCCATACGCCGCTCTCAAAAGAGACCCGGGGCCTGGTGGGCGCAGACGCCTTCAAGAAGATGAAGAACGGCGTGATGATCATCAACTGCGCCCGCGGCGGCATCATCGATGAGAAGGCGCTTCTCGATGCGCTCGACTCGGGCAAGGTTGCCGGTGCAGCCCTCGACGTTTTCGAGAAGGAGCCTCCCGAGGACTGGTCGCTGCCCAAGCACCCCAAGGTCATATCCACACCGCACCTTGGCGCATCCACCCATGAGGCGCAGGAGAACGTGGCCCTGGCCGTTGCAGAGCAGATCGTCGACTACCTCAAGAACGGGATCATCCGCAATGCCGTGAACGCACCCTCGGTGGCCCCTGACATGATGCCGAAGGTGAAGCCCTACATCGAGCTGTCCGAAAAAATGGGCCGTTTCATGGGCCAGCTTATCAGTCAGATGACATCAGACAGACTCAAGAAGGTCACGGTCAACTATGCCGGAGATGCGGCAGGGCCCGACAGTAAGCCTATTACGGTCGGCGCACTCAAGGGGCTGCTCTCGGCCGTGGTCGACGATGTCAACTACGTGAACGCCCCCGTGATCCTCAAGGAGAGGGGCATCGCTCTCGTGGAGTCCCATACCTCGAAGGAAGATGTCTTCACCAACTCCATCGAGATGACCCTCGAGTTTGACTCGGGCACCCGCTCCCTTGCAGGTTCGGTGTTCAAGCCCTCGGACTTTCGTGTCGTGAGGATCGACAACTACTCCATCGAGGTGATCCCCGAGGGGCACATGCTCGTCATCTTCAACAAGGACCTCCCCGGCACCGTGGGCAAGATCGGGACGATCCTCGGCGAAGCAGGCGTGAATATCGCACGGCTCTTCCTCGGCAGAGACCGCCAGCAGGGGACGGCCATCATCATCATCAACGTGGATACCGAGGTCCCGAAGAAGGTCATCGAGAAAATCAGAAAGGTTCCGAGCGCCATTTCCGTTCAGGAGGTGTTCGTCTAAGTACGTATCATAGCCAGGGAGGATTCGTTGCATGGCAAACATCGTGGTGGTCGGCACGCAGTGGGGAGATGAAGGAAAGGGCAAGATCGT
>JAJFUP010000145.1 GCA_021372395.1 Deltaproteobacteria bacterium
GGTGCCGAGGTCCTGCCGCCTGCGGAGATCGTCTTCACGCTCCCCGAGGGCAGGGAAAAGATCGTGGATTACCGGGCGAAATGGGACGAGGACTCCCTGGAGTACCAGGCAACCACCCGGACCTTCGCCATACCCGCGGAAGATGCGCCCCTTCTGCAGGAGCTCGAACGTATCGCGCTTCAGTGCTGGGAGGGCTTCGACCTCGCAGGGTATGCCCGGGTGGATTTCCGGGTGGATCACGCAGGCAGTCCGTGGGTCCTCGAGGTCAACGCCAACCCGTGCATATCGCCCGACAGCGGCTTCGTGGCGGCTTCAATCAGGGCAGGCATCACCTACCCCGACCTCATCGGCCGCATCCTCGCCGGCACGTCCGGCCGGTGAGATTGTTGCATGACAGGGAGAGATCATGACATTCACCCCCAGAGACACCGTAACCCCCTCTGATCGGGACCTCGTGAGAAAGATCGTCGAATCCACGGGGTTCTTCACCCCCGGGGAGGAACTCATCGCCGTGGAGCTCGTGGACGAGCACCTGGCCAAGGGGCCTTCAAGCGGCTACTTCTTTCTCTTCTGCGAAGACGGGTCCGGGTCGGTCCTCGGATACACGTGCTTCGGCCCCATCCCCGGCACGAAAGAGAGCTTCGACCTCTACTGGATCGCGGTGGACAAAGGGCGTCAGGGCCTGGGGGCAGGAAGGTGGCTGATGCAGCGGACCGAAGAGGCCGTCAGGGCCATGGGGGGGACGCGCATCTACGCAGACACCTCGCTTAAGGACCTCTACGAGCCCACGAGAACCTTCTACCTTCACCTGGGCTACCACGAGGAGGCCAGGCTCGAGGATTTCTACGCCCCGGGAGACGGCAAGGTCATCTACGTCAAGGTGCTCGCCTAAAACACCCGGCCGCCTTTTGAATCCCTTTCCAAGAAGCGCACAAGGATTCCCGAAAATGCATGGATGAGCCAGGCGACTACAGTGCCTCGTCAGGAAGCCTGTGGTAGTGAAACACGGCGACATTCCCGTCTGCGACCTCGACAACCGGATCCGCCAGTGTCATACAGTTGGAGACGCCGATCTGCCAGGTGCCCTCGAGGGTCGCATTGCGCAAGGGGTAGCGAAACCCGGTGAGCGTGACCCCCGTTGCCCGGTCGCCGAGCACGATCAGGGACACGGTGTCACCGGGGCTGCCCGTCAGTGCAAGGCGACGCCGCACGAGGTGGATCGTCACGTCAGGAGAGGCAAGGCACACGTCGATGCCATGCTCGACCAGCATGAATGCATTGTGCAGGGTCGAGAGGGTGTGATCGAGGCGTGACCCGGTCCCGCCCCAGACCGTGACAAAAGACGCCCCCTGCTCCCGGGCGATCTCGTAGGCTATCTGGGTATCTGTCAGGTCTTTCTCCGGGGGGTAGACCTGAAACCGGGCACCTGCGCTTTCCAGGCTCACGCGGTCCTCAGCGGCAATCGAGTCCATGTCCCCGACAACCAGGTCGGGCACGATGCCGATGCGTCTCGCCATGCAGGCCGCGCCATCGGTGCAGATGACCCGGAAATAGCCGGACATGCGGCTGCGGTACCAGGAAGGATCCCCGTACTCGCCGTTGCACAAGATCAGCATCTTCATTGCGGCTGCATCTTTTCCTGCGCTCTCACCCACCATGATCTCCTCATTTACGGGGCACCGTAGAGCCGTTCGACGATCTCGTCGAAGGAGGCGAACCGCCGGGCGTCTACTCCGCCCTCCCTGCACAGCGTGTGGAGCGGCTCCTTGGCAAAGACCATGTCGGCATGCCGTGCAGGGCAGGCATCCGAATACCCGTCGCCGATGTAGACACTCCGATGGGACGGCACCTTGAGCCGTCCCATGAGCGTGGTCTTGCATACCCCGCAGTGTCCGCATTCGAGGTTTGCATGGGGGCATTCCATCGTAAACCCGTTCTCATAGATCAGCCTGTTGGCGTAGAAAGGGATGTCGATGCCGTGTTTCCCGAAGACCGTCCGGATGCAGAGATCGAACCCGTCGCTGAGCACATGGACCCGGTCTTTGGCGCGGGTACAGGCATCCAGGAAGCACGGGAAGCCCTCATCGATCTCGATGGTCTCCATCAGCCTGACCATGGCCTCGGGGTCGGCGTTGAAGTACGTGAAGATCCGGTTGGCGCAT
>JAJFUP010000168.1 GCA_021372395.1 Deltaproteobacteria bacterium
CATCTCGGAGGTTTTCGGGGGCTCGAACCCGCCCTTGTCCAGGAGCCTGACGACCTGTTCGCCGAGATCCCGGTGATCCAGGGCCAGGGAGGCGCTGAACCCCTGCGCCGTGATGTTGGGCCCGGACTCCTGGAGCGTCCCCTTCTTGATGAGCTCCTGGAGCACCTTGTGAAAAAGCTTCGGGTCCACCCCCCCCTGCACGGATGACCGCAGGTGCTCCCGGGAGATCCCCGGGGACGAGGGGTTGGACGCGTGGAAGGCCTGCACCCTTTCCATCAGGAGTTCCTTGACCTTGTCCAGATACACGGCATGCACGTACAGGTCGGCCACGGTGTCGAACCGGATGACCTCTCCCGTGGAGAGCAGGGCCTGAAGGAGCTTGTCGGTCCGGGACCCGGCATCGGGAAAGGCCTCGGTCATGGCCTTGCGGGAAAGGCCGTGCATGCCCGCGTCCTTTGCAAGCCCCACGAGGTGTCTCGACGGATCATCGCTCAGGAGGTCACGGATCACCTCCTCGGAGAACCTTCGCCCCGGGTGGGGGTTCAGGACCATTCCGCCGCCGATCGTGACCGAAGGGGAAACGGTCCGCAGGATGAACCGGTCGCCGTACGAAGCCACTATCCGCTCCTGAAGCCTTATCCGTGCAACGTCTTGCCCGTCCACCCGCTGCACCCTCATGTCGCCCAGGACCTCGGCCGAGCCGATATACAGCTTGATGCCCCCTCTGCCCGGCTTGCCCACGAGACTGAGTTTTGCATCGAGCAGGCGGGTCGGGGTGAAGACCCCTGCGGGGACGACCCATTCCCCCCGGTCGATCTCGTCGATCCCCACGCCCTGGAGGTTGACGGCGGTCCGCATCCCTGCCATGGCCTGAGCCACGTCTTGGTCGTGGACCTGGATGTTGCGGATCTTCGCGGTCTTCCCGCTGGGGAGGACCTCCACCTCCTGGTCGCCCGAGAACGTGCCCCGTGACAGGGTCCCGGTCACCACGGTACCGAACCCCTTGATGGTGAAGACCCGATCCACGGGCAGGACGGGAAGGCCGCTCACCTGACGCTCCCGCACGAGGGCCACCTGCGCGACGAGCTCCGCCAGCAGCGCATCGAGCCCCTCGCCGGTCGTGGAGCTCACCGGGATGATCTGCGCGTCTCTCAGGAAGGTGCCCGCGATGAAGTCCTTCACGTCCGACAGGGCGAGCTCGAGCAGGTCCTCGTCCACGAGGTCCTTCTTGGTGAGCGCCACCACCCCCCGCTCGATGCCCAGCAGCTCGCAGATCTGCATGTGCTCGACGGTCTGGGGCATCACGCCCTCGTCGGCCGCGATCACCAGGAGCACCAGGTCGATGCCGGATGCACCCGAGAGCATGTGCCGGATGAACCTCACGTGCCCCGGTACATCCACGACCCCCACCCGCTCTCCCGTGGGAAGGTCGAGCGAGGCGAAGCCGAGCTCGATGGTGAGCCCCCGCTCCTTCTCCTCCTTGAGGCGGTCGCAGTCTACACCTGTCAACGCCTTGATCAGCGATGTCTTCCCATGGTCCACGTGGCCTGCCGTACCGATGACGACTCTCTTCATACAGGTCAGTCTACACGGATATGGCAGCGCACGTCAATTTGGCAGTTGTGCCTTGTCGGCTGAGCTTATATACATATCCTGACGTATGGACAGACGGCTCGCGGTCATCCTCGCCATATGCCTGATCGAGGCAGCGTTCAGGTCTTTTTCCGGTCTCGTCCCGGTGGACGGCCTCCTCTACACCCTTGCCGCTCGCCTCATCCAGGCGGGCGTCATCCTTGCCTTCGGCTTCAG
>JAJFUP010000169.1 GCA_021372395.1 Deltaproteobacteria bacterium
GGACTCATGCCGCTTACGTTCATCATCGGGGCCGGCGAGGTGGTGAAGGGGTTCGAGGATGCCGTCATCGGCATGCACCCCGGTGAGCACAAGACCGTGACCGTCGAGCCCGAGGACGGCTTCGGCATGTATGACGAGGCCCTCGTGGTGGAGGTCCCCATGGAGGACCTTCCGGATTCTCTCCAGATCCAGGTGGGAATGGATTTCGAGATGGAGGACGATGAGGGGAACGTCCTGCCCGCAGTGGTGATAAAGATCATGGACGACGCCATCCTCATCGATGCCAATTCGCCTCTGGCGGGCAAGAGGGTGATCTACGACATCGACCTTCTCGAAATCGTCAGACGGGGAAGGTCCTGAATGCCTGGAGAGAAACGTCGACGCCCTAGCGTTTGACCACCATGATGGGGTATCCGGCCTTTCTTACGACCTTCTCGGAGACGGAGCCGAGGAAGATCTCCTCCAGATTGCTCTTCCCATGGGAGCCCAGCACGATCACCGACGGCCTCTCCTCATCCGCGACCCTGAGAACCTCTCTGAACGGCAGGCCCCTCTCTATGCGCGACCGTACCGTGAAGCCGAGATGCTTCAGATCATTGACGATGAACTGTATCTCCTGGGCGGCCCGCTCCTCGATCTCCCTCTCGATGTTGAGATAGTCCTGGATGGTGCTGTAGGAGCTCAGCAGATCGAGATTCGACTGGTCGATGACATGGAGCACGACGATCTCCCTGCCGCCGGCATCCTTGAGCTGCTTGACGTACTGCAGTGCCTTCTTCGCCACATCTGAGAAGTCGGTGGGATAGAGGATCCTCTCGAACATGATGAACCTCCTTTTCGTCTACCTCTCTCCATATGTAAAGGCGGACATCCTCTTGTCAATGGAGCTTGTCAAGGGAAGCGGTGGAGGAAGGATCGTCCTGTTGCCGGGAGCCCGTGGTTTCGGGTCTCTCCCAGGGGGAGGCGGAAGGTGAGAAACAGGCCGGGCGGATCAGGTCGGATTTTTCCTGCAGGAAAAGGGAGCGTACTGCGGGTATGCCGGAGATGCACCGATCCTCTTCTTCCTGGATTCTTTCATGGAAGAAACTTTCTCCCTTGCTTCATTCAGAGGGGCTTGTCAGGAACTCACTATTGCCTGTATTTATGCGATAACTCCTGGTAAAATCGCTCAATGGTTCCTTGTGTCACGGGGCATCGCGATGTCATGATGAGAAGGGGGAGAGTTCTATGAAGAAATGCCTGTGGGGTATCCTGGTCTTTCTCCTCGTATCAGCTCCCGGGCTGCAGGCCCAAGAGCAGTGGACGCTCAAGAAGGACGCAGAGGGCATCAAGGTATACACGAGGCCGGTGGCCGGTTCGGCAGCCAACGAGTTCAGGGGAGTCGCCGATATCGACGCGCCCATCGAGGTGATCGTGGAGGTCTTCAAGGACATCCCGTCGTACCCGCAGTGGTATGGCTTCTGCAAGGAGATCAGGCTGCTCAAGCAGGACTCGGAGAACCACCGGATCATCTACTTCGTGCTGGAGACCCCGGGTCCCGTCAAGGACCGGGACATGGTGGTAGATGCTTACGACACGTTCGACAGACAGGAGGGCAAGGCCACCATCGCCTTGAATGCCGTGAAGGATGAGAATGTGCCGCGCAAGGCGAAGTACGTCCGGATGACTGATGTCGGCGGCGGCATGAGCATGACGCGGATAGACCGGAACAGGACGCATGTGATCTACACCGTCAAGGCTGACCCGGCGGGCTACATCCCTGCATTCGTGTCCAACGTCATCCAGAAGGACCAGCCCTTCCTCACCCTGAAGGGCCTCCGGGAGATGGTCAAGAAGGACGGGTACTACCAGAATGCGGGGATCGAGCGGAAGAAGTAGCCTCTCCCCAAGGGGCGGCGCCTTTTCCCCGGGCACGGTTTTTGTGCAAGGCGGTAAGACGATGACGGACAAGGGGAGAGGGCATGGGTGACATATCCGGACACCAGCCGGGGAAGTCCTTCCGGCACTGCCCCGGCTGCGGCGCTGAGAGCCTCGCCGAGAGGCCCGACCGGTCGGTCCTGTGCAGCGGGTGCGGCTTCCACTACTATTTCAACCCCGCTGCCGCAGTGGCGGGCATCATCGAGGATGATCTCGGGCGGCTCCTGCTGACGGTCCGGGCGCACGACCCACGGAAAGGCACCCTCGACCTGCCCGGTGGGTTCGTGGACTTCTCCGAGTCGGCCGAGGATGCACTCAGGCGGGAGGTGCGGGAGGAGCTGAACCTGAACGTGCTGCACTGTGACTATTTCGGCTCCTTCCCGAACACGTACGTCTTTGACCGCATCACCTACCGGACCCTCGACCTCGCCTTTACCTGCACCATCGAGTCCTTCGATCCTATGGCTCTCTCCGATGAGATAGAGAGCACCCTGATTGTTCCTCCTTCCGAGATCGAGCTCGACTGCATCGGCTTTGACTCCATCAGGAACATCCTTTTTCGCTACCTCAACTCCCGGTCTTTGCTGCCGCCGTGCACCCTCCTGTGAGACCCCTCTCGCCCCTGACCCGGATATCGCCATCGAAGCCGGCACTGGAAAACAGCCGGGCTTGTCTTATTATCTTTTTTTAGGAAAAATATCCCAGGGAGGCAAAAACCATGAAACCCGTCGTCGTCATAGGGGCAGTGGCAGCAGGCATGAGCGCAGCCAGCGTCATCAGGCGTACGCTGCCGGAGCAGCAGGTCATCGTGTTCGGCAGGGAGCCCTACATCTCGTACGGCGCCTGAGGCATGCCCT
>JAJFUP010000185.1 GCA_021372395.1 Deltaproteobacteria bacterium
AGATGGCCGTGGTGTACGTGGCGCCCAGGTATTTGCCTGCCAGTGCCAGGATCACCACGGTCCGTGCCGAGCAGGCGATGAACGGGATGATGAGCATGGTGAGGGTCCGGTCGCGTTCGTATTCGAGTCCCCTGACGGCCATGATGGCGGGCACGTTGCACCCGTACCCGAGGATGATGGGCACGGCCGATTTCCCGTGCAGGCCGAACCGGTGAAGGATGCCGTCCACCATGAAGGCGATGCGCGGCAGCAGTCCCGAGTCTTCCAGTATGGCGAGCAGGACGAGCAGGGGGACGAGGTAGGGCAGCACGATCCCGATACCTGCCACCAGGCCGTCATAGAGGCCTGACACGACAACCCCGGCGAGGCCGCCGAACATGCCCCTGACCGTCTGTCCCAGCGCGGCAAGGGGGATCTCGATCAGGCGGGAGATGAGGTCGCCCAGCTCAAACGAGGCAAAGAACATGAAGAACAGCAGGCCGATGATTGTCACAAAGCCGCCCACCGGGTTGATGATGAAATGGTCGATCCGTTCCCTCAAGTCCATGCCCGTCTTGTGTTTCACCCGTGCGATCTGCTCGAAGAGATCGATCACGAATGCGTGGCGGTGCGACGAGAACACGCCTGACTCAGGCCAGTTGTGCATCTCGGCCAGCAGCCGCCTCTGTTCGCCGACATACTGCATGAAGGCTGCGTCGATGGTGCCCACGTTGTGCTCGAAATCCTCGTCCATCTCCAGGAGCCTGATGATCACGAACCGCTCGTCCATGGGCAGGCCGACTCTCAGGCTGTCAGGGTACCGGGCCTGGATGTCGGCGATGCATTCCTCCACGTCCCGGTCGTACACGGGCTTCACGGGTTTGAATTCCCCCCCCGCGACCCTGATCGCCGCCTCGAAGAGCTCGCGCACCCCGCTGCCTTCCACGGCGATCACCGGGTAGGCTTGTGCCCCGGTCAGGGCGGTGAGCCCGGCAAGATCGATCTCCAGACCCTTCCTCTCGGCCTCGTCATACATGTTCAGACCGATCACCATGGGGATGTTCATCTCGAGAACCTGTAAGGTGAGCTCGAGCGAGCGGGAAAGGAGCGATGCGTCGAGCACGTTGATGATGACATCCGCGCTGCCCGAGAGCAGATAGTCCCGTGCAACCTTTTCAGCTATGTCATGGGAGGAGATGGAGTAGGTGCCCGGGAGGTCGATGAGCCTGATGGTCTTGCCGCCGAAGTACACCTTCGTTTCGGTGAACGTCACCGTGGTGCCGGCAAAGTTGCCGGTGTCGACCTTGAATCCGGCCACTGCGTTGAAGAGCGTGGATTTGCCGCAGTTGGGCTGGCCCACCAGGGCTATGACGATCTCGTCAGGAAGATTCCTGATGGCTCACCTCCACGGACTCGGCCATGCCGCGGCCGATCATGATCCTGGCGCCGGATTCAACGTCTTCCACGAGCAGGGGGCCGTGAAACGGCGCAGCCATGATCAACCGGATCAGCGTTCCTTCACGGATGCCGAAACCGTCCATGCGGGCTTTCATGCACCTGCCGCCGGTGAGCCTGTGTATTATTGCGGTGTCGCCTTGCTTCAG
>JAJFUP010000207.1 GCA_021372395.1 Deltaproteobacteria bacterium
TACATCGTGATGAACGGCCGCATCCTCGACCCGGACAAGGTGAAGAAGAGCAGGAAGCTCAACCGGTTCGAAGAGAAATGACCGCATGCGCCCCAGGGGAAAGGCATTCTGCTCAGGCTGACCGGTCCTGCCGATGCTGACTCTGACCACCATCCTGGCCACCTCCTTCGTCATTGCGCTCTCGGGTGCGGCCATGCCCGGGCCCCTCATGAGCGCGACCATCAGCGAGAGCGTGCAGCGGGGGTTCATCGCCGGTCCTCTTCTCATCGTGGGGCACACCCTGCTCGAGCTTGCCCTGGTGATCCTGCTCATGTTCGGCCTGGCACCCTTTCTCAGGCAGGAGTGGGTCTTTGCGGCAATAGCGATCGTCGGCGGCGTCATGCTCGGCTGGATGGGGGTCGGGATGCTCCGGGCGCTCCCGTCGCTGCGCATGAGCACGGATGTCGGGACCGGGGGCGGACCGCATCTTGTCTGGACCGGGATGCTCCTGAGCCTGTCGAGCCCGTACTGGATCATGTGGTGGGCCACCATCGGCCTCGGGTATGTGCTGTACAGCGCACGGTTCGGGGTCTGGGGCATCGTGTTCTTCTTCGTCGGCCACAGCCTCGGCGACCTCTCCTGGTACAGCATGATATCCTTTGCCGTGGGCAGGGGGAGGAGGTTCATGAGCGACGGCCACTACCGGGCCCTCATCGGCACCTGCGGGGCCTTCCTGATCCTCCTGGCATGCTACTTCGCATGGTCGGGGGTGAGCAAAGCCCTGTCCCTGTGAGCGCCAGGCAGGATCACCGGGTTTCAGCATACAGAGCCGAGTACGGATACTCCTCACGTGAGAGGTTCTTGTATCCCGGTGGGAAGCTCCATTGCGTGGCAGGGGAAATTTGACCTGTGCATTGTGGGCAGCGAAGCCTGATGTTCGGCTTCGCTGCCCACAATGCACAGGCCCATCTTCAAGGTGCACGCAGGCGGTGCATCCTCGTTTCATTCCGGGGAGCGAGCGGGCGACTGGTCCCTGAAGGGTCCCGATCCTCTCTTCCCTGCGGAGGTGAATTTCCACCCGGTGCTCCTTGTTTTTCCTTGCCGGCCGACTATCTACTTTCCTACATGACGATTCGAAGTTCCCTTGAAAAAGGAGGATCGACGATGAAGGCACATGCGCGGGCCATGGTTCTTGCCTCGTTCGCGGCGGACTCGCTCGCGCTGGGCGTGCACTGGATCTACTCCACCGAGAGGATGGCGAAAGACTTCGGGCGCGTGGAGGAGTTCCTGGACCCTGCCCCGGGATCGTTCCACCCCAATAAGAAGAAGGGGGAGTTCACCCATTACGGAGACCAGGCCTTTGTCCTGCTGGAGTCCCTGGCGGCTCAGGGTCGGTTCGACCCGGACGACTTCTCCGGCCGGTGGCAGAAGCTCTTCCAGGACTACCAGGGTTACTACGACCAGGCCACGAAGGAGACCCTGAAGAACCTCTCCAAAGGCCTGGCGCCTCTCGAGGCAGGGTCCTCGTCCAACGAACTCTCGGGCGCCTCCCGGATCGCGCCTCTGGTCGCCCTGCTCCATGACCGCGAGGAGGATCTCGCTGCAGCGGCCAGGGCCCAGACGGCCATGACGCACCAAGACCGCCTGGCCGTGGATGCGGGGGAGTTCTTCAGCCGGGTGTGTGCCCGGGTCCTCTCCGGGGCCCCCCCTGATGCCGCGCTCGGCGAGGTTGCCCGGGAGCGCTTCAGGGCAACCGAGCTCGAGGAGCTGGTGCACGCGGGGATGGATTCGTCCGGAAGACAGAGCCTGGATGCCATCAGGGCCTTCGGCAAGAACTGTCACGCACCCGAGGCCTTGCCCGGCGTGGTCCAGCTCATCTGCCGTTACCCGGACGACCTGAAGGAGGCCCTGGTGCAGGCCGTGACGGCCGGTGGCGACTCCGCCGCCCGGGGCATGGCCGTGGGCATGGTGCTGGGCGCCCACCTCGGGGAGGAGGCCATACCGTCCTCGTGGGTGACGGGCCTCAAGAAGGCAGCAAAGATCGAGGCCTTGCTCGATGCCATGTAGGACCGGCTTTGGCGGCCGGAACGTCCCTGTTTCCAAAAAAAGGCATGAGCCATACGCCGTGAAACCCCATGGCCCGGAACTTCCAGCTCACCACTGACCCGATCCCCAGGCTCATCCGGGACATCTCCATTCCGGCGAGCATCGGGTTCTTCTTCAACACCATGTTCAACGTGGTGGACACCTACTTCGCCGGGGTGATCTCCACCCAGGCCCTCGCAGCCCTGTCCCTGTCGTTCCCGGTGTTCTTCATCATCATCTCCATGGGGAGCGGCGTCTCCACCGGGACCACCGCGCTCATCGCCACCGCGCTGGGAGCCGGGGACACGCCCCAGGCGAAGATGTTCGCCGTGCAGGGGGTCTCCTTCGGGGTGATCCTGTCCGTGGCCATCACCGCCATCGGCATCCTCGCCTCGCCGTATCTCTTCTCCTTCATGGGGGCAAAGGGCCCGTATCTCGCCATGTGCCTGGCCTACATGAACACGATCTTCGCGGGCTCCGTCTTCTTCGTCCTCAACTACATGCTCAACGCCATCCTCTATGCCCTGGGCGACACGCGGTCTTTCAGGAATTTTCTCATCGCCGGCTGCCTTCTGAACGTCGTCTTGGACCCGTGGTTCATCTCCGGCGGCCTGGGCGTGCCTGCCATGGGGGTCATGGGGATCGCTCTGGCAACCGTGGTCATTCAGCTGATGGGGACTTTCTACCTGGGATACAAGGTGATGCGGACCGAGCTTGCCTGCGACCTGTGCTTCAGCGAGGCCGTCCCCAGGCCCCGGGCTTTTCTCGAGATCGCGAAGCAGGGCTTCCCCACGAGCCTCAACTCCATCACCGTGGGTGTCGGGATCTTCGTGATCACCTCCTTCATCAGCGTGTTCGGCCATGAGGCGGTAGCGGCCTACGGGGTGGCGACGAGGGTGGAGCAGATCATGCTCCTGCCCACCATCGGGCTCAACATCGCAACGGTGACCATCGTGGCCCAGAACAACGGGGCGCGCAGGTACGCGAGGATCTTCGAGACGGTTCGCACCGCGCTCCGGTACGGCGCCGTCTTCATGGCGTTCGGCACCGTGGCCCTGCTCATCTTCGCCGGAGAGCTCATGAGTCTGTTCACCACCGACGCGCAGGTCGTGGCCATCGGCACCTTCTACCTGCGCATCTCGGCCTTCATCCTCTATGCCTACGTGGTCCTCTACGTGAACGTCGCGGCCCTCCAGGGGGTGAGGAGGCCCGGCTACGGCCTGGTCATCGGGGTGGTGCGCCAGATAGCGCTCCCCCTCATGATCTTTCCCTCCTTCATCCACGTGCTGGGCCTGGGGATTGCCGGTATCTGGTGGGGGATCTTCGTCATCACCTGGAGTGCCGCAGGCATCACCTTCTTCTACGCGCGGGCCGGCCTGAAGAGGATGCTCGACGCCAAGGCATGAGCCTTCGACGTATTGCAGCATGACATAAGCCCCCAAATACGGTATATTACAGGCCAAGCCCTGTACCCGGAAAAGGGACGCGCATTTCAAAACAGAGCAGGAGGATGCCATGCTGAACGAGAGGATCGAGGAAGGAATCATCATCGCGACGTTCGAGAACGGAAAGACGAATTCCATCACCATGGAGATGCTCAGGACCTTGAGAGGCATCGTGAAGAGGGCTGACGAGGACGCCTCCATCAGGGGCATCATCCTCACGGGCGCGGGAAGGACCTTCTCCGGCGGCTTCGACCTGCCCATGTTCCTCGGGTTCAAGGATGTGCCGGAGGTCGTCGCCTTCATCCTGGAGGAGGACGAGATCCTCACGGAGCTGTTCGAGTGCCACAAGCCCGTGATAGCTGCCATCAACGGGCATGCCGTTGCAGGCGGGCTCATCTTCGCCATGGCCGCCGACTACCGGATCGTCAAGAACCACCCCAAGATCAGCCTCGGCATGTCGGAGATCAAGCTCGGGCTGCCGCTCTCGTTCGCCCAGGCCGAGGTCATGCGTTTCGGGTACGACAGCGACAAGAAGTTCCGCGACCTCATGTACTTCGCGAGGATGCTCGACATCAACGGGGCAAGAGAGTACGGCCTGGTTGACGAGATCGTGGAGGATGCGGACCTCATCCCGCGGGCAAAGGCGGTCATCGCGCAGTGGATCGACAACCCCGGCAGGGCGTTCATCAAGCTGAAGCAGTCCTTGAGGAAACCCACCGCAGACAGGATCAGGAAGCTCATCGCCGAGGAGAACTGGCAGGATTCCCTGAAGTGCTTCTTCGACAAGGACGTGAGGGCCTCTCTCGAGTTCGTCATGTCCATGATGTAGGATTCTCACGGGGAAAATCGATCGATGCAGCTCGTGGGCGGCTTCATGATCAAAGATGACGAGCTCCAGTGGGAGTTCGTGCGCTCCGGCGGACCCGGGGGCCAGAACGTCAACAAGGTGGCCACCGCGGTCCAGCTGAAGTTCGACATCGCCGGATCAGAGTCCCTGCCCCGGGAGGTCAGGGACCGCCTCATACGCCTCGCTGGCAGGCGCGTCACCGCAGCAGGGGTGCTCATAATCAAGGCCCAGCGCTTCCGGTCCCAGGAGCGCAACCGCTCCGATGCCCTCTCCCGCCTCGAAGAGCTCGTGGAGGCGGCGCTCAGGAAGCCCAGGCACCGCATCCGGACCAGGCCCACCACGTCCTCGCGGCTCGAGCGCCTGGACCAGAAGCGCAGGATGGCGGCAAAGAAGGGGATGCGGCACCCGGCCCCCCCGGAGGAGTGAGCGTGCCCCGGGAGATCGAGATCGTCAGGGCAGGCTTGGAAGACGCTCCAACGGCGTCTGCCATCCTCACCGGGGCGGCCACCTGGCTCACGGGGCGGGACGAAACGTTGTGGTTTCCTGACGAGCTCACCCCGGAGAGGTTCATGGCGGCAATAGAGGCCGGAGAGCTCTACCTGGTCAAGAAAGACGGTGCTGCCGTGGGCACGGTGATCCTCCAGGACGCGGACAACCTCTACTGGCCCGACATGCGTTCAAGAGATGCGCTCTACATCCACAAGCTCGCCTTCGTCGACCATGTCCGGGGCCGGGGACTGGGCAGGAAGGTCATCGCATGGGCGAAGGCCAGAGCGTGCAGCGCAGGAATGACGTACCTCCGCCTCGACACCGAGGCCGCCAGGACAAGGCTCTGCGCCTTCTACGAGTCGGCGGGGTTCCACCGGCACAGCGAGCGCCAGGTGGGGAGGCACTACGTGGCGAGGTACGAGATGAGGGTTCGGTAGGGCATGCGGCTCAAGGCGGTCACTGCGGGTGAAGGACCCCCCGGTCAGCCGGGAGAGGCAAAGGTGTAGGCGGCGCCGAGGGCGAGCGCGCCCACGAAGAGCCCCAGGGCGCACAGCAGAAGGTTCAGGAGCACCAGGGTCAGCGGTTTCCATCCGGCGCTCCCGGGCACCATCGCATCGAAGACCAGGCTGGTTGAGCCTGAAAAGCACAGGATCATGACGGCGCCCACGGGATAGCGCACCGAGGACAGGACGGCCCCGAGCGCCGAGAGCGCAAGCCCCAGGGGGAGGATCACGGAGTCGTGAGCCCGCCTGCGGTAGAGCCAGAGGAGACACCCTGCCAGGAGGGTGAGGGCCACGGTCGGCCCCCAGTCGGCAGCAAAAGCCGCACCGTAGCGCCGCATGCCCCTGCCGGGCGACCCGATGGGGAGCAGGGCAGCCGAGGTCATGAGGTAAAAGAGGAAGGCAAAGGCAATCCCCGCCTGGCACATGCCGGCACCGAACCGCTCCGATATGGTTTTCCCCTTTTCGCCCCGTGTCTTCATGCGGTCGTCTCCGGAGAAAATACTATCCTGCCCGGAGCGGGCATGCAACACCCGTCTTGCCCCCGGGCTCGGCGGAACCGGCAAAGGCCGAAGGGCCTGCCTGGAAACTGACAAGAATCAAAAAAATCTCTCAGGTAATTTTTCCCTTTCAATTCTTTTTGTTGTGAAGTATGTTCTTATGCATAGAAACACAAGAACACATTTTTTGATTCCCTGAAGAGGAGATGAAACATGCGGAAACCTTCAACACGCCAAAGGATGTTCCTGTCGGCACTTTTCGTACTCGGGCTGTTTCTCGGCACGGTTCTTTTCTATGGAACCGCCTTTGCGACCGAGGGGGGCGGCGGAGCCTACCCGAACGGGGCAGAGGACTTCATGGCGGGTGCATTGCCTCCCCCCGGGACCTATTTCCTGGACTACGTGAATTACTACACGGCCACCTCCCTCAAGGACCATGGCGGCAACAACCTGGTCCCGAAGTTCGATCTCGATGTCGTTGTGAACGTCTTTCGTCTCGTGCACGTCACCAACTGCAGAGTACTCGGAGCCAACTGGGCGATGCATGCCTTTCTGCCGCTTGCGCGCATGGATGTTGATGCGACCATGGGTGAGGATGACCGGACGGGTACAGGAGACATCATCGTGGACCCGTTCATCCTCGGCTGGCACTTCAGGAACTTCCACATCACGACAGGACTGGATATCTACCTGCCCCTGGGGAGCTACGACGAGGATCGTCTGGCGAATACCGGGCGCAATTACTGGACCTTTGAACCGGTCGCGGGTCTCACGTACCTTTGGGACAACGGGTTCGAGCTGTCGGGAAAGTTCATGTATGACTTCAACCGGGAAAACACCGACACGAAATACCGATCAGGCCAGGAATTCCACGTCGATTACACGCTGGGATACCATGTCGACCAGAACCTGGCCGTGGGAGTGGGCGGGTATTGTTACTACCAGACCACCGACGACGAGGTGAACGGGGAAAAGGTTGGGACGGACGGGTTCAAGGGCCGCGTGATGGCAATAGGCCCTCAGGCGGCGTACCAGTACAAGAACATGTCGTTCACCCTGAAGTGGCAGAAGGAGTTCGAAGCCAGAAACCGCCCCGAAGGGAACAACTTCTGGGGCAAGTTCATGTATGCTTTATGAATCAGGGGGGGCCCTTGCATCGAGTGGACCGAAGACCTGATGCCTCTTCCGCTCAAGGGGGGGCTCAGGTCTGCTCGATGAAGGTTCGGTGCTTACATGTCCATATCGTGCGGACGCCCCTTGGTTTCACTTTTTCCCCTGTTGCGGATGATGAGGC
>JAJFUP010000209.1 GCA_021372395.1 Deltaproteobacteria bacterium
GACCATGGCGAGTGGAAAAAAATTGATCGGGAAAGTCACCCACTACTTCAGCAAGATCAACGTCGCAGGCATAGAGCTCAGCGGAACCATCAAGGTCGGGGACAAGATATCCATCGAGGGCGCGACCACGAGTTTCGAAGAAGCGATCGACTCCATGCAGATCGATAACAGCGCTGTAAGCGTTGCCAATGAAGGCGACACCATCGGCATCAAGGTGAAAGACAAGACGCGGGTGGGCGACAACGTCTTCCTTGTTGAGGAATAATCTCCCGGTTATTCGCCTGCTTCAGCTGTAAACATTTCGAGAAGTGCAGGTCCTTTCATGCTGGGATTCAGGAGTGTCTGATCCCAGGGAGGGAATTACTTCTTCTTTTTTTCCACCTCAATATCCACCCTCACCAGGGGGACCTGATTGTTCTTGAACCGCACCTTTGTGGGATACACGATCCTTGCATCTTCGGAGCGTGAAACCGTAATTTCCGAAAGGTCTATCGGCTCCGTAGTGATAAAGATCTTGTTCCCCAGGAGAGAAAAGGGTGCAAGCACCGTCACTTTTTCCGGGGTCACGCTGATCTTCTTGAGCTCATATTCTTCGGGAAGCCGGTTCATGGTATCGATATGAACAGACACAACCCTGGGGTAGAGTCGATGTGCCGTGATTATAATCCTGTCGGGATTGATCTTCACGAGGGTCAGGTTCGAGGGCATGTTCACCATGTCGGCCAAGAGCTTGATGGTCTGCCTACCCTCGTTCAAGGAAGACAGGTCGATCGATATCTTGAGGTTCTTTGCATCAAAGAGGCTGAAGGCCTGTGAGGAGCCCATCAGCGTAATCGTAGCATCTTTGTCCCTCGACTCTTCTATCTCCCAATCCTGGGAAATCTTCCGGTATTCGATGGGTATGATGTAGTCGCGCTGCACCATGTCCTTCTGGTAACCGAAGACGAACCAGAGCCCCAGGGCAAGAACAAGTGCCAGGGCCTTTTCCATGGTGTTCTGCCGGAACCAGTGGGAAGAGATCACCTTGCCCTGTTCCGGCAAATTGTCCTCATAGTACTTTTCTATCACCGTGCGGAGTTCGGCTGCGTTCTTCAAACGCCTGATCTCACCGTCCAACACCACGGTGATGGTGCCCTTTTCCTCAGAGATGACGATGCAAAGCGCATCACATCGCTCCGAGAGGCCGAGTGCCGCAGTGTGTCTCAGGCCGAACTCGCCGATCTTTTCGGTGTTCATGGACAGGGGAAGGTGGCACCCGAACTTCTCTATCCTGTTGTGGTTGATGATGACAGCCCCGTCGTGCCCGATGGAGTGGACATCGAATATGCTCAGGAGTAACGGCTTTGTTGCCAGGCCATCAAGCGGGTTCCCGCCCTTCAAATGTCTTTCCAGAGGGTCCTGGCCCTGGATTACGATGATGGCCCCGATCCTCTTGGATGCGAAGTCCGCCACGCTCTCGATGATTGCCTCGATGGTGCTGTCATGGGCCTTGTCAGCCTTCCGGTGAGTCTTGCCCACGTTCCTCAATGTGGCGATGCGCTCGAAGAACCTCCTGATGTCTTCCTGGAAGATCACCACGAGTGCAATAATGAGGATGGTGAAGAAGCTCTGGAGAACGAGCGTCGTGAGGTAAAGGTTGAACAGTCTTGCGAGGATGTAGATGCCGCCCATGAGGCTGATCCCCACGAACACGAGGCGGGAAGCGGTGGTCTTGAACCAGATGAGGAGCAAATAGATAAGGGAAGTGATAATGAAGATGTCGAAGAAATCCTGGATCCTAAACCCGCTGATAAGAGATACTATTGCTTCATTCATGAATGAACCGAAAACCCCTTTCCATGCTCATGACAACCCCGCACCTGGTTTTTTAATATCCCGATTGATGAAGTCGTGCAAGGGGTTATGTTCCTGAATTGCAGATTACCTGACAACTTCGATATGAGCCGAGATTTTATCATCATTTCAGACACGTGCCCCGTAGCTGGAAAGCATCGTGTCCATCCCGGAATCCCGTGTCTGTTTACGCTCGAAAAAGCCACGGGCAGTTCCGGATCGCCTTTCTCGAAGCGGTCAGGCACAGGTTGGTGTATGAATCACCTGTCGCGGACAGATCTTTCTGGATGCCACTGCAGAGGTCTCGGTTCAGAAAAAAATAAAAGAGCTGGCCGATAAAGACCATCTCTCTCTTTACTGGTGGAGGCGGGGGGAATCGAACCCCCGTCCGAAGGCCTTCAGCACAAGGCGTCTACATGCTTATTCTGTGTATTAAAGTCTCGAACATCTTCTGCCCACAGACAGGCATCCGATGTTCCAACCCCTCTTTGTTCCCCTTTAAGCCCTGGGGTCTGGCTTTAAGGGTTGCCCATCATAGTTTGACATTCATGCATAAACCGATGGGCGGGTTCATGCCGAATGTGACCGTTCGTTAAGCGGCCAGTGCGTAGTTGTAATCGTCGGCACTTATCGTGTCTCTGCCTGTTTTACGAGTCAGCAGAACTCGGCATGCTCCTTGAACCTCAACTACCCCCGTCGAACCCATTACGCCCCCGGGTTCTTCTTACACTCTCTATAGTATCTCCCCGGGCAATTGTCAAACTGATCCGCTGATCTCATCCTCCAGGAGTTCGCACAATATATGCCCGATGAGGATGTGCGCTTCCTGGACCCGTGGCGTGTTCCCTGAGGGGACCACGATGGCGCAGTCCACAAGCTCCTTGATCCGCCCGTGCCGGCCGGTCAGCCCGATGGTTGAAATGCCCATCTCGCGGGCGGTTTCTATGGCCCTGATCACGTTGGGTGAGTCCCCGCTGGTGGAGATCCCCACGAAGAGGTCTCCCGGTCTGCCGAGGGCGGCAACCTGCTTTGAGAAAACCTGCTCGAAGGCGTAATCGTTGCCGATGGCAGTGAGGATCGAGGTGTCCGTGGTCAGCGCAAGGCCTGCCATCGGCCTTCTCTCTCTCCTGAACCGGTTCACGAGCTCTGCGGCGAGGTGCTGTGCATCTGCTGCCGAGCCGCCGTTGCCCGCGAACATGATCTTTCCGCCAGCATCGATGCACCTCAACGCCATGCGTACAGCTTGAGCTATTGGTTCCACGGCCTCTCCGATCTTTTCATGGAGATCCCTGCTCTCGTCGATCACGGCTCGTATCCGTTTTTCCATGCGTCACCTCGGGCTCAGTTTCGATGATATGAGTCCCATATAAGCGAGAATATCCGCGATAACAAGGAAGAAGATGTGTACCAGTTCCCCGATCGGGCCGGCATCAAGGCACGGGTAGCCATGGTAAGATTACGTCTTGACCGGTCTCCGGGCAAGACGTGCCGCCGGGAGGTCAGACGCGGAAATGGCCGTCTTTCTGTGAATAGTCAATCAGAAAATCTCTTCGATAGACCTTGAAGATCATGAGGAAATCTTTATTGTACTCGGCAAGATCACGGCAGTCCCTGAACCTGTCCTCGATTCCGAAGTCCGCGAGCATGTCTTCCACATCCGAAGGCTGGCAATACATCTCGTCATCCAAGACGAAGTCGATCCCGCTGCCTGAATGGCCCTTCTTTGAAAAACGACTCCAGAAAACCCTTATCAAGTATCGTATGTGCGTCAGCATGGTCTGTTCCCTGCGCCCGTGTTTGTCCGTTGTACAAGAAACATATCGGTTTTCACCTTTAAACCTTGAGCAGGTCCTGCTGTATGGATAAAGAATCGGGGCCCGGGTGCCGATAGTGCAATAGACATGAAAGGATCTATTAAAGACCTCTTGCAGATACCCGGGGTGCATGGATATATTGTTGCGCAGGGAAAGACCATGCAGATAAAGCTTCCTTCGAAGCATCGGTTCGCCGGTGCCAAAGACAGGTTGTTGCTTCTCTACAGAGGCCTTGTGGAGAACCACCAGAGGCCGGGGAACACGGTGGAGATCTTGCTCGATGACATGTTGCTCACGGTCTTTCTCGCCGGCAGCACCATGCTCATGGTCATATCGGGCCTGCAGGCCAATCAGGCCCTCCTCAGAATGACGGGCAAGCTTATCATTTCTCATATGAACAAGGAGAACTCATGAATATGAGGCAGGATATCAGCGGTGAACTGAACAACACGCGATGTCCGGAGATCATCAAGATCCTTTCTCTCGGGAAACGTTCCGGAAGGCTCTATCTGACCAACGGGTCGGAGACAGGCAATATTTATTTTACCGAAGGTGATGTGGTCCATGCTCAGTGTGGCTCGTTGAACGGGACAAAGGCCATCAACGAGATCGCGGTGTGGGCCTCGGGTGAATATCGTTTCTTCGTGGACGAACCCTCCGATGTCCAAACCATCTCCATGAGCATCGACGATATCCTTGCAGAAACCACGAACCACCTCCGCCAGATGGACAAGATCACCTCCCTGATTCCCTCATCCGGCGCCATTTACGCCCTCGAGACGGAGATCAAGGACAAGGACATCCAGCTCAAGTCCTTTCAGTGGAAGGTCCTGGCCACTGTCGATGGGAAGAGATCCATCGCCGATATCGCCCAGATCGTTGGATTCGGTGTATCGGACACCATGAAGGTCTTCTACACACTCATCAGGATGGGCCTTCTTCATGAAGCATCCGCTCAGGAAACCCATGAGGAAAGGCATAGGATAGAGCTTCCCGAGACAGGGTACATCATCTCTGTCAAGGATGCCCTCACACAGGCCATAGGCCCCATCGCCCCCTTCATCATCGCGGAGACGGCAAGGGAACTGGGTATTGATCTGCTTTCCGACAGCATCGATCAGAAGGCATTCCTCATCGAGACGCTCTCGAACAAGATCCCGGACGAGAGGATGTCACTGAAGTTCCTGGATGCCATGACTGATTGGTTGAAATCGGAGGTCTGATACCCCATGAAGATAAAGGTGTTCTTCATCACATGCGCCGGTTCAGCCATCATTTTGATCGCTTCCTCCATGCTCGTGTTCACCCAGATGAGGGCTGTTCAGGACATCGGCCTTGACACCCTGACCGAGTCGCTCTACCAGGAGGATGCCAAGATCCTCTCGTGGATCCTCACTTCCGTGCCGCTTGACAGGGTTGAGACGATGACGCTGCCCGAGTCCTGGGCAGAGATCTTCGTAGTGAACAACAGCGATCTCGTTGTTGTGTCTTCCACGAAACAAGGCCGCAGAGGTCTCCCCCTGTACCGGCATCCCGATCTTCTGGATCAGGGATCCATGCTCATGGATGCCATGAAGACCGGGAAAGCGTCCACCGTGAACACCCCCGATTACATGGTGGTGATACGACCTGCAGGCGCCGGGCAGTCCATCATTGCGCTCAAACCCAAGGCCTGGGAGAAAAAGCTCGTGTCCCGGCAGGACGCTCAGATCGGCAGAGATGCTTCCAGAATCACCTGCACGATGCTGATCTTCATCGGAGCCGGTCTGTGTATAACGTTCCTTGTGTCCCTCCTCATAGCCTTCCTGGTGGTGAACCCCACCCTGAAAATCAGGGATGCCTTCGAAGCCTTGAGCCTCGGGGATTTCGATCATGAGGTCCCGGGTACGGACAGAAAGGACATGAAGGCGTTCATGGAGTCTTATCTCCGCCTGAAGACATCATTGACCATGGCACTCGAGAGGATCCAAAGGAGATAGCATGCCAAAGCAGGTACTCATCGTTGATGACGAGGAAACCCTCACGTGGTCTCTCGCAAAATCCTTGTCCCATGACCGGGAGACCTATGAGGTAACCACTGCCAACGATGGCGAGACTGCGCTGGCGGTGATGGACCAGCAACCCTTCGACGTCGTTGTTCTCGATATCCGGCTTCCGGGCATGAACGGGCTCGATGTACTGATGAAGATCAAGGAAAACAAGCCCTCCACCAAAGTCATCATCATGACCGCCTACGGTTCCACGGACATACGGGAGAAGGCAAAGGCGCGGGGGTCTCTCTTCTACATCGAGAAGCCTTTCGAGATCGACCAGATGAGGAGTCTTGTCCTGAAGGCGCTCAAAGAAGACGG
>JAJFUP010000224.1 GCA_021372395.1 Deltaproteobacteria bacterium
AGGGCATGGGCCAGCGGTATGAGCGCCAGGGAGGTCCTCAGGTTCAGCGGCGGCTCGTCGAGCGCGATGATGAAGCCCAGCCCGAGGGTGACCGCCGAGGTAGACAGGGGGAGCATGAAGAGGGGGTCGAGCACGGATGAAACGAGGCTTCTGGGCCCGGAGAGGAACACGGCACAGGCAAGCCCGATGATGGTTGCCAGCACGAGGGTGACGAGGGCGAACCCCACCGAGTATGCAACCGCTGCCACCGGAGGGATGAAGAAGAGGGACTGTTCCCTGTTCTCGAAGAGCATGCGGTAGAACGCGAAGGTGAACCCGTCGGGCGTGTGTATGGACTCTATGAGCAGGGCCATGAGGGGAGAACCCAGGAGGAGCAGGGTGACGGATACGCTTCCTCCCACGATGATCCTGTCATGAAGCGATTTTACGCACCGCTCGGTGATGGTATGCGACTCCGGGTAGACGGGCAGGGAGGCCTTTCTCTGGAACGTGGTGTAGACCCACATGAACGCGAAGGTCACAAGCATCTGGACAAGGGAAAGCGCTGCCGCCAGGGGCAGGTTGAAGAGGTGGACAGCCTGCCGGTAGATCTCCACCTCGATGGTGGAGAACCGTGGGCCTCCCAGGATAAGGATGACGCCGAAGCTGCTGAAGCAGAAGATGAACACGAGCAGGGACGCCGCGAGGATGGCCGGTCTCAGCAGCGGCAGGGTGATCTCCCGAAAAACCCTCCAGGGCGCGGCCCCGAGCATCCGGGCAGCTTCGGTTATCGACGGCTGGAGCCTCGACCAGAAGCCTCCCACGATGCGGACGATCACGATGTAGTTGTAGAACACGTGCGCCATGAGGATGAACCAGATGGTATGGTCGAGCATGATGGGAGGGGCGGGCAGGGCAAAGGCGGCCATGAGCCAGGTGTTCACGAGGCCCCGGGGGCCCAGCAGGGCATGGAAGGCGGCTGCCACCACCACGGAGGGAAGGACGAAGGGTATGGCGGTGAGCGACTGGAGGATGTCCTTGCCCGGAAACCGGTAGCGGGCGAACACGTATGCCCCCGGCAGGGCAAAAGCCAGGGTGAGCAGCGTGGAGAGGGCCGCCTGCCAGGTGGTGAACCACAGGATCTTCGCACAGGAGCTCGTGGTCAAAAGCCTGGCCATGGCGCCCATGTCCCACGAGCCGCCCGGCATGAAGCTGAGTGCGAAGATGCTCAGCAGCGGGTAGAAGTAGAAGGCCCCCAGGAACAGCAGCGGGACGCCGGCGATGAGGATGCGGTATCTGTTCTGGATGGCATCACCTCAGGACGGCATCGGTCCATGCCTCGAGCCACTTGTCGCGGTTTGCGGCAATAATGGCCGGGTCCAGGGTCACGGGTTTGTCGGCGACACGCGCATGCAGGGTGAAGACCTCGGGGAGCCTGGCCTTTGTGTTCGCAGGGAAGACGAACATCTGGAGCGGAATGTCCTCCTGGAACGCCATGTCGAGCATGTAGTCTATAAACTTCCTTGCAAGCGCGGCATTCTTCGTCCCCTTGAGGATGCCGGCGAACTCCACCTGGCGGAACGCGGTGCCCGGTGACACAAGTGCCGCGGTGGGCGCCTCCTTGAGGGGCTTCTTCGCATAGTAGACCTCGGCAGAAGGGCTGCTGGCGTAGCTCACCACGATGGGCCGCGTGCCTTTGGATGCGGCGCTGAACTGGCCCCAGTACGCGTCATCCCACCCGTTGGTCACGAGGACCCCGTTGGCCTTGAGCTTAGTCCAGTAGCCGAGGTAGGCGTTTTCCCCGAAGTGGCCGATGGTGGCCAGGAGAAAGGCCAGGCCCGGCGAGGAGGTAGCCGGATTTTCCACCACCGTGAGATCCCGGTACTGCGGCTTGACGAGATCTTCCAGGCTGGAAGGCGGCTTCATGCCCTTGTGCTCAAACCAGGCTTTGTCATAGTTGAGGCACACGTCCCCGAAATCCACGGGCAGGAGACGGCCCGTCTTGTCCAGCATGAGGTCCCCTGCCAGGTCTTTCACGAGCGGTGACGCATAGGGCTCGAAGATGTCCGCAGTGAGAGCCCGGCTCATGAAGGTGTTGTCGACACCGAAGAACACGTCAGCCAGGGGATTCTTCTTCGAGAGGATGGCCTGGTTCAGAGCCGCACCCGCATCCCCCGACTTGAGGAAGGCGACCTTGCAGCCGTTGGCCTGCTCGAAGTCCCTGATGACCTTCCCGCTTATCTTGAAGCTGTCGTGGGTCATCACGGTCAGGGTGGGGATCTCTCCTGTTTTCTGCGCTTTGGTGCAGCCGGTGCCGGCAAGAGCAGCAACTGCAATGATGGCCATGAGAACAAGTGTCCTTGGTACTCGCATTTTCTCTCCCTCCTTGCGTGAAAAAAAAAGACCGTCCCCGGGGGAGATGGCCTTGTCGTGGTGCCTTTCCTCCGCCGGCATTACCCGGATCAGGTTCCACGGCCGGATCCACAGCCTCCATCGGCAAGGACCCCTCTCAGCCCGGTTTGTCCGGGCTCCCGCAGGCGTTCTTTTTCTGTACCCTTACATGTAGATTTCTCCCCATGCCATGTCAAGAAGATCCGGTGAAGATCTCGGATAAAAAAGGGGACTACCGGTGCTTCCGATTCCGGGGCAATGTGAAAACCTCCTGCGGGTCTGTAAAAATCCCCTCGCGTGGAGAATAAGCGTGAAGCATGATGTAATACGTGGTATATACATAACATATGAAAACATCTAAGAGGAGGTTCTATGTCTAACAATTTGGCAAATCCTGCACCACTCGGCCTCATGGGATTCGGTATGACAACGGTTCTGCTGAATCTGCACAACGCAGGGCTCTTCGGAATGGGAGCAGGGATACTGGCAATGGGGATTTTTTATGGGGGTCTGGCACAGGTCATAGCGGGGTGCATGGAGTTCAAAAAGGGCAATACCTTCGGGACCACGGCATTTACCTCCTACGGGCTGTTCTGGCTTACGCTCGTGTTCATCATCTGCTTCAACGGGAAGCTTGGCATAGCCGAAAGCGGCACCATGTTCATGGCGTGGTACCTGTTCATGTGGGGGCTGTTCACCTTCTTCATGTGGATAGGCACATGGAAGGCCAACAGGGGCCTGCAGGTGGTATTCTTCACGCTTACCGTGCTCTTCTGGATGCTGGCCGCCGGTGACGGCTTTGAACTCTCCGGGACATGGAAGACGCTGACAGGCATAGAAGGCGTCTTCTGCGGGGCTTCGGCCATCTACTGCGCCATGGCGCAGGTCATCAATGAAAATTTCGGGAGGGTCGTGCTTCCCTTAGGCGAGAAGTAACATCCCATGACCAAATCGTGGGGTCGGGGCACCGAGAGCTGTCCCGACCCCACTTCTGTATCTCCATCCCCGCTTTTCCGGTGCATCCGGCAAGCATGCGGTTGCCAGACAGGTATTTTGCCGGCGCACCCGGATGAGTCAGCCCGCGAAAAAGAAGAGACGGAACTCATGAGAACGGGGGTCGTCTTATTCAAGCGCGGATATTTATTCCAAGATAACACTTGACTGGAGCGGGGCCGCAACTTACCATTAAAGAAATCTGCATCCGAGAAAGGGCTTGAAACAAATTACCATGCATACTGGTCGCACTTCTTGAAGAGATGAGCACAGGGAGACGCGAGAGAAATCAGAGTGAGAGTGGTATCCTTTTCCCTCAATTCCGGCGCCATCGGATCACGAACGCCCCCCGGTCGAAGACACCCGTCCGGCATGGTCTGCGCCCGATCAGGGGCAGGAGTGAAGGGGAAGGGAAGGTTATCATCCATAACAGGAAGGAGGAATACAGTATGAGGGTATGGAAATTCACAGTACTCGGTCTGGTGGTGTTGTGCCTGGCATTCATGCCTGCTGTGGGCTCTGCTGCCCAGAAAGACACCATCGTGTACGGCACGACCGAGAAGGTCAGCGACATGGATACGGCGAAAGCCTACGACTTCCACACATGGGAGATCTTCTATAACGTCTATCAGGGGCTCCTGAGCTATCCCCCGGGCGGCACCAAGCTCGTTCCGGGTCTTGCCGAGTCGTATGCCGTCAGCAAGGACGGGAAGGAGTACACCTTCAAGCTCAGGAAAGGGCTCAAGTTCACCGACGGCACCAGTTTCGACGCTGGCGTGGTGAAATGGTCCATCGACCGCACCATGGCACTCAAGAGCGACCCGTCATGGCTCGTTTCCGACTTCGTCGACAAGGTGGTTGTCGTGGATCCGCTCCACGTCAAGTTCGTCCTGAAGAACCCGGTGTCCTACTTCCCGTCCCTGGTCGCTTCCCCGCCCTACTACCCGCTGAATCCGAAGGTCTACCCCAAGGACAAGCTCGTACGCGACCCATCCGAGCTCAAGGGCGGCAACCTCGTTGGCATTGGCCCGTACAAGGTGATTTCCTTCAAGCGTGACCAGGAGGTCGTTCTCGTGGCAAACCCGCAGTTCTATGGCCCGAAGCCGAAGAACCAGCGGATCGTGATCCGCTACTTCGCGGACGCTACCACCATGAGGCTCGCGCTGGAGAAGGGCGAGATCGATTTTGCCTTCAAGACGCTCAACCCGTCCGACATCAAGGATCTGCAGAAGTCGAAAAAGTACCAGATCGTCACCGGCCAGGGCCCCTTCATCCGTTACCTCTGCTTCCAGTGCGACACCAAGCCGTTCAACGACAAGGTGCTGAGGCAGGCCGTGGCTGCCGCCATCAACCGCAAGCCCATCATGGAGAAGGTCTATCTCGGCCAGAACGAGCCGTTGTATTCCATGGTGCCCAAGGGCATGTGGTCGCATTCCGAAGACTTCAAGACGACCCTGGGCGACGGGAACATCAAGCTGATCAAAAAACTGCTCAAGGCAAAGGGCTACAGCGAAACCAACAAGTTCGCCTTCGATCTGTGGTACACACCCAGCCATTACGGAGACAGCGAGGTCGACCTGGCGGCTGTCCTGAAGCAGCAGATGGAGGCCTCAGGCGTGATGAAGGTCAACGTGAAGTCGGCCGAATGGGCCACCTTCCGCGACAACTATGTCAACAAGGCAATGAAGACATACCTGCTCGGCTGGTATCCGGACTACCTCGACCCCGACAACTACACGGCAGCCTTTGCAGGCACCGTGGGATCGCGCGGGAACGGGATCTACTTCTCCAACCCCACGTGGGACAAGATGTTCAATCAGGCCCAGAGAGAGACCGACATGAAGAAGAGGACGGCCATCTACCAGAAGATCCAGAAGATGTGGACCGACGAGGTCCCCACGGCACCGATCTTCCAGGGCACCCTCTATGTCGTCACGCAGAAGGACATCAAGGGCATCATGCTCTCGCCGACGCTGCAGTTCAACTACGGCCCGATCTACCGTGCAAAATGAAATAATCTGTGATACGAAAAGGCCGGGCTTGATGCCCGGCCTTTTTTGCATGGGAAGGACAGTGAAGGTCTTTTAAGAAAGCAGTGCCATGAGAAATCTGATCAGATACATCATCACACGAACACTCATGACCATCCCCATGGTCTTCATCCTGCTCACCATCATCTTCGTGGTGCTCAGGCTCATGCCGGGTGACCCGGTATCCTCCATGCTGGGAGGCCATGCGCCGGAAAGGGTGATCGAGCAGAAGCGCGAGGAACTCGGGCTCAACCGGCCCATGACCGTCCAGTACGTGGACTACATCTGGAAGATCTGCCACCTCGATCTGGGCGACTCCATGGTCCTCCAGCAGAAGGTCACAGACGCCATCGCGGAGAAGCTGCCGGCAACCATCGAGCTGACCACGTTCGGCATGCTCATCACGATCGTCCTGGGTGTGTTTCTGGGGGCATATGCGGCGGACAAGCGCAGACAGGCCCGGGACTCCGCGATACGGCTCTACGGAATCGTCATCTACTGCATCCCGGTCTACTGGCTCGGGCTCATGCTCCAGCTCATCTTCGGCGTCTGGTTCGACTGGCTGCCCATCGCCGGGAGGACCGGGGCGCGCGTGTTCACCTCCGACTTCGAGAACACGGGCTTCTACATCATCGACACGCTGCTCGTCTGGGACCTGGAGTCGCTCAAGGATGTCCTGATCCATCTCATCCTGCCGTCGTTCACGCTCGGGCTCACCCTCTCTGGCATCTTTGTGCGGCTCACCCGCGCCAACATGCTGGACGTGCTCAAGGCCGACTATATCCTGGCCGCCGAGGCCAGAGGCATCAGCCACACCAACATCGTCTACCGGCACGCCCTGAAGAACGCGTTCATCCCGATCCTGACCATGATGGGCCTGCAGGTGGCCCTGCTCATGGCAGGGGCCATCCTCACGGAGACCACGTTTTCCTGGCCTGGCATGGGCAGGCTCCTGCTCGAGCGCATCTACCTGCGCGACTATCCCATGATCCAGGGGGTGATCATTGTGTTCGCCCTCATCGTGGCCTTCATCTCGCTGCTGGTGGACATCATCTATGCGATCGTGGACCCGAGGATCAGATATTGAACGTGAACAGGCAAAAGGTTCAGGGAATACCGCCTCTGGCCCGTCGCCCGGGGCAAGGGCATCAGTGATGGAGAGAGCATGACGTGAAGTATTCAATGGCACAAGGCTTGGGAAGGCCCTTTGCGGTCTTCGCGAAGATGGGGAAGAAGTACGGGGTGGAGTGGTGGATCCTCGTGACCGGGGCCGTCATCATCCTCGCCATCCTGTACATGGCGCTGGCTCCGCAGACGCTGACCCCCTTCGACCCCTACAACCAGGATGCAGGGCCGCAGCTCATCCCGCCGGGCGGAGAGCATATCATGGGCACGGACAACCTCAGGAGGGACGTCTGGACGCGGATCGTGTTCGGGTCCCGGACCATACTCAGCATCTCGGTGCTCGCCGCCATCATATCCTCGTTCATCGGCATATCGCTGGGCCTGCTCTCGGGCTATGCAGGCGGGATGCTCGACAGGACGCTGTCGCTCGTCATGGATGCGGTCTACGTGTTCCCGGGCCTTATCCTGGCCATTGCGCTGGCCGCCATGGTCGGGCCCGGGGTGATCAACATCACCTTCGCGGTGGCCGTCATCTACATACCCACCTACTTCCGCCTGGTGCGCGGGCAGACCCTTGCCATCAAGCAGGAGCTCTACGTGGAGGCGGCCCGTTCCATCGGCGCCACGAACGCCACCATTCTGATGAAGTACATCTTCCCCAACGTGATCGCCACCACCGTGGTGGTATTCACCCTGAACGTGGCGGACGCCATCATGATCGAGGCGGCACTCACGTATCTCGTCCTCGAGCTGCCGCCGTCCATCGTGGACTGGGGCATGGACCTCGCCATGGGCAAGAAGTATCTCGCCTCCGGCCAGTGGTGGCTCATCACCTTCCCGGGCATGATGATCTCGATGCTGGCCCTGGGCTTCACCATGATCGGCGAAGGACTCTCGGAGATCCTGAACCCGAGGCTTCTGGAGCGTTGACCCCGTGTACGACGAAGAACACATACTCAGGATAGAAGACCTCAAGGTGGAGTTCCCCATCAGCATAGGGACGGTGCGTGCGGTCAACGGCGTGGACCTGGAGCTCGTGCGCGGCGAGGTCATGGGGCTCGTGGGCGAGTCGGGTTGCGGCAAATCCACGCTCGGTTTCTCGATCCTGCGACTGCTCAGGCCCCCGGGCAGGATTTCCGGAGGCAGGATCATCTACAACGGGCACGACATCGTGCAGATGGGGCAGGAGGAGCTCCTTGCCCTGCGGGGATCGAAGATCGCCATGATCTTTCAGGACCCGCTCACCTCGCTGAACCCGCTCTTCTCCATAGGGGAGCACTTCGTGGAAACGTTGCGTGCCCATGAGAAAGGCATCTCGAAGAAGGACGCACTCGAGAGGTCGGAAAAGGTCCTCGAGAGCCTGGGCATCGCAGGCGAAAGGCTGCGCGAGTATCCTCACCAGATGTCGGGAGGCATGCGCCAGAGGATCATGATCGGCCTGGCGCTGATCCTGAACCCGGACCTGCTCATCGCCGACGAGCCCACCACCGCGCTCGACGTGATCGTGGAGGCCCAGTTCCTCGATCTGCTGGACGACCTGAGGAAGCAGTACAACCTCACCATCATCCTCATCACCCACAATCTCGGAAACGTGGCACAGCTCGCAGACCGCATAACGGTCATGTACGGCGGCACTATCGCGGAGGTGGGACCGGCCCAGTCGATCTTCGACGAGCCTCTGCATCCCTATACCCAGGGCCTGCTTGCCTCCATCCCCAACATCAAGCTCGACCAGCCGGAGCTGAAAACCATGCCGGGGAGTCCTCCCGACCTGGTTGACCCGCCTGCGGGCTGCGTGTTCCACCCGCGATGCCCCTACGTCATGGACATCTGCACGAAAGAGAGGCCGCCGGTTTTTGCCAGGAACGGGCATCGCATGAGCTGCTGGCTCTACAGGTGAACGCAATGTCGGAAGAACTCATCAGGGTAGAGAATCTCACCATGCACTTCCCCCTGCAGAAGGGGCTCCTGGCGAATGTATTCGCAAAGGAGAAGCGGTTCGTGCATGCGGTGGACGGCGTGTCGTTCAACATCAGGAAAGGGGAGGTCCTGGGCCTCGTGGGCGAGAGCGGTTCGGGGAAGACCACCACGGGCAGGATGATCCTGCGGCTCCTCGAGCCCACCTCCGGCGATGTCTTCTACAGGGGGCGGTCCATCACCTCGTATACGGGGCATGAGATGGAAGGTCTCCGGGAGAAGATGCAGGTCATCTTCCAGGACCCGTACGCCTCGTTGAGCCCCCGGATGCCCATTGGAAAGGCCATTTCTCACCCCCTGCGGATCCATGACCTTGCGCATGGCGCGCAGGCCCGCGAGCTTACCCTGGCGATGATGGAGAAGGTGGGCCTCTCTCCGGCAGCGTTCCTCTACCGGAAATACCCTCACCAGCTCTCAGGAGGCCAGAGGCAGCGGGTGGTGATCGCCCGGGCGCTCGTCACGAGTCCGGACTTCGTGGTGGCGGACGAACCCATCGCCATGGCAGACGTCTCGGTGCGGGCCATGATCCTGGAGCTCATGATCAGGTGCAGGGAGATGTTCGACCTGACCTACCTGTTCATCACCCACGACCTGGCCACGTGCAAGTACATCTGCGACCGCATCGCCATCATGTACCTGGGGAAGATCGTGGAGATCGGCCCGCTGAAAGAAGTGTTCGCAAACCCGGTGCACCCGTACACGGCAACCCTGCTCGAGGCCATCCCCGTGCCCGACCCCAGGTATCGCCGCACCCACCCCATGCCGAAAGGCGAGATCCCGAGCCCCATAAACCCGCCCCCCGGGTGCGCCTTCCACCCGAGGTGCCCCCTCGCAGAGCCCTCCTGCCGCCTGAACGAGCAGCACCTTGTGGACCTCGGCTCAGGCCACAAGGCAGCCTGCAGCTTGAAAACCCTCTGATCGTCCCGGCTCAGGCCACCCGATCGAGATTGCGCGGGAGGATGCGAATGCCGGGTCCTCCCCGGCCGCTAAAAGCGTCGTTTGTCAGTGTGAACAGAACTCGGTCCATCGGGTTATCTTGGACCGATGTCGATGATCCACGGGATGAGCCAGATGCCGAAGTTGGCGGCGGCGTGCACGATGAAGCCGGCCCAGATGCTCTTTCTCCACTCGAAGAGGGAGGCGAAGAGCAGGCCGCCGACGAGCTGGACCGCGAAGCCCGGGTGAAGGCCGGCGAAGAGCAGGGAGGACAGCACGATGGCGGCCGCGGGCGGCATGCGCTCCCTGAGCCATGCGTACAGGGTCCCCCGGAAGAAGAGCTCCTCGGCGAAAGGCCCGAGCACGCACCCCACGAGGAAGAACAGCATGGGCTCGGCCACCGTCTGCCTCGAAAGCAGGAGGCTCAGCCACCCCCCCGCGAAGAAAGGCCTGACCGCGAGGTCGGAGAGCAGGACAACTGTCCCGAAAGCCAGGGACACGCCGATGCCCGCAAGCGCCTCGTTCCGCGGGGATTCCGTCTTGAGCCCGCAGAGATCGAGCGCCAGGAGGATAATGGCCGCGCACTGGGCGACCCGCGCGGCCGCCGTGTACAGGAGCTTCATGGCATCGGTGTCGAAGGGCGGGCCCGCGGGCAGCAGAAAGGGTGCATACGCGAGCCTGAAGAGGAGCTCGCTGCCGATGACCACCACAATCACGAAACTTCGCCTGTCCATGTCTAGCCAGCCTTATATTCCTGTGTCTGCCCTTCCACAAGAAAAAGATCGAGCCCGAAGGGTATGGGAAATTGACGCGGTGGC
>JAJFUP010000265.1 GCA_021372395.1 Deltaproteobacteria bacterium
GTGGAGCGCGCTCTGAAGGCCGGGACGCTGCGGATGGAGGATTACACGAACTTCCAGTACAATGCCCGGATGGTGGCAGGCATGCACGGCTTTTCCTTCATGCAGGTCCTGGAGGGCGCCATGGTCACGGACCTGTTCAAGAAGCGCTCGTTCATGGGGGAGGACAAGTACCGGGTGATCACCTGCCCGTACACGGGCAAGACCATCCTCACCGTGCCGGCGGCAAACCCTGACGTGTGCATCGTGCACGTCCAGCGCGCCGACCGGTTCGGGAACGCCCAATACTGGGGCGCGCTGGGCAGCGTTGCCGCGGCGGCGCTGGCAAGCAGGCGCATCATCGTCTCGTGCGAGGAGATCGTGGAGCACGACATCATCCAGTCGAGCCCCCACCTGACCCTCATCCCCGGGTATCGGGTAGATGCGGTGGTGGAGATACCCTGGGGGGCTCACCCCACAGAGGTGCTGGGCTACTACAACCTGGACCGTCTCATGTACGCGATGTTCTTCGTGTCCGACATGACCGGGGACGGCCTGAAGGCATGGATGGACGAGTGGGTATACGGCTGTGCGGACCGTCAGGCATACCTGGACCACTACATGGCAAAGAACGGCTCGGAGATGCTCGATGCCATCAGGGCCAAGTCCTATTTCTCGGCCCCGGCAAACTACGGGGCCGCCTACACCTCGTGCTGGGACAACGACAACCGGGAGCGCACCATGGGCATAACGCTCCAAGAGATGGAACAGATCCTGGAGGAAAGGGGGTTGCTCAATGGCTAAGAAGTACACGCTCGACGAGCTGCTGATCATCACTGCTGCCCGGGAGATCCACGACGGGGAGAACATCATCCTGGGGGTAGGGCTGCCCACCACGGCAGGCGCCATGGCCAAGGCGCTCCACGCACCCCATGCGACGCTCATGATGGAATCCGGGATCATCGACTTCCAGCCCCTGGTGCCGCCCAACCACATCGCTGACGCCAACTCCTGCCGTGGGTTCTCCTATGCCACGGACCTGTTCTCGTCATTCACCATGACCTACCGCGGGTACGTGGACGTGTGCTTTCTGGGGGTCGCCCAGATCGACAGGTTCGGCAACGTCAACACCACGGTCATCGGGGATTACTACCAGCCGAAGATGCGTATGCCGGGCTCGGGGGGCGCTGCGGACTTCATCTCCTACGCGAAGAGAACCATTCTCACCATGCGCGGCGGCGAGTTCGTGAACACGCTCGACTACCTCACCTCCCCGGGGTTTCTCGAAGGCGGCAACAGCAGGGAGGCCACCGGCCTCTTCCCTCCCGGATCCGGCCCGGTCATGCTGCTCACCACCAAGGGCATCTTCCGGTTCCACGATGAGACCAAGGAGCTGTACCTGTCCAGGGTCCACCCGGGGGTGAGCGTGGAAAGCATCCGCAAGGACGTGCCCTGGGACCTGAAGGTGGCCCCGGACCTCGCGGAGACGGAGCGGCCCACCGACACAGAGATCGAGTTCGTCAGGCGGTTCGCACCAACCGAGGCGGTGGGACGCAAGCTCATGTACGAGCTGGGCCTCACCAATGCCTTCCGGAAGGCACAGGCCAGGGGGAAGATGTGACTGCGCGGATCAGAACCAGCCTCAGTTGAAGGTTGAGGTATGCGCTCCTTGTTTGTATACTTGCAATGAGCAGGTGGCGCTGCAGTTCCATCCTGAAGAAAAGGAGATCCTCTTGGCTGACGGAAGTGGCAGGCGTTGGGTTCTGATCGCCCTGGCGGCGCTCACCGTCCTTGTCTTTGGCGTCGTCGTCGGCTTCCGGGTGGCTGTGGGTATTCTGAAAGACAGGGTAGTGGAGGCCCTGGGGCCAGGCAGCGAGGTCAAATCGATCAGGGTCGGCTGGTCCGGCGTGGAGATTCGAGAGCTGCGGATCAAAGGCGGCGGCCAGTGGCCTGCCGCGTATGCCTTGCGTGCAGAACGGGTGACTCTCGTCCCGAGCCTGTGCAGCTTTCTTTCAGCACAAAACCGGATTCGCTCCATCACCATCGTCAGACCCTATCTTTCGTTCTACCGGACCAGAGAAGGAAAGCTCCTGGTGATCCCCGGCCTTCTGTCGCACAAGGGCCGGGGGGAAACCCCCTCTGCGCCCGGCGCCTCCCCGACGGTTCTCATCGGGAGCATCATGCTCGAGGATGGTGTGCTGGAGCTGTTCGATGCCTCGGTAGCAAGGCCTTTGCTGAAGATCCGCCTGGAGGGGATCCGGGCCTCTTTGCATGACATGGCTGTCCCCACGCTGAAAGGCAGGAGCTCGTTCGAGCTCACGGGCGTGGTGAAGGGCCCCCGTCGGGATGGGAATGCCGACATCAGGGGCTGGGCAGAGATCACCACGAAAGACTCCTCGGTGAAGGTGAAGCTTCGTTCCGTCGACATGGTGGCTCTCCAGCCTTACCTCAGCAAGAAGAACGAGACAAAGGTTCAGGGAGGCACCCTCGATCTGGACCTGCAATCGGACATACGCAATAAAATGCTCAAAGCACCGGGAAAGATCACGATATCGGACCTGGAGCTCGCCCCGGCCAAAGGGATGTTCGGCTCCTTCATGGGCGTGCCCCGCGACGCCGTGGTGGCCTTTCTGAAGGACAAAGGGGGCAGGATCACCTTGGACTTCGTGCTGGAGGGAGACATCGGCAGCCCCAGGTTCTCTTTGAACGAAACGCTCTCTCAGCGCCTGGCCTTTTCCATGGCAGACACCCTCAAGGTGAGCATCACCGGGGTTGCCAGAGGCGCTGCTTCCCTGGGTGAGAAGGGCGTGGAGACGGCAGGGGAGGTAGCAAAAGGCGTGGGAGGGGCCATTCAGACACTTTTCGGGGGCCGGAAGAAAAAATAGCACCTGATGACCTCCTGTCGGACACGTCCCCAGGCATCCCATCCCGGCCTGAGATCTGCACGGAAACTCTTCTGGCATGTTGAATGTTGATGCCCATCCCTGCTAGTATCCGGAATACCGCCATGCGTACATGTGGTTCATGGCGGTAACCATTCAATGGAGGTGCATATGAGCATGAAGCCTCGCAAGCCCGGGGCTGCAGGTCTGAGCAAGGAAGAGATGGACAAGATCGTGGCGAAAGGCCTTCAGGCACGGGCGGAACGCATGAAGGGATACCGCGAGCAGTCCCTGAAGATCCACCCCTGGGTGTGCGCGCGATGCGGTCGCGAGTTCACCCTCAAGAATCTCCAGTTGCTCACGGTCCACCACAAGGACCACAACCACAGCAACAACCCTCCTGACGGGAGCAACTGGGAAAACCTCTGCGTCTACTGCCATGACGCAGAGCACGGCCGGTATGACGATGAGACGGGTGCCGACGGGTTCGAAGAGGAGAAGACCGACACCATGACCCACAACCCCTTTGCCAGGCTCCAGGATATGCTGAAGGACAAGAAATAAAGAACACACCGACACTTCGCATCACCCTTGAATGAACCCGTGACCTCCCCTTAGAGCCGTACATGCTCAGCCTGAAATGATCAGTATAAGGCAATATGACATTGACGAAAAAACCTGGATATAATACGTATATGAAATTCTTTCACTTAGTGCAAAACGTTGTCATGAATACCTGAATTTCCCCTTATCGGGGAGGTGATCATCCGGACAATCCATGCGCTGGTGAACAGGCACGGCCCTGGGTGAACACGATTTCCACCCTGCACCGGGCCTGATGAATGGACCATGCTGTCATGTGATAGAGGGGTGTGTATGGCCGATAAAATGAGGATCGTTCGGCGGATGGCTCTGCTCGGGGCCATTCTTGTCCTGGTGGGGGCCGTGAGCCTGTATATCTTTTACAACAAGGACAGGAACTCCATTCCGCAGGGTTTCGTGAAAGGCAATGGCCGCCTGGAGGCAACCGAGGTCGACATCGCCACGAAGCCGGCCGGACGTCTTACAGAAGTTCTGGTAAAAGAGGGTGATTTCGTCCAGAAGAATCAGGTAGTGGCCAGGATGGACACGAGCACGCTCCAGGCCCAGCTGAGGCAGGCCGAGGCCGAGGTCATGCGGGCCAGACAGGCCCGTCAGACCGCTGTTTCCCGGGTGGAAGGGATCCGCCTGAGGATGGAACTCGCCGGGAAGGAGCTTCAGCGTTCGAAGAACCTCTATGAAAAGGGTGTCTCGACCCAGCAGCAGTACGACCGGGATCTGACATCCAAGCAGGCCTATGACTCCGAGTATGCTGCTGCGAAATCCTCTGTGGCCGAGGTGGATGCCTCCATCGAGGCGGCAATCGCCCAGACCCTGCGGTTGAAGGCGGATATCGAAGACTGCATGCTGAAGAGCCCCATCGACGGCCCCGTGCTGACCCGCCTTGCCGAACCGGGCGAGGTCCTTCCTGCGGGCGGGAAGGTGCTGACCATCGTGGACCCCACGGACATCTACATGAACGTGTACCTCTCCGAAAATCTGGCCGGCAGGATCCCCCTGGGTGCCGAGGCAAAGGTTGTGCTCGATGCGCTTTCCGACCGGCCTTTCGCGGCAAGGGTGGCATACGTCTCGGAAAAGGCGCAGTTTACCCCTAAGGAGGTTGAGGCCATGGAAGAGCGGCAAAAGCTCGTCTTCCGTGTTACCGTCAGTCTCCAGGAGTACGGAGACCCGCGCCTCAAACCGGGGATGCCCGGTGTTTCCTTCATTCGCATCGACAAGGCCGCACAGTGGACTGACTTCCGCTAAGGGAATTCAGCCATGACCTCCAGCGGTTCAATCATACGGATCCAAGGGCTCGGGCATCGGTACAAAAAAAGGTACGCCCTTGAAAATATCGACCTCGAGATCCCTGCCGGTTGCCGGGTCGGCTTCATCGGCCCCGACGGCGTGGGAAAGTCGACGCTGCTGGGAGTGATCGCCGGCCAGAAGAAGATCCAGGAAGGCCACGTTCATGTGCTTGGCGGCGATATGCGCTCCGGCGCCCACCGGCTGAACGTCTGTTCCGAGATCGCCTACATCCCCCAGGGATTGGGACAGAACCTCTACGCAACCCTGTCTGTCCATGAAAATGTGGATTTCTTCGGCCGTCTCTTCGGCTTCTCCCGTGAGGAAAGGGCCGAGCGGATCAACAGGCTGCTCACGGCGACCAATCTTGCCCCTTTTTCCCAACGGCCGGCAGGTCAGCTCTCCGGAGGCATGAAGCAGAAGCTGGGGCTCTGCTGTGCGCTGATCCACGATCCCGAGCTCCTCATCATGGACGAACCCACCACTGGCGTCGACCCGTTGTCCCGGCGCCAGTTCTGGGAACTGGTCGCGGACATGAGCAGCCATCACCAAGGGATGAGCATCCTCATTGCCACGGCGTACATGGAGGAGGCAGAGCACCTCGACTGGCTGGTCATGATGGAGTCGGGCCGGGTTCTCGCCTCAGGCACGCCGGAAGAGCTGAAACAGAAGGCAGGCAAGGCCACCATCGAGGACGCCTACATCGCGCTGCTGCCCGAGGAGAAACGCTACGGCCACCACGCCTTTACCACCCCCCCCCGAATACCGGTCAGTGACGGTTCGGCCATAGAGGCCCGGAACCTGACCAAGCGTTTCGGCGATTTCACCGCTGTCGACGATGTATCCTTCACCATCCCCCGGGGGGAGATCTTCGGGTTCGTCGGCTCCAACGGGTGCGGAAAGACAACGACCATGAAGATGATCACCGGGCTGCTCCCACCCACACGAGGAGAGGCATATCTCTTCGGAAACTCGATCGAGGCAGGCAGCATAGAACTCCGCAAGCGGATCGGGTACATGTCGCAGATGTTCTCCCTCTATGGCGAGCTCACCGTCCGGCAGAACCTCGAGATGCATGCCCATCTCTTCGATCTCCCCAGCCAGGCGATCCCCGTGCGGGTCGGCGAGATGGCAGCCCTTTTCGGTCTCCAGGAGGTCATGGATGACCAGACGGAACGCCTGCCGCTGGGTATCAGGCAGCGCCTTTCGCTGGCCGTAGCAACGATCCATGAACCGGAGATCCTGATCCTCGACGAACCCACCTCAGGTGTCGATCCCGTGGCCAGGGACCATTTCTGGGAGCTGCTCATAGGGCTTTCGCGAAAACGGGGGGTCACCATCTTCGTCACCACCCACTACATGAATGAGGCCAACCGCTGCGACCGCGTCGCCCTCATGAGCATGGGGCGCGTTCTGGCCTGCGAATCTCCGGAAAGGCTCATCGCCGGCCGCGGGTGCCACACCCTCGAAGAGGCATTCATCGCCTACATGATGGACGACATCGCCAGGAGCGGCACCGCGGTGGTGGAGGACGATGAAAAACAGAGCGTCTCCCTGACCGTATCCTTGCAGAAGTCACACAAGCAGGGACACTTCTTCGATATATACCGCCTTGCAGCACTGGTAAGGAGGGAAACACTCGAGCTCTTCCGGGACCCGGTACGGCTCATCACGTCCTTTATCATCACGCCGTTTCTGCTGATCGTGTTCGGCTACGGCATATCCATCGACATCGACAACGTCAAGTACACAACCCTCGATTACGACCAGACGCTATGGAGCCGCGACTACCTGGAATACTTTTCCGGCTCCCGCTACTTCAGCGACAAGGAGCCGATCCGGTCTCCTTCTGAAATCGAACACGGTTTTCAGAAGGGTACCTATACCATGGTCATCGAGATACCCCCGGGGTTCGAAAGAGACATCAAGCGCGGCCGCAGCCCTGCGGTGGGAATACTCATGGACGGTACCATGCCGTTTCGTGCCGAGACCACCAAGAACTACGTGGAGGCCGTTCACCTGTCCTACCTCAGGGACCTCGCAGAACTCTCCCCCGTGCCCGTTGCCCATTCATCGGCCCAGGTTCAGCCGCGCTACTGGTACAACCCTCTCGTGCGGAGCCGTTACGCCGTGGTCCCGGGGCTGCTGGCCGTCGTGCTGATGCTCGTTCCGGCCATGCTCACGGCCATCGGGGTAGTGAGGGAAAAGGAGCTGGGCTCGATCACCAATTTCTACTCCAGCCCCATGACCCGCCTGGAATTCCTCTGGGGGAAGCAGATCCCGTATATCGCAGTTAATGCATTGAGTTTCCTTGTCCTTTTGGCCGTGATCCTGTTCCTGTTCAAGATTCCGTTCAAAGGCAGCTACCCGGCGTTGGTCTCAGGGGCACTTCTCTATATCATCGTCAGCACGGGGATCGGCCTGTTCATATCCACCTTTACCCAGACCCAGATTGCTGCCCTGGTGGCGGCCTTTGTCATCACCCTGGTACCTTCGTTCGATTTCTCGGGCCTCATTACCCCCGTGTCTGCGCTTACCGGCGGGGCCAAGGTCATGTCCCTGATCTTCCCTGCCCGCTACTTCCTGAGCATCAGCGTCGGGACCTTCACCAAGGGAATCGGTTTCCCCGAGCTCGTGTGGGATTTTTTCTTCCTCATCATCATCTATGCAACTCTCAAGGTGATGACGGTCATGTTGCTGAAAAAACAGGATACCTGACATGAGAATGTTCCGGCATATCTATCGTCTCGGCTTGAAGGAGCTCATCAGCTTCCGCTACGATTATGTCCTGATCGTACTGGTGCTGTACTCCTTCACGGTCATGATAATCGTACCGGCACTGGGTACGGGGCTGCAGATGCGGGATGCCGCTGTCGCCTATGTGGATGAGGACCAGTCACCCCTGTCCGCAAGGATCAGGGAGGCCATCCGGAAGCCGTATTTCAAGGAGCCCCGGGAGATAGCGTTCCATGATATCGACCGCGTGATGGACAGGAGCGAATACACCTTTGTCATCCACATACCGGGCGGTTTTCAGAAAGATGTCCTTGCGGGGCGCAGCCCGGTGGTCCGCATCGATATCGATGCCACGGCCGCGGGCCATGCCAAACTGGGCACGACATACCTGACCAGGATCATAACCAATGAAATATACACCTATCTTCACGGTTCGGAGAAACAGGCCGCTCTCCCCATCGAGCTGAATATCCGGGTGAGTTACAACCAGAACCGGGAAAATTCCTGGTTCATGAGTCTCGTATTCCTGAATCACATGATCACCCTGCTGTCCATCATCTTGCCTGCCGCCGCCCTCATCAAGGAAAAAGAGCGCGGGACTGTGGAGCATCTCCTCGTCATGCCCCTTGTTCCCCTGGAGATCACGTTGGCAAAGGTCTGGGCCAACAGCTTCATCATAGCGACCGGCGCAATGCTTTCCCTCCTGTTCGCGGTGAAAGGGGTGATCGGGGCCCCTCTGCACGGCTCGATTTTTCTCTTTTTCATCGGGACCATGTTTTTTCTCTTCGCAGCATCGGCCTTAGGCATCTTCCTTGCGACCATCGCCAAGAACCTTCCCCAGGCGGGCCTTCTGAGCATGCCCATCATCGTGCCCATATCCATGCTGAACGGAGGTACCACCCCCCTGGAATCCATGCCCGTTTTCCTGCAGGTCATCATGAAATTCGCCCCCACCACGCACTATCTTGAACTCTCTGCCGCGGTCCTCTTCCGGGATGCCGGCATCGCGGTCGTGTGGCCGCAGCTGCTCGCCATGGCGGCCATCGGGACCGTCCTCTTCATCGGGGCCATGGCCCGTTTCCGGGCAACCTTCAGGTAACTAACTGTATTATTTAGTTATTTATCAAAGTGCTTTATCATTTAACTCATCTTGCCGGGCTTCAGGCGAGATGACTCGAATGATAAGGATCGTTTACCTGCCGTGCAATGGAGCCAGCTGCTGGGGAATATGCCTGGTCGGAGGGTAGGGGGGATATGGCCTGCTGAATGACCATGTACGTGCATTTCGCATATGCGTTTCTTGACATTTCCCGTCTGTTCGTCAATAACAGACCCTGGATTTTGGGATATCACAGAGAATGGAGAGTCGCTATGAGTTTCCTGGATATACACAACCTGCATGTGTGTGCAGGGGGGAAAGAGATCCTCAAGGGTATTGATCTCACGATAGAAACAGGGCGCACCGCCATCATCTTCGGCCCCAACGGGTCCGGCAAGAGCACGCTGCTCGGCGCCATCGCCGGGCTACCCGGCTACGAGATCACGGAAGGGGACATCCTTTTCAAGGGGAAGAGCATCAGAGACCTCCCGGTGGATGAACGGTCACGCATGGGGATAGGCCTGGCATTTCAGTATCCGCCAGCCATCAAGGGGGTGAGGCTCGGTACTTTGCTCAAGACCATAAAGAAAGACGATCAGCTCCTCAAGGATCAGGCCGAGATGCTCAACCTGACTCAGTACCTGAACAGGGAGATCAATGTCGGGTTCTCGGGCGGGGAACGCAAACGTTCGGAGATACTCCAGCTCATGGCCCAGATGCCTGATCTCATGCTGCTGGACGAGCCCGAGTCCGGGGTCGATATCGAAAACATCTCCGTCATCGCTCAGGCACTGAAGATAATCCTCGAGAAGGACAAGCCCCTCCCCAAGCGTACGCACTCGGCCATTATCATCACGCACACTGGTTTCATCCTCGACTACATCAAGGCGGACATAGCCTTCGTGATCATGGACGGCCATGTCCTGGGTTGCGGTGCGCCCGGGGAGATCTTCGACGAGATCAAGGCCCACGGCTACAAGAAATGCACCACGTGTTTCGCTGACAAGTACCGCGACATGGTTTCGGGTGACCTATGAGTATACAGGATTTCGATTCGGAACGACTCATCAACATCGGTTACGACTCGTGCACGGCGAGTTGCGGCAAGTTCATGGTCCTGGACCACACGATTCTTGATAAATCCAGCAATATCAGCGGACTTCATGTAATGCCGCTGTCCGAAGCTTGCAAGGCATACCCACACGTGCGTGACGAGCTCTTCTTCAAGATCGTTGACAAGGACAAGAACGAGAACACGCAGCTTGCAGCGAGGTCACCTGTCGTCGGCTACTATGTGCTCGTGGATGAAGGGGTGAAGATCGAAGAGCCCCTGCAGGCCGCATTCCTCTTCGGGACCGATGGAGACGTGCAGGTCATCCACAATATCATCGAGCTGAAGGAAGGTGCCGAGCTCAACATCGTGAACGGCTGCACCACTGCCCACAACTGCGGGGCCGGCAGGCACATCGGCGTCACCGAGACGTACCTGGGAAAGGACTCGAGTCTCGGGTACACCATGCTCCACAACTGGGGCAGCACCATGGAGGTCTTCCCGGTGGGTGCCACGGTGGTAGGCGAAGGGGCGAAATACATTTCGAACTATGTTGCCATGACCTCGGTGAAGAATATCGTGTCCTGTCCGGTGGCTTATGTGAAAGAGCATGGAAGCGCTCGCTTTTACTCTATTATCTATGCCCGAGAACCTTCCTTCTTCGATACGGGCGCCAAGGTCGTTCTCGAAGGAGACGGTGCCAGCGGCGAAATCATCAGCAGGGTCGTTTCCGAGGGAGGCACGGTCATCTCGAGGCAGATGCTCTCGGGAGACGTCAAGGGAACGCTCGGCCACATGGAGTGCAGCGGACTGCTGCTCAATGATCGCGGGGTCATCCACTCCATCCCCGAACTCAGGGGAGCGCACCCGGACATCAACCTGTCGCACGAGGCTGCTCTCGGGAAGATCTCGGACGAGGAACTCAGCTACCTCATGACCCGGGGGCTCACGGAGGAGCAGGCTCGGTCGCTCATCATCAGGGGATTTCTCGACCTCAGGATCGAGGGACTGCCGAAAAAGGTGCAGATGCTCGTGGACGAGATCATCGACCGTTCCCTGGGGGGCACCATCTAGGTAGATCCTTTTCAGGGGCCATTTTACAGCCATCCCGGAAAAGTTCGCACCATTTGCGCCTCAGTGCATTCTTTCGGTCGGGTCTAGGGTTCCCATCGTCCCGATTCAGGTCGGACATGGGTTCCTCCTTGATAAAACCGGTTTCTAGGTGGCCCACCTGTCACTGATCTCCGCACCTGGCGATTTGATCTCCGGTTTTTAAGAAACACGTTCGTTCGTCCTGATATATCCGGGAGTCTTCGTACGAGCCTGGTCATTTTTATATCCTCACCGAACATCGGGCGAGGAGATAAAAATGACCAGGTCGAGGCTCTCATTTCTTACACCAATAAAAAACCCGCACCTCTTATTTAACATAACATATATTATCGGCCTATCGGGCGGGTTTCTCTTTTTTCGTGCTCAGGGGTCAGGTTCGGTACTGTGCGTTGATCTCCACGTACCGGTACGAGAGGTCGGTGGTAAAGGCCCGGAATGCCCCGGGTCCATCACCCACGGAGACAGCGATGGCGATCTCTCGAGTAAGAAGCGCTTCATGGAGCGCGGTCTCGTCAAAGGATGAGGTTTGCTCTCCGGCCTCGACTATGGGGAGACCCTGGATGCGCACTGAGATCCTTCCCGGGTCGAGGCTCACGCCACTGTAGCCGGCGGCGGCAACGATCCGGCCCCAGTTGGGGTCTGCGCCGAAGAGCGCGGTCTTCACCAGCAGCGAGTTGGCTATGCTCATGGCGATGGTCTTTGCGTCGGCCGGGCTGGTTGCCCCGCTCACATCTATGGTGACGAGCTTTGTGGCCCCTTCGCCATCTCTTACCACCATCATGGCAAGCTCTCGGATAGTCTCCTGTATGGCCTGTTGCACCTCCGGAAGCGCGGCATCGACGAGACCTGACGAAAGCGCTACCAGGGTGTCGTTCGTGGAGGTGTCGCCGTCCACGGTGATGGCGTTGAAGCTCTCATCTATTGTAGAAAGCACTATATTATCAAGTTGTTGCTTGGATATCTTTGCATCGGTGAGCACGACGGCCAGGGTGGTGGCCATGTCGGGTGCGATCATGCCGGCCCCCTTGGCAAATCCCAGGACTCGCGCCCCCCCTGCCCTCCTGGCCACGATCTTCGGGAAGGTATCGGTGGTCATGATGCTTCTCTCAAAGCCGTCCACATCTTCACCGAGGCGCGCCACAAGGGCGGGGATCTTGGGCAGTATGCGCCCGATCGGCATCCTCACGCCGATGACCCCGGTGGACAGCGGGACAACATCTTCCGCGCGTATCCGAAGAGAGTCTGCAATCGCCTCCATCATGGATCGTGCATCGTCGATCCCTTGGGGTCCGGTGCAGGCATTCGCATTGCCCGAGTTCGCGATGATCGCCCGGGCGGTTCCTCTTTTGACGTGTTCCATGCCGATGAGGACCGGGGCTGCCTTCACCAGGTTGCGCGTGAAGACGCCGGATGCCACGGCCTCGTGTGAGCACACGATCAGCCCGAGATCGAGTCCTTCGTGGTCCGGGGACTTGATGCCCGCATTGACGGCCGAGAAGGTGAAACCCTGGGGAATCATGCCTCGACACCACAGCACTGCTTGAATTTCTTCCCGGAGCCGCAGGGACAGGGGTCGTTCCTGCCTACCTTCTTTCCCTGCCTGCGTACGGTGGGCCCTTTATCCGAATCCACACCCCTGCCGAGCTGGACTCGCTGCTGGCGCTCGCGCCGCGAAATCTTTTCCACGTCCTCTTCACGCTGTACCTGGATTCTGAAGAGCCTTTCGAGAGAAAGCTCCCTCATGCGGGAAAGCGTGGAAACAAACATGTCGAAGCCTTCCCTCTGGTACTCGCGCAAAGGGTTTTTCTGTCCGTATCCCCTCAACCCGATCCCCTCCTTGAGGTGGTCCATGGACAGGAGGTGGTCTTTCCAGAGGGTGTCGAGCGTGAGCAGGAGGATCTGGCGCTCCACCATCCGCATGACATCCGGGGTGAATTCCTTTTCGCGCCTGTCGTATACATCCATGATCGCCGACCGGATGGTAGAGATGAACTGTTCGCGGTTTCCACCCCCGGCAGGGTCATATTCGAGCTTCAGGTCGAAGACATTCTTCAGCCATGTCTTCAGGCCCTCCATATCCCATTCGCTTGCAGAGGCCTTCTTCGGAATGTAGAGATCGATGCTCTCATCGAGTGCGTCGTCGATCATCTCTTCCACGAGTTCTTTCAAGTTTTCTTCCGAGAGGATCCTCCTGCGCTCGGTGTAGATGACCTCGCGCTGCCTGTTCATGACGTCGTCGTATTCGAGGAGCTGCTTGCGTATCTCGAAGTTCCTGCCTTCGACCTTTTTCTGGGCGCCCTCGATGCTCTTGCTGATGAGCCTGTGCTCGATGGGCTCATCCTCCTCAACCCCGAGCTTGTCCATGATGGAAGAGATCCGCTCGGAGCCGAAGATGCGTAAGAGATTGTCCTCAAGGCTCAGGTAGAATCTCGATTCTCCCGGGTCGCCCTGCCGCCCCGACCTTCCCCTGAGCTGGTTGTCGATGCGCCGGCTCTCGTGTCGTTCGGTCCCCAGGATGAAAAGCCCTCCCAGTTCCACGACTTCCCGGTGTTCCTTTTCACACTGATCCTTGTATTTATCATATAATTCAGAGTATTGCTCGTCATCCGGGGTTACGCGCTGCCTGGTGAGAAACTCGGGGTTGCCGCCAAGCATGATGTCCGTTCCCCTGCCCGCCATATTGGTAGCGATGGTGACAGCACCCTTCCTGCCTGCCTGGGCAACGATCTCCGCCTCTTTCTCGTGGTGCTTGGCATTCAGGACATGGTGGGGCACCCCTTTCCTCTTGAGCAGGGCCGCAACCTTCTCGGAGTTCTCGATAGAACTCGTGCCCACAAGCACCGGTTGCGCCTTCTCGTAGCATGCGGCGATCTGGCTGATCACAGCCCGGTACTTCTCCTTTTCTGACTTGTAGATCACGTCAGAGTGATCCTTGCGGACCATGGGCAGGTTCGGAGGGATCACCAGCACGTCGAGGCCGTAGATGTTCTTGAACTCGAGCGACTCGGTCTCGGCAGTGCCAGTCATGCCCGCCAGCTTTTCATACATGCGGAAATAATTCTGGAAGGTAATGGATGCGAGCGTCTGGTTCTCATTGGCCACCTTTACGCCTTCCTTGGCCTCCAAGGCCTGGTGGAGACCTTCCGAATAGCGCCGGCCGGGCATGAGCCTGCCGGTGAACTCGTCCACGATGATGACTTCTCCATCCTTGACCACATAGTGGACATCCCGGGAGAACAGCATGTGCGCCTTGAGGGCCTGGTTCAGGTGGTGAACGGTCTCGAACTCCGACGAGTCGTAGAGGTTGGGCTTTCCGAGACGCTTCTGCATGAATTCTATGCCTTCCTCGGTGAGGACCACGGTGTTTGCCTTCTCGTCCTTGGTATAGAGGTTCTCTGCATCCGGGCGCCTGAGGAGATCCGCGACAGCACTGTTCGCATCGGAATATTTCGACGTTGACTCCTCTGCGGGCCCGGAGATGATGAGCGGCGTCCTCGCCTCGTCGATGAGGATGGAATCCACCTCGTCCACGATGGCATAGTAGAAGTCCCTCTGGACATAGTCCTCGTAGGCGAATTTCATGTTGTCCCGGAGGTAGTCGAAGCCGAATTCATTGTTTGTACCGTAAGTTATGTCGGACCGGTAGTTCATTTTCCTCTGAGCGTCGTCCAGGCCATGGACGATGACCCCCACATCGAGGCCCAGGAAGCGGTAGATGGCCCCCATCCACTCGGCATCACGGCGTGCCAGATAGTCGTTCACGGTGACCACGTGCACACCCCTGCCGGCAAGGGCATTGAGGTAGACCGGCATGGTAGCGACCAGCGTCTTTCCTTCGCCGGTCTTCATCTCTGAGATCTTTCCCTCGTGGAGGACGATGCCGCCGACAAGTTGCACATCGAACGGCCTCATGCCGAGCGATCTCCAGGACGCCTCCCGTGCCGTGGCAAAGGCCTCGGGAAGGATGTCGTCCAGGCTCGCCCCCTGGTCGAGCTTTTCTTTGAAGTATGGGGTCATAGCCCTGAGGTCGGCGTCACTCTTGGCCCGTATCTTCTCTTCGAGGGAATTGATCTTCTCCACCAGCGGCTTGAGCCGCCGGATCTCTCTCTCGTTCCTGCTTCCGAATATCTTCACCAGCCATTCTAGCATAGGTTTATCCAGGACTTCCTTGGGTATTTCTATCTTTTATTCGAGATACATAGACCAGCAGGACATTCATTTCAACAGGTATCTTTTTGAGGGCCGCTGCGCATGAAGTTTTCGGGCATCTTTGTTGCCGCCCTACTGTGAGCTGATATCGACGGCATCCACGAGCAGTGACCCGCAGAGAACGTTCCCGAACTCCCTCGTATCGTCACCAACGGATATAACGCGGGAGAACATCTCATAGATGTTTCCGGACAATGCAACCTCGCGCACCGGGTAGACCGCCTTCCCGTTCTCGAGCAGGGTGCCGTTGATGCCCACGGAAAGCTCTCCCGTGATGGGGTTGGCCGTGTGCATGCCCATGATATCGGTCACCTTGAGCACCTGGGGAAGGCTTGAGAGCGAGGACGAGATGGGCTCGCAGGACGGCTCGAGGCAGATGTGCCGGACGCCGAGAGCCGGCCACGATCGATATCCGCCCCGCACCGAGTTCCCCGTAGAATCGATGCCCGCAACAGACCCCCAATAGGTATCGTACAGGAAGCTCTTCACGATTCCTTCATCCACCAGAATGGTATGTTGCGAAGGCATGCCTTCACCATCAAAGGGACACGCATCCGCCGCCCTTTCATCCAGCGGGTTGTCGGACAGCGTGATGCACTGTGAGAAGCACATCGAGCCCAGTTTGTTCCGGAGAAACGACTTCTCCTTGATCACGTTCTCCCCCAGGAAGGCATCGGAGATGAACTCGAGCATCTCTGCCGTGCTTGAGGGGTCGAAAAGGACGGGAATCCGCGTGGTCTTGATCTGACGAGCGCCCAGCAATGCCGCAGCACGCTCCACGGCAGACCTTCCGACCTTCTCCACGTCGATCCGCGAGAGGCTGTGGCTGAAGTCGAAGTCATATCCCGACTGAACATCCGAGCCCTCCCTCACCGTCACCATGAGGGATGCCCCTGCGGAGGTCGTGGAATATGCCGCTTCGATTTCGTTGGAATTTATGATCCGGACATGGGAAGAAGCGCGGGAAAATGACGCCTTCCGTATCTTCTCCACCCTCGGATCGGCCTGGCGTGCCGCGCTTTCGAGCGAGACGGCCCGGTTGATGCAGTCGTCCGGACTCATTGATGCCACCTCGGGGTCAAAGGACTCCACGGCGGAATAGCCGGCTTTGGGTTCAGGGATGCGGTTGTGGCCGTCTTTGAACTGATAGCGTGCCGAGGTTACGGCAGCCTCTATCAGGTTCTCGCTCGATTCGGCACCATAGGAAAACCCCATGGCCCCGTCGATGAGCACCCGGATGCCGATGCCGCTCTCGTTCGAACGGGTCAGCGACTCGAGCTCGAGTTCCTTCGACTCGACGCGTATGGTATCGGAGGAGATGCCGAACACCTCAAAATCATGTATCGATTTTTTTCTGAGGAGGGAGGCAGCCTTCTCGACCGTATCACGCAGTCTCATTTGACACCTCTAGAGATCGTATGTCAGGGCGATCTCCCTGCAGTCGGGGAAATATTGGCAGTGGATGCAGTCTGCCCATATCTTGTTGGGCAGCTTTGCCTTGTCCACCTCTTGAAACCCTGCCTTCTGGAAAAATTCCGGTATGTACGTGAGGGTGAACACCTTCTTCACCCCGAGATCCCGCGCATCCTTCAGACAGGCATCCACCAGAGATG
>JAJFUP010000292.1 GCA_021372395.1 Deltaproteobacteria bacterium
AGCGCAAGTTTATGAGCCTGTTCGGCTTCGGGGTGCAGGAGAGCGGGGATGATTGCGAGTATGCGGGATCAGACCCCGACGGGTATGATCACCTCGCGAGCAAGCAGTTCTGGGGGCGCTTCAACTCGTTCCTCCAGGGGCTGCCCCAACAGCAGCGGGAGGTGTTCAGGCTCCGGTTCCTGGATCACCTGAGTATCGCCGAGATATCGGTGGTGTTGGGCAGGAGCGAGAGCGCCGTGAAGACCCACCTGTACCGGGCCATAGAGAAGTTCAAGACAGAAGGGCCTTCCGCCGGGCTCTTCCAGGAGGAGATATCGTGAAAAACAGTCATGGTGCTCATCTCGAGGAACAGCGCATCATGGTCTCTCTCATCGACACGGACGACCTGACACCCGCCGAGAGGGATCACCTGGCGAACTGCACCGCGTGCTCCGCTTTCCGTCACCGGCTTGCAGCGCAACTCGATGGGCTTGCCGATGCGGCGGTCAGACACACCCCGGATCGACGGCGGAGGGTGACGCTGCCTGCACTGGAGGACGCCCCCGAAAGAGGTTGGACGGGCTGGTACGTGGGACTGGCTGCGACTGCGGCCACCGTTGCGCTCCTTGTTGCTCTCTTGTGGCCGCACCCGTATTCCGGGTCGCTGCGGCCATACGGTGACGTGAGTCTCGCAGCCGAGACAGCAGCCGATGCAAAGCTCATGGCAGAGGTCGATGATATCGCGGAAGGCAAGCTTTCCGGCCCTTACCGGAATATCGTGCCCGACCCGGGGTTGGACGAAGGCGGTGACTTCCTCGACTTTGTGGCGCCGCTCGATACGGGACCGGAAGAGGGTTGAACAGGACATGAAAGGAACTGTGAAGGGGAGAGGTATATGACAAAACGGATGCTCATCGGGATGCTGGTATGCTCTGCAATGCTCTTCGGGACCGTAGTACAGGCCCGTGGTGATGACCTGTCACCCGGCAGGTGGTGGATGCAGCCGGACCTTGCCAGGCAACTCTCCTTGTCAAAGAAGGAGAAGAGGGCCCTCGACAGCCTGTTCTCCCAAAACCGCATCGCGCTCATCGACCTCAGGAGTTCTCTCGAAAAGGAGCGGCTCGAGATGCAGGATATCCTCGAAAGGGACCCCCTGGATGAGGCTGCCCTGTTCGCCCAGCAGAGAAGGGTGCAGGAGAAGCGGCAGAAACTCTCCGACGAGCGCTTCAAGTATCTCGTGGGCGTGAGGAAGATCCTGGGTGCCGATCGTTTCCGGACCCTGGCGGGAAAGTATGAAGAGATGAAAAGAGGCGGGTCTTCTGCGCCCGCAGCAAGACCGTGGAAGCGAGAAGGGGGCCAGAGCAGATGATGGGAAAGGGAAAAGCAGGGGAACTGATGCCCGGCGCCCGGTGTTTCATGACTCATCAGGCCACAGGCACGGCGTCTCATTGCGGGCGACGTCCCTCCTCATGCCGATACATGCTTTGAGCTCCAACATGGGGGAAAACAGCTGACCTGTTCAATCCGCTCGTTTCGTCCAGTGCAGGCCGAGATGACCGAATTGAACAGGCTGAATGAAAAAAATCCATGTATTTAAACCATTGATGAAATATTCCGGCTACATATTTTGCGCGGTCGGCTATTCGCGGCACAAATCCTGCCTGAGAAAATCCATCACCCGTGAAGCGACCATCATCTGCTCGTAGCGGAATGTTTCATACATCATGTCATAGACGCTCGTCTGCATGTCCGTACCCTTCACCGTCAGGAGGAACCGGTTCACGAGCAATGTCCTCCTCGTATTGCTGCTGAACCACTG
>JAJFUP010000295.1 GCA_021372395.1 Deltaproteobacteria bacterium
CAAAGTCATCATCATGACCGCCTACGGTTCCACGGACATACGGGAGAAGGCAAAGGCGCGGGGGTCTCTCTTCTACATCGAGAAGCCTTTCGAGATCGACCAGATGAGGAGTCTTGTCCTGAAGGCGCTCAAAGAAGACGGGGCCCGCGGGTTCAACGGTAGCATCACGGGACTCCAGCTCCCGGATCTCATCCAGATGAACTGCCTGAGTCAGATCACCAATGCCATGTTCGTAAAAAAAGACAATCGCGAAGGATCGATCTACTTCGAGGACGGTCAGATAACCCATGCGGAGGTTGGGGCCATAGATGGGGAGGAGGCCTTGTTCACCATCCTCTCGTGGTCCACGGGCAGCTTCAGGTTCATGGGCGGAATGAAGGCGCCGAAGGTGAGCATCACCACGAACTGGGAGTACCTCCTCATCGAGGGCATGCGCAAGGCCGACGAGATGAGCCTAGCCCTGGAAAAGGGCGAGATCGATGACAGCGCGGTGGCTCCTGTCGACGAATCCACACGCATGCTCGTGAAGAACCTCTCCTCCATGGGCGAGTGCACGGGCATCGCCGTGGTCAGGTCCGACAACGAGATCCTCTACCAGAGCGGGAACATATCAAAAGAGGTCCAGATCACCTATGTTGCAAGATTCTACATGGATCTTCCTGAATTTCTGGGAGACCTCTCCCCCTCACGACCGAGAAAGGTCTCTTTCATCGATCAGGGCAGGCTCGTGCTGGTCTACCCCTTCAAGATATTCGTGCTCATCCTCCTCATCAACAGGTCCGTCCTTTCCCAGGAGACCTCATCGACCATAGAGCGCCTGATCACACGGTATCAGGTTTAGGACAATCAACCCTTCCAGGTCCATCCTGCAGCATTTCTCCATGGCGCCCTGAATCCGGAGGCTGTCCTGGTGATGTTTCAGTATCCTCGCCTGCCTTGCGTCATCGGTTCCGTACCTGTTCATCAGGTCCACGAACCTCTTTGAAAGGGAGACCACGCGATCGTGCATCACCCGCTTGTCCGCATAATTGACCACCATGGCCTCGTTGACCTCGATCAGGGACTGGAGCCTGACGTGCTGGCCCACGATGTCCCCGATGAATGGATACCCGTGATCACAAAGGACCTCCTGTGCCATGAGCGCGTGGTCAGTCCCTGTCCGGAGCGAGTCCATCTTGCAGAGGTCATGCAGCATGGATGCCCTGTCCACGGCAGCGAGATCGATGGAAAGACCGGACATTTCCAGGGATGAGGCAATGGCCACAGCCACCCGTCTCACCATCATGCTGTGGAGCACAATGTGATGCGGCATCCGATAGCTCCGCATAAGCTCCAGGGTTTCCGGGCGCGAAGGGATCACTGAGTCGCCTGGCCTCCGGACGTGCTCATGCCCGGTCGGCCTACATCTCCAAGGCCGAGCAGCCTTACCGAGAAAGACCACGTGGTGTCTCTCGAAGAAACGGTATCGCCGGGGTCCACCTCTCTCCTGGCTTCTACAGCCCAGCACTGGGAGGCGTAACCGATGCTCTGCTGAGAGTTCTCATATGCATGCCGAAGGTAGTCGTACCCCATCTCGAACCCGACGCTGAACCCTCTGACCAGCTTAGCCCTGGCGCCCACCTTGACGAACTTGGTGTCGATCCGGTTGAACTCCTCGGCAACGTAGAGCTGGTCGCCGCGGTCACCCGTGTAGGTGAGCCGCGAGGAGTGCTCCTGGGTGGCATACGCGCCCCTGTTGTTCTCCCTCCCGAATGAGTTCGTGTGACTTGCGCTCAGCCATGACGCGGGCCTGAAATTCACCGTGGTCTCTATCAAGCCCCACTCTCCTGTGATGTAACTGTACGGCCGGGTGACGGACAGATCGGCAAGGGACGTACCTGCACTGTCCCTGATGTAGTTCGCGATGCTCACGTTCATGTCAAAGGCCTTTTCCCAGGCATCGCCCGTGAGCAGTTCCGGGAAGATATCGTCGGCATTGTTCGCACTGTAGTTTCCGCCGTAGCGTGACTGGTAATCCCAGGAGATCTCGGGGATCATCTGATGGTACCAGCTGTCGTTGAACCGGGAACCGTAGAGCGTGGTAGAGAGGCCGGCACCCCTCTTCTGCCAGTGCTCGGCGTAGACGGAATCCGGATACGCACCCTTTGTCTCGGCAAAACGCGTGTCGCGGTAGACGTCAGCGATATAGGGCCTCAAGGTGAAGTAGGGGAACACGCAGAGAGGCCACGAAACCTCGATCTGGCCCTGGTCCTTCACGGCATCGATCCAGTCGGACGAATACACCCTCATCGAACTGAGCTCCGAGGTGACCCGCAGCGGGGTATACGGTATCGAGC
>JAJFUP010000296.1 GCA_021372395.1 Deltaproteobacteria bacterium
CTGAACAAGCACCCGGACAGCGAGTTCTCTGCCCAGGCCCAGCAGGAGCTCGAGCCCCTGAGCTACAAGAAGGCACTGGATGCAGGGACGGCTGAGGCCTACTCCGCCTACCTGGTGAAGTTCCCCCGGAAAGCCCATGCAGAAGAGGTGAGGGTGAGACTGCGGGAGAGCCGATGCCAGGACCCGGGCATGCTGCGGAAGTTTCCCTCATGGATCCAGAAAGGAGACCCTGCGGACCCGCAACGGCGTGTCAGCTGGATCCTGGACAACAGCTACATCGGCATCCGGCCGGGAGACATCGGCAGGGGGTACAAGGCGACCAACGATGACCCCGTGTCCCCGCTGGAAATGGGGTGGGGACCCGGCCACCTGATCTATTACAGCGGGAGGGGCGTCATCGTCGGGCCGGACGGTACAAAGGTGCTGGTCGGGTACTCCTGCAGATAGGTCCGCCTCGAACGAAACGGCTGCAAGGGCCTGCCCGGAGCGTCTCGTTTTTCTTGTCGCTCAGCACATGCGCGAATGAGGATCGCCCACGGTATGATTGTACATCAGGAGCGCTCTCCGGAAATGTATGCCCATGATCATGGTCCGCACCGCCTCACCGAAGAACGAAGGCTTCCGTATCAGCGTGTGCACCAGGAACTTCCAGTAGTATCTCCGGAATCCTGCCTCGTTCCTGACGCCGATGCGCCAGACGCTCCTGAAGAGCGCCCTGATCCCTTCCGCATCGATTCGTGAGATAGCCCTCTGCCGGGAGGCCTTCAGAAAGACGATGCACCTCCGGTAGTACGCCGCCGGGGAGTAGATGGTCTCGAGGACACGCCAATAGCCCCGAATAAGGGTATCCCTGTCCATTCTCGGCACGAAATTGAGCATGCCGTCCGTGTTGTTCCCGGAGAACTCCACCAGGAGTCTCCCCTCATCCTTCAGACGCTTCCAGAGCTTCGTTCCGGTGAGCGCCTCCAGGAGAGTCACCATAGCCACCGTGATGCCGCTCGACTGGATGAAGTCTATCTGCCTGTCGAAGATGTCCTCGGAATCGTGGTCGAACCCGACGATGAACCCGCCCATCACCTCGAGCCCGTGGTGCTGGATGATCCTGACCGACTGCAGCAGGTCCCTCCCGGTGTTCTGCGTCTTGCCGGCCTCCTGAAGGCTCTCTGCATCCGGGGTCTCGATGCCGATGAACACCCTGTTGAAGCCGGCCTCCACCATGAGGCGCATGAGCTCCTCGTCGTCGGCGAGATCCACCGATGCCTCGGTGAAAAAATAGAACGGCCTCCCATGACGGTCCATCCACTTCGCAAGTTCCGGGAGCATCTCCTTGACCCGGCCCCTGGCGCCGATGAAGTTGTCGTCCACGATGAAGACCGGGCCGTGCCACCGCCTGCGGTAGAGGGCATCCATCTCTTGGAGAAACCGGAATGCACCCTTGGTCCTCTGCCTCCTCCCGTTGAGCTGGACGATGTCGCAGAACTCGCAGTCAAAGGGGCACCCGCGGGAAAACTGGAGCAGCATGGAGTCATAGTCGTTGAAGTCTATGAGATCCCAGTCGGGCAGCGGCGTAAAGGCAAGATCCGGCTTTTCCGGCGAAGAATAGACATGCTTTGCCTTTCCTCTTTCAAGGTCGCTCAGAAGGTGAGGGAAGATCTTTTCGGCTTCGCCCAGCACCACATGGTCGATGGAGCTGAAATCGTCCCCGGACGTGGTGAAGTAAGGTCCCCCGGCAACGACCTTCACCCCGGAGTCCCTGCACAGCCGGATGACGTTTTCGGCAGAGGCCTTCTGGATATACATGGCGCTGATGAACGCGTAGTCGGCCCAGAGGAGGTCATCTCCGGAAAGGGGCCTCACGTTGAGGTCCACGAGCCTCTTGTTCCACGTCGCGGGCACCATGGCGGCAACGGTCAGCAGACCGAGCGGAGGCGACTCCGCCTTCTTGGAAACATACTCGAGGGCATATTTGAAGCCCCAGAACGTGTCGGGTATCTTGGGATAGACGAAGAGGGCATTCATATTCCACGCTCCTTCCCACACCCTTTCCCGTGAATTTCGGACGTGGCCGCCCGTAAAGGTTTCGCAGCAGAGGTGGGGGTGTGAAGTGTAAGAACAGAGTAAGCCCCTGCACAGGAAAGTAAACCCCCCGGGAAAGAAAAATCATCATGGCGCCAGGGCCACGGCCTGCCAGGAGTGGTGATGCGGGCAGAGCCCTCCTCGAGAGCTTTGCAGGGTATCCCGCCGAAAAGGGCGTCAGTGCCGTCCCTGACTACTCAAGCTGTACGGGAGTGTTCCTGTTCGACTGGGTGGTGTCACCGAGCTGGCCGGAGTCATTCCTCCCCCAGGACCAGGCTGAGCCGTCGGTCCTGATCGCGAGGCTGTGGAATGCACCGGCAGAAGAAGCTGCCCAGTCGGAGTCGGAGCCTGCCTGGACGGGGGCGTTGCCGGAGGTGTACGTCTCGTCACCGAGCTGTCCGTAGGCGTTGTTGCCCCATGCCCAGAGGGTGCCGTCCGTCCTGATGGCCAACGTATGGGTCTGCCCGGCGGCCATGGACGCCCAGTCGGCGTCCGAGCCGACCTGCACGGGGGTGTCTCTCCCGGTATACGTGCCGTCCCCGAGCTCGCCGTTTCCGTTGTACCCCCATGCCCAGAGGGTGCCGTCGGATCTGAGGCCGAGACTATGGTTCTGACCGGCAGCCACTCCAGCCCAGATTGACGCGGTGCCTACCTGTACGGGAGACATCCTGTTTGTGTTCGTGCCGTCCCCGAGCTCGCCGTTGCCGTTGTACCCCCAGGCCCAGAGGGTACCGGTTTCCGCGATCGCGAGACTGTGGTATGAGCCGGCGGAAACGGTCGCCCATGTGGTCTCCGTGCCCACCTGCACCGGGGTGGTCCTGTCCGTGGTCGTGTCGTCCCCGAGCTGGCCAAAGGCGTTGCCTCCCCACGCCCAGAGCGTTCCGTCGGATTTGATGGCCAGGCTGTGTCCCAGGCCGCAGGCTATGGCAACCCAGTCGGTGTCGGACCCCACCTTCTCCGGGGTGTTCCTGCTCACCCGCGACCCGTCCCCGAGCTCGCCGTTCCCGTTGCTCCCCCAGGCCCAGAGGGTGCCGTCCTGCTTGAGGGCCAGGGTGTGGTGCCCGCCGGCAGCAACGGCCGTCCAGTCTGTATCCGAGCCAACCTGCACGGGCGCAGTCCTCGCGAGGTAGGTGCCGTCCCCGAGCTCTCCATTGCCGTTATATCCCCAT
>JAJFUP010000297.1 GCA_021372395.1 Deltaproteobacteria bacterium
TGCGGGTCTCGTGTATTTCGGGGCCAATGTGCAACCACCGACGAGGGTGATTATGATACCCATGAGAAAAAACAGGTTTCGCTTCATATCATTGTCCCCCTGATGGAGCTATACCGGTTGCCGCTGCTTTGCTTCTTCTCCCGAAGATCTTTTCGATGAGCACAAAGAAGAGGGGTGCAAAGATAACCACCAGGACCGTGGCGGTCACCATCCCCCCCAGGACCCCGGTGCCGATGGCGTTCTGGGCACCGGCGCCTGCGCCGGTGGTCAGGGCAAGGGGCAGGACCCCGAACCCGAAGGCCAGGGAGGTCATGATGATCGGGCGGAAACGGAGTTTCGCACCCTCAATCGTGGCATCGATGAGCCCCATGCCCTTTTCCATGCCTGCCTTGGCGAACTGGACGATGAGGATGGCGTTCTTGGTGGCCAGGCCCAGGGTGGTCAAGAGGCCGATCTGGAAATAGACGTCATTGGCCAACCCCCGCATGCTCGTGGCGATGACGCCGCCGATGACCCCCAGCGGCAGTACCAGCAGGATCGAGATAGGGATGGTCCAGCTCTCATAGAGCGCGGCCAGGCACAAAAAGATCACGAAAACCGAGAAGGCATACAGCAGCGGCGCCTGGGAGCTCGACATCCGCTCCTGGTAGGACAGCCCGGTCCAGTCGAAGCCGACGCCCTTGGGCAGCTTCTCCACCGCCTCTTCCATGGCCTGCATGGCCTCGCCCGAGCTCTTCCCCCTGGCCGGCTCACCCCAGATGTTCATGGCAGGGAATCCGTTGAAACGCTCGAGCCTTGGCGATCCGAACGTCCAGCGGCCCGTGGCAAAGGAGGAGTAGGGCACCATGGCGCCCGATGCATTGCGTACGTAGAGCTTGTCCAGGTCCTTGGGCTGCATGCGGTAGGGTGCGTCCGCCTGGATGTACACCCGCTTGACATCGCCGCCTTTCACGAAGTCGTTGACATAGGCGCTGCCGAATGCGGCAGCGAGGGTTCTGTGGATGGAAGTGATGGGCAGCCCCATCGAGCCTGCCTTTTCCCAGTCCACGTCGACCCGGTACTCGGGCACATCCTCCATGCCGTTGGGCCGCATCGAGGTCAATCTCGGGTCCTTTGCCGTTATCCCCAGGAGCTGATTGCGGGCATCCATCAGGCCGGCATGCCCGAGACCGCCCCGGTCCAGCAGCTCGAACTCGAATCCCTTGGCAGTCCCCAGCTCGACGACTGCCGGCGGCGGGAAGACGAACACCATGGCGCTCCTGATGCTCGAAAGGGCTCTTGTGGCCCTTTCCGCAATAGCCTTGGCCTTCAGCTCAGGCCGGTCTCTAAGCTTCCAGTCCTTGAGCTTGACGAAGACCATGCCGTTGTTCTGCGCCCTCCCGGAGAAGCCGATGCCGGAAACGACCGTGCAGGATTCCACGGCATCCTTTTCCTTCTCCTCGAAGTAGCGCTCGATCTTCTTCCCGACCTCGAGGGTCTGCTCCATGGTGGCGCCCTTGGGCATGATCACCTGAGAGAGCAGGATGCCCTGGTCTTCATCCGGGAGGTAGCCGGTGGGCATGCGGAGGTACAGAAATCCCATGACCGCCACGATCACCGCGAAAACGGCCAGATAGCGCTTTTTCCGGGACAGGGAATGGCCGACCAACCTCGTGTACCGGTCCCTGAGGCCGAAGAACACCTTGTCGAACCAGAGGAAAAACGGGCGCAGGAAGAATACCGCATGTTCCGCCGGCTCATGCCCGGCTTTCACGGGCTTCAGGAGCGATGCGCACAGCACCGGCGTCAGGATCAAAGCCACGACCACGGAGAGCAGCATGGAGGCGATGATGGTCACGGAAAACTGGCGGTAGATGACGCCGGTGGACCCGGGGAAAAAGGCCATGGGCCCGAACACGGCCGA
>JAJFUP010000021.1 GCA_021372395.1 Deltaproteobacteria bacterium
CCGCTGATGTCGAACTTGACCTCGGCCCATGCAGCGGTGGCAAAAAAGACGATCAGAAACGCCAGGAAAACCTTCTTCATCCTATCTCCCTCCTTGTTGTAAGTTAATGTCTCACTTTCAGGTCTGCTTTTGCTCATGCCCTATATCGGCAGGACCTGAACCAATTCATGAACACAAAACGCTGATAATACGATAAACAAACATACAACATATGTGCCAATGTAAATCATATAGATAAATCAATAATATGCAAAGAAGACCTTGTTTGATTTGTAGCAATTAACCAACAAAAGGAGATATTTACCGTTGTAAAAAGAATACAGATCCTTTCTGCAAGGGCCTGAAGCAGGGATTCATGTCGAACGACGTGCCCTTTCTGCACGGCCTGGAGACCTTCCATCACGGGTGGCGATTTCTCCGGCAGATGCCCGCGCATTGGTTGGGCAACTGCATCCATGTTCCTTGACTCGTGCAGACGGACTGCACTAGAATGCCTCCATCAGAAGGGGGCGGAGGGCCCGCTCAAAGAGGATCGACAGACGGCACCGCGGGGAGGGGGCATGAATCCGGAAGTATTCAGGGAGTATGACATTCGGGGCGTGGTGGGCACTGATCTCACCGATGCATTTGTCGAACGGCTTTCCCGTGCCGTGGGGGTCTACTGGATAGAACGCGGCGTGAAGCGGGTTTCCCTGGGCATGGATGCCCGAATGAGCTCGCCCGGGTTCAAGGAGATCCTCAGGAAGGGGATCTGTGCGAGCGGCATCGAGGTCATCGACCTCGGCATGGTGCCCACGCCGGTGATGTACTTCTCTCTCTTCAGGCTCGATGTGCACGGCGGGATCGAGGTGACCGGTTCGCACAACCCTGCCGACAACAACGGGTTCAAGATCGCGCTCGGCAAGACCACCATTTACGGAGACGAGATCCAGAAGATCCGGGCCATCATGGAGGAGGGCCGCACCGTCAACGGTATGGCGGCGAGCACTACCTGCGACATCATGCCCGAATACGTGGCAGACATCATCTCCCGGATAGAGCCGGGTGCGCGGAAACTCAAACTCGTCGTGGACCCCGGAAACGGCGTCGGCGGGGCGCCCGCCATGGCCATATGCCATGCCCTGGGCATGGAGGTGAGGGGCATCTGCCTCGAGCCCGACGGGCGCTTCCCCAACCATCATCCCGACCCCACGACTGCAGAAGGCCTCGCCATGCTCAAGGAGGAGGTCCTGAAGCAGGGGGCGGACCTGGGGATCGGCCTCGACGGAGACGCCGACCGCCTCGGGGTGATCGATGCGCGGGGGAACACCGTCTATGGCGACATGATCACCGCCATCCTCGCGAAAGAGATCCTCAGGACCAGGCGCGGAGAGAAGATCATCGGCGAGGTGAAATGCTCCAAGGCCTTCTTTGACGAGGTGAAGAAGGCCGGTGGGATCGCCATCATGGGCAAGGTGGGACACTCCCCCATGAAGGCGAGGCTCCACGAGGAGCGTGCCGCCCTGGCAGGGGAGATGAGCGGGCACATCTTCTTTTCCGATCGGTGGTACGGTTTCGACGACGGCCTCTACGCAGCTGCACGGCTCATCGAGGTCCTCTCCCGGACGAATGACCCCCAGGCCGTGTTTGACAGCCTGCCCAAGGTGGAGAACACACCCGAGATCAGGATCGAGTGCCCGGACAGGATAAAGTTCGAGGCCGTGGAGAGATTCAAGGCCTATGCACGGGGCCGCTATGAGGACTGTGTCGACATAGACGGCGTGCGTTTCACCCGGGGCGACACCTGGGGACTGGTGAGGCCCTCCAACACCCAGCCGGTGATCGTGCTGCGCTTCGAGGCGCGTGACCAGGCTGACCTCCGGGCCATCGAGGCAGATACCAGGGGCCGGCTCCAGGAGATCGTCCGGGACCTGGAACAGGGGGCGTAGCATCTTTTTCGCGACCATCCCCTGTTGGGGGAAGGGGTTGCATGCCTCATGCATATGCGCTATGGGTAAGAGGGTCGGGTATTCCCGATGAGAGGTAGGTCCTGTCATGAGGAGATTGTTGTTGAGCTCTGCTCTGCTGGCCTGCGCACTGGTGATCGTTCCGTCCCTTTGCCTGCAGGCCAAGGAGATGTATGTGCGGGACTGGATCGTGATCACCGTGAGATCGGCCCCGTACGAAACCGCGCAATCCGTCGCCGCTGCAAGCACCAATGATATGGTCGAGGTGCTGGAAGACGGCGAAGTGTGGACACGGATCAGGACAAAGGCAGGCAAGGAAGGCTGGGTCCTGAGCCGGTATCTCACGCCCGATCTCCCGCAAAATCTGCCTGTGAGACAGCTCGAGGAGAAGATCAAGGTCCTCCAGGACGAGAACAGGAAACTGCGGGGTCTCACGCCTTCGGGCTCATACGGCGCCGGGACGGGTGCTGCAGGTATCGCGGCCTTCAAGAACTGCCCCGAGCTCCAGGTGAATTACGAAAAGCTCCTCATCGAGAACAAGGCGAGGACCGGGAAGATGGATCTGCTTGCAGCGGAGAACAGCAGGCTCAAGACATCGGAGCGTTTGGTGTTCACGCTCATCGGCGGGTTGTTCATCGGGATCGGAATCGTCGTGGGCTTGTTCCTCCAGGCGGCCAGATCGCGCCCCAGGAAGCCCGGACTGAGATTTTAATGACGAATGGGGGAAGTATGCTGAAGAAGTACGAGAGACTGAGTTCGCAGGTAACCGTAAAAGGTATCCTGAAGGCGCGAGCCGCCATATCCCACTACATAAGCAGGACAAACCTCATCTATTATTCGGACCTGAGCCGGATTCTCGGGTGTGAAGCCTATGTCAAGCACGAGAACCATCTCCCCACAGGCTCCTTCAAGATACGAGGCGCCCTGAATTTCTTTCGGACCATCCCCCAGGAGGAGGTGGCAAACGGCGTGCTGGTTTCCACCCGGGGCAATCACGGCCTTGCCATGGCCTGGGCCGGACAGCTGTTCCACACCCCCTGCACGGTGGTGGTGCCGGAGAACAACAACCCCGAGATCAACCGGATCATCGAAAGCTTCGGGGCCGAGCTCATCGTGCACGGCCGCGACTTCTACGATGCCCAGTTCTACTGCGACGAGCTGGTGGCTGCCGCCGGGTACTACTACGTCGAGCAGGGCAACGAGCCCGAGATGCTCAACGGCATCGGCACCATGGGGCTCGAGATCTTCGAAGACCTGCCGGATGTGGACGTCATCATCTGTCCCATCGGCGGGGGCGCTGGGTGCGCCTCGGTGCTCAAGGTGGCACAGGCGATAAATCCCGAGGTGGAGATCATCGGCGTGCAGGCTGAAAAGGCACCCGCATTCTACCGGTCGCTGCAGCAGGGCGAGTGGGTGGTGCTCGACGATGCGGACACCATTGCGGACGGACTGGCGGCACGCAGCGTGTACCAGCTTCCGTACGTGATCATGAGGGACCATATCAGAGATGTCGTCCTGCTCACCGAGGAAGAGATCCTCGAAGGCATACGCATGGCGCTCACGAGCACGCATAACCTTGCCGAAGCTGCCGGGGCCGCACCCATCGTGGCTGCAAAGAAGATCGCGGAGAGGCTCAAGGGCAAGAAGGTGGTGCTCGTCATGACCGGGGGGAACCTCGACAGGACCCACCTGGAGCATGCCCTGTGCTATGATTCCCCGTTGTCCTCGGGCGATTCGAAGTAGCGGACCCACCGCGCGTCGATCTGCTTCTGGATCTCCCCGATCTGGGCTTCACGCATGAGCTTGAACCTGCTCTGCGCCCTGAAGTACTCCGACACCGGCACGAGGGCCCGTTTGTCGATGAGCTTGCGCGAGGCGCCGCTGAGCCGGGAAACCGAGTTCTCCACCTCGTAGAGTTCATAGAGGCCGGTTTCCACTGCCAGCTTCCCCACTTTGACCGCATAGCGGGTATCGAAACCCCATCCCGGGGGGCAGGGTATGTGGATGTTGATGTACTTTACCCCGGGCAGCGTCATGGCCTTTCGGACCTTGTCATAGAGGTCCAGAGGGTAAGCCGCCGAGCACGTGGCCACATAGGAGATGCCGTGGGCTGCCATGATGGAGGGGACGTCCTTTTTCTGCTGGAGCTTTCCCTTGAGGGGCGTATTCGAGGTGATGGCTCCCTGGGGCGTGGTGCCCGAGCGCTGGACCCCGGTGTTCATGTACCCTTCGTTGTCGTAGCAGATGAAGAGGAAATTGTCTCCGCGCTCGGCAGCGCCGGAGAGCGCCTGCAGACCGATGTCGCTCGTGCCGCCGTCGCCTGCCCACGCAACGACGTTGATGTCCGTTTTGCCCAGGGCCTTCAATGCCGAGGTAAGACCCGTGGCAGCTGCAGCGGTGGATGCGAAGGTGACGTTCAGAGAGGGCAGCTTCGTAGCCGCGATGGGATAGAGCCCCTGGAGCACGGTGAGACAGCTCGGAGGGACCACGAGGATCGTGTTTCTGCCCATGGCCTTGAGCGCGACCCGGTAGGCCGTCCCCAGGGCGCATCCGGCGCAGGCCCTCGTTCCCGGGTTCACGAATTCCTCTTCGGGCAGGCTCAATATGGTGGTCTTGGTATGTGTCATGCAGTTTCCCCTCAGATCTTCAGCCCGAGCCATCTCAGTTCATCTGTCGGCGCAGCGCCCTCGGTGCAGGATTTCCTGAATGCCTCGCAGAGATCCGTTGTCCGTATCTCCCTGCCTCCGAGGCCCAGGATGTAGTTGTGGACAAAGGGCATGCGGCTGCCGTCCACTCCTTTGTGGTAGAGGGCGGACTTTATGTCGGAGCATAGCGCGCCCTGATAGCCGTAGCTCAGCGCCTTCTCGAACACCACGATGCCTGTCGAGCCGGCGAGCGCGTCCGCGATGGCCTCGGCAGGGAACGGACGGTAGAGGTGCACGCTCATGACGCCGACCTTGAAGCCGTCGGCCCGGAGCATGTCCACCACATCCCTGAGGTGGTACGAGAGCGACCCCAGGCTCACGGCGATGAATTCGGCATCCTCGCACTGGTACGTCTCGTAATACGGCGAGCCGCCGCGGCCGAAATGCTTCCTGAAGCTCTCGTCGATGCGTGCCATGACGTCGATGGTCCTGATCAGATCCTCCTGGAGCAGGTATCTGATCTCCATGTACCCGTGGGCGAGCCGGCCCTTCGCGTCGAGGCGGACGTCGGGCATGGTCACGGTGTTGAGGTTTGCCGGGTTCTCCGGGTCAAGGGCATAGGCAGGCTTGTACGGCGGGAGAAACGCATCCACGGCGGATGCTTCGGGCACCTCGAAGGGCATGTAGGTATGGGAGAGGAGGTAGCCGTCATAGCAGAGCATCACGGGGATCATGACTTCCTCGGCCAGCATGAAGGCCTTGATGACGCCGTCTATGATCTGCTGGTGATCGTTGACATAGTACTGGATCCACCCGGTGTCTCTCTGGGAGATGGAGTCCTGGTGGTCGTTCCAGATGGTCCACGGAGCGCCCACCCCGCGGTTCACCACACACATGACGATGGGCAGCCTGGCGCCTGCGGCCCATTGGATCTGCTCGTGCATGTAGAGCAGGCCGTTGGCGCTCGTTGCGGTGAATGCCCTGGCGCCGGCGGAGGAGGACGCGATGCAGACGGCCATGGCGCTGTGCTCGCTTTCCACCGGCACATACTGGGCTTCCATCTCGCCGGACTCGATGAACTCGGAAAGCTTCTCGGTGAGAGGGGTCTGGGGCGTGATGGGGTATGCCGCGATCACCTGTGCCCGCGAGAGCTTCACCCCCAGGGCAGCAGCCACGTTACCTGATTCGATGATATGCATCGCTTTCGCTTCACTCCTTGTCTTGTATGAAACAGGCTTCCTCGACCATGGTGATCGCCTTGGTGGGGCATTCCTCAGCACAGATGCCGCAGCCCTTGCAGTACTCGTAGTCGATGGCGGGCGGGACGGTCCGGGAGATGACCCCGTCGGGGCAGTACAGCCAGCAGATGAAACAGGCAGGCGTTCCCCTCTTGGCAGGGATGCAGATGCTGGGATCCATGACGGGCCTGACCACCCTCCATGAACCGGTCCTCCCGGCGTCGCCCGGGCCGGGCTCACTGTGGGATGTGCTCCTCCCGTATTGGCGTGTACCCACTTCTTATCCTCCGATCACGGTGTTCTCATATGCCAGCAGCGCCGCCTTGGCGTTCTCCTCGGGCCTGCGCCTGCTGAATTCTTCCCTGATAGCCGTCACGAGGAGATCCATGTCGATGATGCCGGTGGCCTTTGCAAAGGAACCGATGATGCCTGAATTGACGATCCCTTCGCGCAACCCGGCCTGCTGAGCCAGGGTGGTCACGTCGCAGATGGCCACCTTGCGGCCCTCGAAACGGTAGTCATCGATACTGCAGGGCGAATTGATCACGATGGTGCCGCCTTCCTTGAGGCCGTCCACGATGTTCGCCTCCTCCAGGAGAACGTGATCGAGCACCACGATGATGTCCGGCTTGTCAATGGGCGAGAGGTCGTAGATCTTCTCCGTGGAGATCTTCAGCGAGGTGAACACCGGGGCGCCCCTTCTCTCGGTCCCGAACGTGGGCACCATGACGACACCTTCATACCCCGACTGGAACATGGCCTTCGCAACGATCTTCGCCGCCGTGATGGCGCCCTGTCCACCCCTCCCGTGCCACCTGATATCGATCGCGTCTTTCTTCATGCTCTGCCTGCTGCCCTTCCTGGTCGATGGTATCTTTCTATAAATCCATCATCCGATAAGCTCAACATGATTTTTGTATTCAGCGGTTACGGCCCGGCCCGCCCTCGATTCATCCGGGGGTCTCCCGGGGAGGAGGGTGCGAAGGGAGGGTTCAAAAACCGGGTGGCCGGTGGATGCCCGGCCCTGCATGCGGTGTCTGTCTTCGTCCTTTTTCATGTGCTGCGATAACCTGCGAGACGAACAACGATCCCTGAGGTATTTTTCTCCTCCTGCCTCCGTGTGTGCATGGATGACACGACTGCCGGAGGATTTCAGGGGACTATATACCAGGAGCCGTGATTAATCAAGGCACATACTTTGCATAAACTCAATTCATGAGAGCTGTTGCGCGAGGGGGAAACCAGATGATCGCACAAGAAGCGATGGAATCGACAACCGGCAAGAGGGAGCGCTCCGGTGCGCATGCCAGGAACAAGCCCCTGGCGTTGTTCACCGAGAGCATCATGTGCCTGCTCACGAGCCAGGACTCGAGGAGCGCCTTCAATGAGCTCGTTTCGCTCATGGGCCAGACCTTTCCCCTTGCATCACCAGCCATCTGCACGAACACGAAAGGGGCTGCCCGGTGTGTCTACTCTGTCCTGGACGGAGAGAACGGGGGAAGCCGTGATGCCAGGAGGATTCTGGGAACAGACGGGTTCTCGTACACAAAAGTACTCGTGGGCGGGCAATCATCGTACAGTCCGGACAGGGTAGATCTTCCCCTGGTAAGCGGCCCCTCTGGTCAGGTAGTCCTCTCCATCAATCCGGGGAACCATGAGGGGATCTTCCATGAATGGGCCAAATATTTGACGCCGGCTGTCGCAAAGCTGCTGGATAATGAGATCCTCATCACCATGGCCTTCAGGGATGCTCTCACGGGGCTGCTGAATTACCGGGCATTTTCAGACATGCTCGGCGCGGAGTGGGAACGTGCACGGCGATACAAGACCACCTTCTCGCTCATGATGATCGATATCGACCACTTCAAGCGGGTCAATGACGGACACGGGCACCAGGCCGGGGATATGGTGCTCAGCTCCATTGCCGACAGGCTTCAGGGAAGGGTTCGCAAGAGCGACCTCGTGTTCCGCTACGGCGGCGAGGAATTCATGATCCTTCTCCCGCAGACCGGGATCTACAAGGCCGACCTGCTGGCGGAGAGGATACGCGCCGTGATCGAGAAGATGAGGTTCCCGAACGGGCTCTCGGTTACCATCAGCGTCGGGATCAGCCAGTATCGCGATGGACTCAGCGCCGATGATCTTGTAAAACACGTGGACAGGGGGCTCTATCTCGCAAAGGGCAGGGGCCGCAACCGCGTCGAGATCTATAAAGATATCTGAGGGTGTGGAATGAATATTGACAGTCTCCTGGATTTGAGGTCTCCGGTGTTCGCTTTAGGTCATGAAGGGCAGAAGCTCTACGGCAAGGTCACCGAGTTCAACAATGAGGATGAGTTCGTGTTCGAGCCGGATGTCCCCATGGACACCGCGCTCGGTTCCATCGTCAGGGTCTCTGACGGCCAGGATGCAGTCCTCGGCAAGGTCATCGACCGGACTGAACAGGGGGTCAGGCTGTGCGTTGAGTGCTATACCTCTCCCGGGCATGAGCGCAGGGAGGATTTCAGGATCTATGACAGGATCTACTACAACGCCCGTCTGCTCTGCCATGCAAAGGACCGCTACGTGATGCTCCAACCCGCGGTTGAGCGCATCCGCGCCAACAAGCTCATCATAGACTCGTTCCTCAAGGGCAGGTATGGGTACCCGGGATCCGACACGGAGCCCTATTCGCGGGAAACCCCCTTCAACCAGAGCATCTGGGAGATCAACCGGAAGCTCGACCTTCTCATCCACATGGTGCTGGCTGAAGAGTTCAAGGACCTCATGAAGACGACGCCCAAGGACGTGAACATCTCCGCGTCAGGCATCAGGTTCATCTCCGAGAGCCCCTTCGAGATAGGGGACATCCTGGAGATACACCTCATCCTGCCCATGGTGCCCCTCCTGTTCATCGGGCTCGCGGGAGAGGTGATCCGTCAAAAAGCTGTCACAAGCACCATGGTGGAACGGTACGCCGTGGCGGTGCGATTTGTTCGTCTCGATGCGGATTCCAAGGACGATATCATCCGCTACCTCTTCAGGAGACAGCGCGAGGTTCTGAGGAAGAGGCAGGACTAGGGTTTGCCCGGTCTGCCGGGAACACTTCCGAACGCTACATCCTTTTTCAGTTCAGCCATGCCAGGGAGCAGAAAAGGGTGGGGAAAAATATTCCCCCCGGGAGGAGCTCCTGCGCCCCTGCAGATCGCTCAAGCCGGGCAGGGGAAGACCAGGCAGGCTCCCCCTTCTCTGCCGCAAGCCTCGAAGGAAATGACGCCGGACCCGATTGACACCGCCGATCCAGCTGTCCTATAGAGGGGAGGCCGTGGAGTACACAAAGAAAAAGATCCTCGTCTACAGCCTTGCCGGTCTTCTGCTGATAGCCGCCCTGTTTGCCGTCGTATCATCCCTGAATGCCTACCGGGAGATGAAAAAGATCAGGGCCGGGTCCCTCTGGCATGTCCCCACGAGGATCTACAGCAGCGACCTCACCCTCACTCCGGGGACGGACATCTCCCGTGTGGGGCTCTCGGAGAGGCTCTCCCGCCTGCGATACCGCAGGAAGCCAACGGTGAAATCTCCCGGTGAGTACGCGGAATCGAATGGCAGCATCACGATCTTCCTGCACCCCTTCACCTACCCCGGGGGGACCCGCGCCGCCACCAGGGTCAAGCTGATTCTCTCCGGCGCCAGGGTGACCAGGATCGTCCAGGAAGGCTCCGGGGCGGACCTGCACGAGGCGAGGCTGGAGCCTGAGGTCATTGCCCAGGTCTTCGACGAGGGGTACGAGGACCGGGAGATCATCACCCTGAAGGAATGTTCCCCCCGGCTCATCGATGCACTCCTCAGCGTGGAAGACCGCAGGTTCTACGAACATGGAGGCATCAACCTGCGGTCCATGTTCAGGGCACTGCTTGCGGACATGTATCACGGCCAGGTGGTGGAGGGTGGGTCCACCATCACCCAGCAGCTCGTCAAGAACCTGTTTCTGACGCACGAGAGGACCGTGAGCCGCAAGCTCAAGGAGGTGTGGCTTTCGCTCATCATGGAGATGGCCTTCTCCAAGGATGACATCCTCGAGATGTACATCAACGAGGTGTATCTCGGCCGCATGAAGTATGCGGGCATCTACGGGTTCGGCAGAGCGGCGAAGCTGTTCTTCGACAAGGACATATCCCGCCTGACCCTGCCCGAGGCTGCCTTGCTCGCGGGGATCGTCAGGGCACCGAACCGCTACTCGCCCTATACCCACCCGAACCTTGCCATCAGCCGGAGGAACACTGTTCTCGAGGTCATGAGGGACGAGGGCAAGATCACCCGGAAGGCATACCGGAAGGCCGTACAGAGCCCCGTGAGCGTCGTTGCGCTGGGTTCCTCCCTGAGAGGAGCCCCCTACTTCATCGATCACGTGCTCTCAGCCATTCACGATCTCTACCCGGACGATGAGTTCCTTTCGCGCGGGGGGCTGCGCATCTTCACCACGCTCGACATGAACATGCAGCGTACCGCCGAAGGTGTCCTCTCCCGGGGTGCGGGCCAGGCCGGCACCGGCAGCGAGACGGCAGCCGTCATCGTGCACCCCGCCACCGGAGAGATCCTCGCCATGGTGGGCGGCAGGAGCTACGGCAGGTCCCAGTTCAACAGGGCGACCTCCATCCGGCGGAACATCGGTTCGCTCGTCAAGCCCGTCATCTACTACCAGGCCCTGAAGAAAGGGTACACCCTTGCCTCCTTCATCGAGGACGCCCCCATCACGGTGCCCCTCGAGGACGGCACGCAATGGGCGCCGTCCAATTTCGACGGGACCTCCCATGGCAGGGTCATGCTCATGGATGCCCTGGTTCACTCCTACAACCTCGCCACGGTGAGGCTCGGACTCTCGCAGGGCCTCGACACCGTCATACCGGTGATCCGGGCCGTTCTTCCCCGTGCCCGGGTCAGGCAACATCCGTCCATCCTGCTCGGGGCCATCGAATGCTCGCCGCTGGATGTCGCCATCATGTATGCGACGTTCGCCAACGGCGGGCTCAAGGTGGAACCCCGGAGCATCAGGGCCATCGTGGACGAGAACGGTGCCGTTGTCTGGAAGGCCCCCGGCGGGTCCTCTCCCCGCGTTCTCGATGCGGGAGCCACCTACCTCCTCAATACGGCGTTGCGCGAAACCGTCAGGCGCGGCACCGCGAGTACGGCCCGGTCGTACGGGGTCCCGGACGGCGTCTGCGGCAAGACAGGCACCAGCAACGACCTGAGGGATTCCTGGTTTGCAGCCTACACTCAGGACCTTGTGCTGGCCGTGTGGCTCGGGAACGACTCGTTCAGTCCCACCGGCTTCACCGGCGCCACCGGAGCGTTGCCCCCGGCCGCCCGGATCCTGGCTCACCTCGTTGCCCCCCGGCCCTTTGAGGTGCCGGGCAACGTTTCCTTCTGCTCCATCGACCCTTCCAACGGGAAGCGTGCCACGGACTGGACCGAATCCCCCGTGAAGATGCCCTTCCTGACAGGGACAGAACCGCGTGAGGTCTCCGAGGAGGGGATGCCCGGCGTCTGGAAGGTCCTCAGGTCCATCTTCCCCTTCGGGAGCGAAGCGCAGGATCCGACCCCGGAGGAAGGCGGCAAGTTCTAGCCGCGAGGCCTCTGGCCGGGGAGACCTCCCGGCTGCCCGGTGATCAGGCGCAGTCCTTCAGAGGTCACCGGGCACTCGTGACGACCCAATCCTCCCCTTGCCCTTTGCGCTGCGGCGTCGTATGCTCTTTCCATGGATTTCCGTTCCGCCTACTGCGCCTGGTGCGAGCTCAGGACCGGTCGGATCGAGGGGTGCAGACCCTGCCCCAAGTACCGGAGGTACGGACTCGGTCAGGACCGTCCGCTCGACATGCAGGAGTTTTGCGGTGTCTGCACCAACAGGGAAAGCCTCGAGCTGGCAGTGTTCTGCAGGACGAACCGGTTTCACCAGGCAGACAGCGGGGAAGACTTCGAGTGCTACCGGTTCTGCCTGGACAAGGCCACGGACGCAGACTGACCAGGGGATCACCGACGGGCCTTTGGGCAGCGGATCC
>JAJFUP010000033.1 GCA_021372395.1 Deltaproteobacteria bacterium
CCCCCCACCTCCACCACACGGTATCAAGGCGAGAGAATTTTCGAAGAAATCCCAAGAGACTCCCTCCTGCAGACAGGTTAGACCTTCATCCCTTTGCCGTGCGCCTGCTCCGGGAGGGTTTTCCTGCTGCCCCGGACTTGCCCCGGGACTTTGCCCTATCCGCCTTGACGCCAGTGGGGCGGGCAGAGGCCTGGAACACGTTCCTCCGAGGTTTCCCATCAAGGAGGAGAACGGGGGATCACCTGTCGGGTATTCTTGATCTTTTCCTTAAATGAAGTTAGAGTCATACACCGTGCAACCCGTCAGTTGAATCTGCATAGAGGAGTGTGAGACCATGGAAGCAGTCAGGATCATGCCGTGCCTCGACATGAAAGCAGGCCGGGTAGTCAAGGGCATGCACTTTGTCGACATCAGGGATGCGGCGAATGCATTCGGGCCAGGGAAGATCACGGTCGCCATCGACGCCAGGCGCAACGCGAAGATGCCCTCAGGCTTCGAGCTCGTGCGGCATCCCGGTTCTGCCCTGAGGGCACATCCCGGCATATGATGGGCCTGCATGAGAGTTCCCCCCATGGCGGATGTTTTCCCAAGGGCATCCTTGCGTTTTCGTCACCCCTTCTTATTCCTCCCTTCAGGGTATACATCTCATGAAAAAGATCCGGACGATCCTCATCGTGATCCTTGCCCTCTTCGGGCTCTACGCCATCATCGGGTTTTTCGTCCTGCCGCCGGTGATCAAGTCGGTGGCGGCAAAGAATCTCTCACAGGCCCTCCACCGAAGGGTCGCCATCGGGGAGGTCAGGACCAACCCCTTCACCCTCGTCGTCGAGGTGAGGGGACTGTCCATCAGCGATGCCCGCGGTAAGGGCGAGTTTGTCTCTGCCGGCCTTATTTCCGTGGACCTCGATGCCCTGTCCATCCTCAAGAGGGCCCTCATCCTGAGGGAGCTGAGGGTCGAGAACCCCTCCCTCAAGGTCATCCGGTACCCGGGGGGCACCTATAATTTCTCGGATCTGCTCAAAGGCCCGAAGAAGAAGGGAAAGCCCCTGCTCTTCTCTTTGGCGAACATCCAGGTCAAGGGCGGCCAAGTCGTGATGGATGACGAGCCGGTCGGAAAGACTCACACGGTCAAAGAGATCCACATCGCCATCCCCTTCATCTCGAACATCGCCCATTACTCCGACGTCTTTGTCCAGCCCCGGTTCCAGGCCGTCGTGAACGGGACGCCGCTGGCCCTCGCAGGCAGGACCAAGCCCTTTTCCGATTCCCTGGAAACCTCGCTCAGCCTCCGCCTCAAGGGGATCGACATCCCGCGCTACCTCGCCTACCTTCCCATGGAGCCGCGTTTCAAGGTCGCCTCCGGTTCCCTCGATCTCGTTGCCACGGGAACTTACCGACAGTTCCGGGACAAGAGGAAGCCCGAGCTCACCGTCAGAGGAACGCTTGACTGCAGGAAACTCTCGGTCACCGACATGAGCGGCAACCCGCTCATCGACCTCCCCGGGGTGTCCGCTTCGCTCAGCCCGTCGAAGGTTCTCGAGGGCAACGTGCACTTCGGACGGATCGCCTTCTCCTCTCCGGAGATCCGGGTCAGCCGGGACAGGAAGGGTGCGCTCAACCTGCTGAAGGCCTTCGCAGGGGAGACGCCGAACAGGAAGCCCGCACCCGGCCGGCAGAAGGGAAATCCCATGACGGTCGTGGCGGATGAAATCCTCGTCAACAAAGGCAGGGTGCCTTTCGAAGACCTCTCCGGGAGCTCTCCCGTGCGGATTACCCTCGACGAGATGGAGGTCCACTGCCGGGACATCACCACGGCCGCCCCGGGGGGAGGGAGCCTCGATCTTGCCTGCAGGGTGAACAGGACCGGAAACCTCTCGCTCGGGATCGGCTTCGCCCTGAAGCCCCTTGCCGCAGAGATCCGGATCGATGCGGCAGGATTGGAGCCTGCCTGGGTGCAGCCCTACATCATGGATGTGATACCGGTCCTCGTACGGCACGGCTCGCTCTCTGCCAAGGGCCTCGTGAAGGTGGCGCAGAACAAGGATGCCCCTCTGGGAATCAGTTTCTCCGGGGATGTGAGGATGATCGACTTCGCCTCGGTGGACCGGGAGTTCGCTGAAGATCTCGTCTCATGGAAACAGCTCTCCCTTACGGGCATAGACCTTAAAACGAGCCCGGCCAGCCTCGTTGTACGGGAGGTGGGGCTCTCGTCGTTCGCCTCCCATGTATCGGTGAATGCGAAGGGCGTCAGCAACCTCGGCGCCATGGTTCGGAAAAAGACCAAGGAATCACCCGAACCGGCAGGGAAAACCAGGTCAGCCCCCATGAAGATCGCCATCGGGAGGGTCTCGCTGAAAAACGGCCGCTTCACCTTTACCGACCGCTCCGTATCGCCCGGGTACTCAACCGCCCTGACCAACATCGGCGGCAGCATAACGGGCCTGTCTTCCGAGGAATTCAGGAAGGCGAACGTGACGCTCAACGCCAGGCTCGACAATCAGGCCCCCATCTCTATCACCGGCTCCATAAACCCCCTCAAGCAGGACCTCTTCGTGGACCTGACCGCCAGGCTGGATAACATCGAGCTCACCCCCATGACCCCGTACTCGGGCAAGTATCTGGGCTACGCCATCGAGAAGGGAAAGGTCTCCCTGAACCTCAAGTATCTCATAGACAAGAAGAAACTCGACTCGCACAACGATGTGCTCGTCGACCAGTTTACCTTCGGTGGGCAGGTAGACAGCAAGGACGCAACGAAGCTGCCTGTCCGGCTCGCCGTGGCGCTGCTGCGGGACAGGAACGGGAACATCGATCTCCGGCTGCCTGTCACCGGGCGCACCGACGACCCCGACTTTCACATAGGGAAGATCATCGTCAAGATACTCGTCAACATTCTCGAAAAGGCCGCGACCTCGCCCTTTGCCCTGCTGGAGGCGCTCTACCCGGGCGCAGCTGAGTTGGGCAACGTGGAGTTCGACCCTGGGAAGGCGGCCTTGACGGAGGATGCCCGCAAAAAGATCTCTGAGCTTGCGAAGATCCTGAATGAGCGGCCTTTGCTCAAGCTGGAGGTCAAAGGGTACGTGGATGCGGCAACCGACAGGACCGGCCTGGTGAATACCCTTTTCGAACGCAAGCTCAAGGCCGTCAAGTTGAAGGACCTCCTCAGGCAGGGTATGCAGGCATCTTCGGTGGATGACATCGTGATCGAGCCGAACGAGTACAGTAGCTATCTGAAGAAGGCATACAAGGCGGAAGCCTTCCCGAAACCCTCGAACTTCCTCGGCATCGCGAAGTCGCTGCCGGATGAGGAGATGAAGAAGCTGATCATCGAGCATATCTCGGTGACGGATGACGACCTCAAGTCACTTGCTGCCGCCAGGGCGCAGCAGATCCGCGATGGGCTCGTGGAAACAGGGAAGATCGACCCGGCAAGGATCTTTCTGCTGGAAACCGATGCATTGAAGCCCGAGAAGATAGACAAGGTCGGCAATTCCCGGGTGAGCATATCCATGCGCTGAGCATGGGGGGGGAAGGCCGGGGATCCGCCTGCGCCGGGATACGGTTCATGGAATGGCCGGGCAAAAGGGAAGACGTCCGGCAATCCGACGTACGAGCCCCTGATCCGGGGGCCCTGCACAGCCTCAAGGCGTCCATGGAGCTGTCTCCCTTGCTTCAGGACAGGGTGTCCCGGGGGTCCGGCAAGGGCGTCTATCCCCCTGAAACCAGGTCGCTTAAAAACGAGCGCTCGCTCTAAAAACCTTGACAATATCTGCCTGCCCCGGTAATAATGCCGGCATCAGATTGATATCAGGAGGTTTCTATGGGCTATGAAACACTGCTTCTTGAAAGGCAGGGCCATGTGGCAATTCTCACGCTGAACCGGCCTCCCACCAATTCGGTCAGCTATGCCATGCTGGGCGAACTGGACAAGGTTTTCGACGAGGTGGCAGCGGACAGGGAAGCACGGGCGCTGGTGATTACCGGCGCCGGGGACCGGTGTTTTTGCGCAGGCATGGATGTGGCGGATGCAATCAGCCACCCTGAAGTCGGCGAAGTGGGGAGGGCTTTGTGGACGAAGGTAGACCTCTTCGAGAAACCCACCATCGCGGCCATCAATGGTCACGCACTGGGGGGAGGGTGCGAGCTCGCGCTGGCCTGCCACTTCCGGTTCATGGCGGAAAACCCCAAGGCCTTCATGGGCTGCCCCGAGATTAACCTGGGCATAATACCGGGCTGGGGCGGGACCCAGAGGATGACCCGGCTCCTGGGAAGATCCAAGGCCCTGGATCTCATGCTCAACGCAAGGCGGTTGAGCCCCGGGGAGGCTTTTGCCGTCGGACTGGTGGACAGGCTCTTCGCGCCTGAGCAGCTTATGACGCAGGTCATGGAGATCGCCACCTCC
>JAJFUP010000056.1 GCA_021372395.1 Deltaproteobacteria bacterium
GAATTCGCAGAGCTTTCCGGGTACGAAGTGGAATCAGAGACCGCGGTGCTCTTGAATGGTCTGGGCATACCCGAGGAGCTTCGCCACAAGAAGATCAGGGAACTCGAAGATGGAGACAAGGTGCGCGTGCTTCTCGCCCAGGCCCTGTTCGGCAACCCGGATGTGCTCCTTCTCGATGAACCTACGAATCACCTCGACCTCGCGGCCGTCAGGTGGCTGGAAGAGTTTCTCTCCCGTTTCACGAACACGGTCATCGTCGTCTCCCACGACCGCCACTTCCTCAACCAGGTCTGCACTCACACGGCCGATATAGATTTCGGGGAGATACGGGTCTATGCGGGAAACTACGATTTCTGGTACCAGTCAAGCCGGCTGATCCTGAAGCAGAAGCAGAACGAAAACCGGAAGACCGCGGAAAAGACCGAAGAGCTCAAAGAGTTCATCCGTCGCTTCAGCTCCAACGCTTCCAAGGCAAAGCAGGCCACCTCGAGAAAGAAGCTTCTCGAGAAGCTCACCCTCGAGGATATGCCGGTATCTTCCAGAAAGTACCCTTACATCGCATTCACCCCCGAGCGTCCCTGCGGCACCGTCATTTTAGAGATAGAGGGGCTCTCGAAAAAGATCGACGGGGTCCCGGTCCTGGATGACCTCGACCTTGTCGTGCACAACGGGGACAAGATCGCCTTTGTCGGCGGGAACAGCCTGGCAAAGACAACGCTGTTCCGGATCCTTGCCGGGGAACTGGAACCGGACAAGGGAACGGTACGCTGGGGTACGACCATCACCACTGCCTGTTTTCCCAAGGAGAACAGCTCGTATTTCGAGAACGACATGAACCTCATCGAGTGGCTCGGCCAGTTCTCCCCTCCCAGCGAGGGTGAGAGCTTTTCCCGGGGGTTCCTGGGGAGGATGCTCTTCTCGGGGGAAGAGGCGCTGAAGAAGACGAGGGTGCTGTCCGGTGGTGAGCGGGTCCGCTGCATGCTCTCGAGGATGATGCTCACAGGGGCCAATGTCCTGATCATTGACGAACCGACCAACCACCTGGACCTGGAATCGATTACCTCCCTGAACGAGGGACTGATCTCATTCCCGGAGGTGCTGCTGCTGTCTTCCCATGACCAGGAGCTCGTGTCCACGGTGGCGAACAGGTTCGTGGAGATCACACCCCTCGGCGGGATAGACAACGGCTTCCAGTGGGTTCAAGCCACTGCCTGAACCCGTGCCGCTGCGATGACGCTTATGCTGTCGACGATTCACCTGTACGGGGATGAGGGGATGCCCGGGCTCTCCTCTGAATGAACGAAAAAGCCGGCTTCGTCCTTTCCCTGACTGCCAGGAAGCTGATTTATGCCTGCGGGCTCTTCTTTCCCTCAGCCGGCTTGAAGTATGTATCGATGTTCTCCAGGAGCAGCTTCGCCTTCCTCCTGGCCACCTCGTTCACAAAGGTCTTGTCCGGATAGGAGTTTGCCGGTGTATCCAGGACCTGCTTCAACGTCTGCTGGAACAGCTCCCTGTCCTGGATCTGGTGTGCGTAGAACCTGGCATACAAGACATGGACGGCAAGAAGACTGTTGCCGGACAGGATGAAGGCCTTGTCGAAATGTTGCTTCGCCTTTGCGGGGTCTCCTCCGTCCGCAACGGGCCGGGAACGCAGTGCCCCCAGAAGCGCGTGCACGGTGGCGCCTTTGTACGACTCATCCAGGGTGTTGATGAATTCCATCATGGCCTCCACCTTGAGGATGTCTGCACGCGCCTCCGGCTTGTCGAGATTGAGGTTGATCCAGCCGGCCCAGTTCATGGCAGCCCAGTAGAGGGCCGGAAGGTTCCGCTGGTCAAAGCCCTCCGACAGGGACTGGATGAATTCCGGGACAGACCTGTCAATGCCCTGGACAAAGAGGCGGTACCGCCTGAGCTCGCTCACTGCGAGATCCCTTCCCTTGAGGTAGAGGGCGCTCGCCTCCTCCTTGTCGGTGTCTTCCACGAAACAGAAGGCATCCCCGAAGTATGCCCCCGATGCCCGGAGTATGGTCTGCTCATCTGCGCTCGGCAGGGCGAGGCCCTCCAGGTATCTCAAGTACCCGGGCATGGCCCTGCGGAACATGTCCACATCCGGGTTCGTGTTGGCCGTAGTAAATATGTCCTCTAGGTAGGAGCCGGCCGGCGGCTCTTCCGGGGGGTTGTGCGCACAGCCCGATAGAAGCATCACAGTGATCGGAATCAGGAACCATCCAGCAAACCGGCGTGAACGTAAGGTCATATAAACCTCCCTAAAGCTTCTATGGGTACCGTGCATTCTGCCTATCCGTAAGGAAGACGGTGCTTCCTTGAGATGCAATTTTTCGTATTTTATCATCTGGAAAAGAAAAAGGGGACAGATTTCTTTCCATACCGGGTGAACCTCGCTTCATCCCGGCCTGAGTTCCTTGGTCACCACATGCGGTCCTGCATGAAGGACTGGCGCCTGTGCTGCCTTTCCGGATCCCCCATTCCTGTTCGAAAAGGGATACTCCCCCGAGTTCACCGGGGAGACACTGTGAAAAAGTCGGAAAACTATGAAAGAGGGGGCTTGACTCGCTGTTCCAGCCATTTATTTAAATACATGCAGATATCCAGGCGTATGACAAGCTTTCTGTTATCGTTCTCTTGTATTGTCAGTGTGTTCAATTTTGCCTATGGCGCCTAACGAGCTGAGAAAATAGTGCTTTTGGAAGAGAAAACCAAAACCGGAGGTGGATACATGAAGAAGCCAGAAATGGATGAACGAGAGAAGAAAGGAGGGGTAACGCGAAGACAGTTGCTCAAAGGCGCCGTGACCGCGGGCATCGTGGCATCGGCAGGGACCATGGCGCTGAACCTCACAAAAGGGGAGGCAGATGCCGCCGAGAAGAAGATGCTCCCCAAGAAGTGGGACGAGACCCTGGACACGGTAATCATCGGTTCCGGCTTTGCCGGGCTGGCGGCCGCGGCTGAGGCATCAAAAGGCGGCGCAAAGGTCGTCATCTTCGAGAAGATGCCCGTGTACGGCGGAAACTCGGTCATCAACGGCGGCGAGTACAACTCATGGGACGACGAGCTTCACCTCCGTGAGAAGCTCAAGCTGGGTGACGACAGCGTAGACCTTCACACCAAGGACACGATCAAGGGCGGCGACTTCTACGGGAGCCCCGAGTTAGCGAAGATACTGACAGAAGGGGCGACACCGGCGCTGAACTGGATGATCGACGACGGCGGGCTGAAGCTCCGCGACATCCTGAACCGTACCGGCGGTCACACTGCCTACCGGACGCATACCTGCGTCGAGGGGGTGGGCCGCGGCTACACCGAGGCGCTGAAGAAGATCGCCGAGAGCCGCGGAACAACCATGCGCCTGCGCACCAAGGTCCTGTGGATCTGGCGGGCGGACACGAACGGGCCGGTCCTCGGGCTTGAGGTGGATGAGGACGGAAAGAAGAAGAACATCAAGATCAAGCGGGCCCTGATCCTCGCCTCCGGCGGTTTCAGCTGGGACATCAAGATGCGCCAGGAATTCAACCCCAGCATCGTCCCGGAGTTTAACTGCACGAATCACAAGGGTGCTACCGGCGAGATGATCCGCTATGCCCAGGCCATCGGGGCCGATGCCCTGCAGCTGTGCTTCATACAGCTCTATCCCTATGCGGAGCCGGAGAAGGGCACCCTGGATTCGCCGGCCGTGTACCCCTTCCGGGGGCCTGGCTACGGCATTGTCTACGTGGACAAGAAGGGCAAACGCTTCGTGAACGAACTGGAGCGCCGCGACGTCGTCTCGCGTGCCGAGATCGCCACGGGCATGAAGCCCACCTACTCCATCTTCAACGAGAAGATGATCCCCAAGATGGGGACAAAGGAAGAGGTGGAGAAGGGCATGGCCCGGGGACGCTTCGTGAAGGCGGACAGCATCGCAGACCTCGCCCAGAAGATCGGGGTGCCTCCCGAGGCCCTGGTGGACACGATAAACAAACACAACCTGTACCTCAAGGACAAGAAGGACCCCGAGTTCAACAAGGCCATAAACGATGTCATGCTCCCCATGGAAGAAGGGCCCTTCTATGCTATCGCACAGTGGCCTGCGGTTCACCACTGCATGGGCGGCTTGAGGATCAACAAGATGGCCCAGGTGATCGACATCTGGGGAGCACCGATACCACGCCTCTTTGCAGCGGGCGAGGTGACCGGCGGAATCCACGGATCGAACCGGCTGGGCGGGAATGCTACCCCCGACTGCGTTGTCTTCGGACGCATCGCCGGAACGAACGCTGCCAAGGAAAAGGCTTAGATCCAAGCCTCACAGGGGGCGGCGCGGACGAAGCGCTGCCCCCTCCATACCTGCTGCCTGAAAAACTATAAAAGCAGGACCTTCCCCTGCCTTGCCCCTGTGGCCTCGAGGCCTTCTCACTTTTTTCCATATTGCGTTTTACCAAGCTTAAATAAGGCACCCCCGTAGTGCAATATAAGGTGTTCACCTGATTCATAAATCCATTTTTTGATCCTATGATATTATTATTATTCATACTAGGGTTGGAAGGATCAGAAAAAACACGGTATGACTCTTTTTCCTGATTGCTTGATCATGATTACCGACCGCATACCAGTTCGAAAGATACCATTTTCATCGAGTTCAGGTGAAAAAATCCAACAGGAAACGCAACCCATGATCCTGAGGGGCCTCGACTCATGGTTCGATCCACCGATTCAAGGAAAACCATCTGTACAGGCACAGAGCAGTCAGCAGGCTATCGGCACCTTGTGCTTTCCCCACGCACTCACTTTTGTCACCGAAACCTACAAATCCGAGAAGAACGTTCTTCTCGGAAGAGAAATCCCTACATGGAGGAATACAAATGAAGAAGGATGAAACCCCGGAAGAAAGAGGAGTAACGAGAAGGCAGGTGCTCAAAGGCGCCGTGACAGCAGGTATCGTGGCTTCGGCAGGTACTCTGGCACTGAACCTCACCGCAGGCAAGGCAGATGCCGCTGAAAAGAAGATGCTCCCCAAAAAGTGGGACGAGACGCTGGACACGGTGGTCATCGGTTCCGGCTTTGCCGGTCTGGCAGCGGCTGCTGAAGCTGCAAAAGCGGGCGCCAAAGTCGTCATCTTCGATAAGATGCCCGTGTACGGCGGCAACTCGGTGATCAACGGCGGTGAGTACAACTCCTCGGACGACGAGCTTCACCTCCGCGAAAAGCACAAGCTGGGCGACGACAGCGTAGAGCTCCACGCCAATGACACGGTCAAGGGCGGAGACTTCTACGGCGATCCCGAGTTGGCGAAGATGCTTGCCGAGGGCGCCACCCCTGCGCTGAACTGGATGATCGATGACGGCGGGCTGAAGCTGCGCGACATCCTGAACCGTACCGGCGGCCACTCGGCTTACCGGACGCACACCTGCGTCGAGGGAGTGGGCCGCGGTTACACCGAGGCGCTGAAGAAGATCGCCGAGAGCCGCGGGACAACCATACGCCTGCGTACCGAGGTCACGTGGATCTGGCGCAAAGACACGGAAGGGCCTGTCCTGGGGGTCGAGGTAAAAGAGGACGGCAAGAAAAAAAACATCAAGATCAAACGCGCTTTGATCCTCGCCTCCGGCGGATTCAGCCGGGACATCAATATGCGCAAGGCCTTCAACCCGAGTATCGTACCGGAGTTCAACTGCACGAATCACATGGGCGCAACCGGCGAAATGATCCGCTATTCTCAGGCAATCGGGGCCGACTCCCTGCACCTGGCCTTCATCCAGCTGTATCCCTATGCTGAGCCGGAGAAAGGCACTCTGGATTCACCGGCAGTGTATCCTTTCCGGGGGCCGGGCTATGGCATTATCTATGTGAACAAGAAGGGCAAGCGCTTCGTGAACGACCTCGAACGCCGCGACGTTGTTTCCCGTGCAGAGATCGCCACGGGCATGAAACCCACCTACTCCATCTTCAATGAGAAGATGATCCCCAAGATGGGGACCAAGGAAGAGGTGGA
>JAJFUP010000071.1 GCA_021372395.1 Deltaproteobacteria bacterium
CTCAACCACGATGGCCGACGTCGCCTGCACGGGGCAGTAATATTCACAGAACCCGCACCCGTTGCACTTGGTCTCGTCCACGAAGGGCACGGCCACGGATATCCCCTCGACCGTCTTGAGCTCCACGGCCCCATAGGGGCACACCTCGTCGCACACGAGGCACGGCCTGCCGAACTCCCACGCAATGCACTTGTGCGGGATGACGTAGGCGGTGCCGACCTTCGCATACCTCTTCTCATCCAGGGGCAGCGGCCGTATGGCACTGGTGGGGCACACCTGCCCGCAGGCGGCGCAGGCCGGGTCGCACGGCCCCCTCCTGGGCACGATCACCGGGCTCATGAGGCCTGAGAGGCCCGCGGCCAGGCCGGCCGGCTGCAGCGTGTTGGTGGGGCAGGTCTTCATGCACTCTCCGCACCCCACACACTTTCCCCGGAACAAAGGCTCGGGAACCGCCCCCGGCGGCCTGATCAGGGACGGGTCCGCGACCTGGCCCTGGACACTCTCCCGGGCCATGCCCTTCAGGCTGGTGAGCGCGACCAGCGCAGTCCCGAGACCGGCCATGCCCGAGAGGATGAGCGCCCTGCGGTGCGCTGAGAACCGGATCGTGCGCTTCAGGAGACCCCTGGGCGAAAAGGAAAAGCGCACGGCGTCCACGGGACAGACCCGGACACAGGTCCGGCAGGAGATGCACTCGGAGCCGTCCGTCACATGAGGGTCTTCGGCAATGGCGTCCATGGGGCACTTCTCCCTGCACAATCCGCAGGAGGTGCACTCGGGGCTCACCCTGCGCTTCAGCAAAGGGCGCAGCGATGCCAGTGCGAAGACGGCGCCCGCAGGACACAGGTACCGGCACCAGAACCGGGGGGCCAGAAAGCCGCAGGCGAACACCCCGCCCAGAATGGCCACGGTGAGCCACTGCAGGGCGAACCGGGGGCTCGCAAGGCCCGCGTAGGCGAGCGCGTCGATCCCGAGGGGCTCCGCCAGGGGCCGGATGAGGGTGAGGCCTGCATTCGTGGCCAGGGAGAACACGGGATAGACCAGGAGGCCGTACAGGCGCGTGGCCAGGGAGATGGGCGATGCCAGAAAGGCCAGCGACACCCCGAGGAGCGCTGCAGCGATGACGAAGCAGAGCACGAGGTACTTCACGAGCCTAAGCGTGGGTGATCGAGAGTCTTCCGCCCCGGGTGAGCGGCGGATGAGGCGGTCCGTGATGTCGACGGTGGTGCCCAGGGGGCAGACCATGGAGCAGAAAAACCGGCCGAAGACGAATGTGAGGCCGACGATGGCTGCAGCGAGCAGGAGGACCGGCACGATGCGCCGGGTGACCGTGAGCGTCGTGACCAGGACCATGGGGTCCATCCTGAGGAAGAGGTCCACGGGCACGGGCAGGATCAGGGGAAATGCGGCAAACCACAGGAGTACCAGGAAAACGACGAGGCTTATGGACTGAAAGATCCTCCTGGGCACCATCAGACAACGACTTTCCTGGTCACGAGGCTGCCGATGTCCATGCGGCCGAGCCCCCGCTCATGGGCGATCTTGATGTGCTGCACCTGGTGCGGCTCCATCCTCCTGCCGTACCACGCGAACATCTGCACGGCCGAGGCGTCGGCGGCCACCATGTCGCGCGAGGCGATGACGGTCCTCGGCCTGAGCACGACCCCGGGCCCGCCGGGGCCGTTGGTGCTGAGCACCCTGGTGGCGTCGATCAGCACGAGATCGGGCTTCAGCAGGGTGCACAGGTCCACGATGCTCGTGTGGAGGTCGTACCTCCAGTGCATGACGGTCCTGTTCCAGACGAGCCCCATCATCCCCTTCATGGACAGACTCACACCCGTGCTCCCGTGCGACTTGGCCACCGGGGCCGCGATGAGCACGTCGGCCTCCAGCACGTCTTTCATCACGTCGGTCTTTTTCAGCGACACACCTTTCGGCAGCGCGACCCCGGAGTAGAGATCGCCCTTGTTCAGGGCGTGCACGATATCGTTCCCGAAGATGCGGCACGCGTCCTTTGCCTCCTGGACACAGAGCTCGGTGGGCCGCAGCGGGTGGTCGAGCACGCGCACCTTCGACGCACCGGCCTCCCTGCACATGGCAACGAGCTCCCGGACGATTGCGGGATGGGTGTTGGTGCCGGAATCCACCCCTTCGGCAAAGCTCATGTTGGGCTTGATGACCACCTTGCTGCCGGGCTTCACGAACGCCTTCATGCCGCCCATCAGGTTCACCGCGGCCCGGGCAGCGGCTGCCGGATCTCCGACGGCCACCCCAACGTCAGGGGGAGACGCGGCCCGGAGCACCCCCGGTGTGATGATGCCGCTTGAGGCCCCGGCAAGCAGGATCGTGCCCACGCCCTGGGCCTTCATGAACCCGCGCCTGGTGAGAGACCTGCCTGCGAACTGCTCGAATCGGGAAAGGAACATCTCGATCAGGCTGTTTCCCATGGATAGGCTCCTTCATGCGATCTCGGGACCATTCTAAGCACTTTTTCTCTAGAATAGGTAGCATCATTTCCGAAGGCAACCCCGTCCCTGCGGAAACACGCTCTGCAAGGACCTCCATCCAGGAGAGATCCGAGCCGGGGAGAGAATCGCCCGGATTGCCCCTCCCTGTTCCTGCTTCCTTCTCCTCTCTCGATCGGTATATTATGTGTAATCCGATCAAGTGAACCGGGTGTGATCCGAAAAGGATTGTTGTGATACTTTCCGTAACCTCATCATGGATGTGATCCATGATGAAAGGGGGCTCCATGAAGGTTCCTCAGATGCTTGCAGCATGTGCCTTCGCATTCATCGTGCTGTGCGTTTTCCCGGGCAGCTTTGCATTCGCCGCCAAGCCCATGGTGGTGGCAGTCAATGCCAACTGGCCTCCGATGCAGATGAAAGACTCCCGAGGGAACATCGTCGGATACGAGATCGATCTGCTGAAAACCATGGCTGCCGAGGCAGGGTTCAAGGTCCGGATCGTCAATGTGCCGTGGAGCAAGATCTTCAAAGGCCTCGACACGGGCAGATACGACGCGGTCATGGCATCCGTGAGCATCACGGACAGCAGGAAAGAGAAGTTCGACTTTTCCGAGCCCTACTTCACCGCAGAGCAGCTCCTCGTGGTCCCCAGGGCACAGGCGGGGTCACCCATCCAGGGCAAGGACATCGCCGTGTTCAAGCTGACTACGGGTGCGGATGCGATCCGCAAGACCCTCGGGTGCAGGATGACCTACTACACGGTCGAGCAGTCCGGTCAGGCGTTCAGGGACCTGGCCAGGGGAGACCTGGCCGGCGTGTACTGCGACTCTCCGGTGGCCTTGAGCTATGCCTCATCCAAGGGCAGGTACACCGACAAATTCGCCATCGCGAGCGGGATCTGCGGCACCGGGAGTCAATCGCCCAGGGAAGAGTACGGGGTCGTGGTGAAGAAAGGCGATGCCGGGACGCTGGCCCTGATCAACAAGGGCCTCCAGGCGGTGAAGGCAAAAGGGATCGAGGGGCAGCTCAAGGACAGGTGGATGAAGGAGTAGGC
>JAJFUP010000079.1 GCA_021372395.1 Deltaproteobacteria bacterium
GAACTCCCCGCCCTTGGGATTCACGGGATAGATCTCCCCCTCATACCCGATGGCCTGTATCGCATTCATGATACCGCTGCCGAACATGCTTCCCTTGGCCGAGACGCCGATAATGGCAATGCTTGCGGGATGAAAGATACGATCGAATGCCTTGTCCGGATGTACCTGCCTCTGAACACTTTTCATGAAAACCCCTCTCCAGCATGATCGTGCTGAGAAACCCCGGGATTATTCTGTGCTTTCCCCCGATTTTTGTCAATGCTTTTGGGCTCATACGGGGGCTCGCTTTACAAGGGGCGCCTTTGCGCCTATACTGGCTTTTATCCCTGCACAAAGGAACAGGAACCATGCCCAAGGAAAACACCCACCTCCTCTTCGCATACCGGGTCCTTGAAGAATTTCATGAAACGGACATCCTGCGGGAGGTCTCCAGCCACCTCCACACCTACCTGCTCGGCTCCATCATCCCGGACACGTTCTACTACAGCGGAAAAAAACCGATCGAGCGGATCTCCGAGTCCTTTCACGGCAAGACCGGCAACCCGACGAACACGGTCATCCTCTCGGTGCTCGATGCAGCCCGCCACCCCAAGGACATCGCCTTCATCCTCGGGTTCATCACCCACTGCGCCCTGGACATCGCCTTCCACCCGGTCATCTACTACCTCTCGGGCAACTACTACGATGAAGTGCCCTGGAAGAGAACCCAAGCCGTGTACATGCACCGCCACCTGGAGACATGCCTCGACCGGGACCTGAAAAACACGTTCCGCATCCACAGGACCATCCGGTCGGCCTTTCTCAAGGGCCTCGTGTTCGAAGACGTCGTCTCCCGGGATTTCCATGCGGACATCGTCGAGATAAGGCGTTCGCTGAGAAAGCAGCTTCTCTCCAACCTGTTTTTCACCAGCAGGGCTGCATACCGTATCGCACAGGTCTTCACGCGCTTTTGCCTGCTCAAAGACAGCTCGTACCTCGGCCTTTTCTATTGCGATGTCCCCTCCGGCGAATGCCTCCCGCCACTCATCACCGTGGCTGATCTCCAAACGGGGCAGGAGAGAACCGTCACGGTGGAAGGACTCTTTGCCGATGCACGCGCCGATGCCGTGACCATGATGAAGGCAGCCTTCGACTATTCCCGGGGGCAAATCAGCCGCGATGAGCTGCTCCTGGCCATACCGGGCAAGAGCCTCGACACGGGCAGGCTGAGAGTGAGCGCCGCGGACATCCGCCATACCCGGGGAGAAGAGCCTTCAGGCATGGGCTGAAGACACACGGCAAAAGCCGGGCCTGTTAAACCCGGGCAAGGTCCTTCACGAAATCCCGGTCAGAACTCGGACCAGTTCTTCTGGACCGCAGGGTCGTACTTGAACGAGAGCTTGACCCGAGTTCGGAAGGCGACCACCTTGCCGTTTTCCACCTTCATGTCGAGCTGCTCCACCTCGGCGACCCGGAGCTCCCTGAGGCTCTTGCAGGCGGTCTCCACGGCATTCTTCGCAGCCTCTTCCCACGAATTCTCACTCGACCCCACGAGTTCGATGACCTTGTAGACGCTGTCCGGCATGATTTGTCTCCTTCCGGGGCATAAGGGAGCGGATGTCGTCTGGAGAGATCCCCCCGCGCCGCTTCCTTACGCAAAGGCTGTCAATATCCGGGATGCGGCATCCCCTTGTCAGATGCGTTCCATAGTAACCCCCTGCCGGGGAGTGTCAATGAACAGGGATCAGGGAATCATGCAACGGCCGGGAACCGGACCAGGTTCCTGGCGAGGACAGGATCGTGTCGGACCTCGCCGCTCATGCCCACAAGCTCTCTTTCCTCCATCTTCAGCAGGTGATCGTGTCCTGCATCGATGTCGGCAAGGGCCCGGCTGCCGTCGACGAGCCGTCCGATGACCGTGCCCGACAGGGGCCGGCCAGCGCTGTTGTGGCGTATCACGTACGCCTCCACGGTGAGAGCCCCCGATGCCCGCTCCCGAGGCTTCGGCAGCTCGCCGGCATCGATGGTGCGCTGGATCGGGGAGTCGTCACGGTCATCCCAGGGGTTAACCGGGGGGGTTCCCCCGTAGATTCCGACAGAGTGCTTGGTCAGGTACCAGCCGTTAGCCGTCACCATGGCACAAAGCGTGCGGTCCTTCCTGACCCGCTCCACCACGGTGGCAATGGCGTGCATGGTGTAGTTGTTTCCCGGCCCGCCGAAATAGGGGAGACCGCCCGTGACGCTTCTGTCCCTCGGGTCGTCCTCGGGTATGCCGATCTCTCTGCGGGCGATGTCGTATGCAGAAGGGAAACAGCTGTAGAGGTCGAAAACCCCGATGTCGTCGAGGGAAAGCCCGGCCTGCTCCAGGGCGATGCGGGAAGCAGCGCGGATGGCGGGCGACCCGGCGAGGCAGGGCCTGCGGGAGACGTACCAGATGTCGTTCAGGTCGGCTCCTCCCAACGGGTACACCCACGTGTCTTCGGGGATGCCGAGTGACCTCGCGGTCTGCGAAGTGGTCATGACGAGACCCGCTGACTGATCCACGTTGATGTTCGCGTTCATGCTCTTGGTGTAGGGGTAGCCGATGTAGCGGTTCTCTCCAGTCGGCGTCGCGATCTGTTCTGCGGTCAGGGCGTTGCGGGACCAGGAGTGCGGGTTCATTGACGCGATGGCGGAGAGCCGCTCGAAGAGCCTGCCCATCATGAGCCGGTGCTCGTCGGGCGTGTGTCTCAGTGACGCCCGCAGGGCGGTTTCAAACAGCGGGTACACGTGGGACGGAAGGAAGAGGTCATAAGATGCCTCGATGTCGTCGACGCCACTTGTGCTCTCCCCGTCGATGCGTTCCGGCGGGCAGCTCTCGGGCCAGTCGAGCACGATTTCTCCCTTGAGCCCCTTCCTCAGGGAGTAGATGGCCTCTGCCCCGGTCATGAGAACGGCCGTGCACCTGCCTGCAGCCAGGTCCCTGGCGGCCCGGTTCACGATGAGCTGGGGCGTGTTTCCGCCCACCGGCAGGTAGAACCTCTGGGGGGCATGGATGCCGAGACGCTCGCAGAGTGTTCCGGGCGCATCCCGGAGAGGCCATTGGAACAGGTTGATGACATAGACGCGGTCGATGAGGTCCCTGAGCCCTGTGCTTTTCGCATCATGCAGGGCATCCCTGCACGCCTTCACCATGAGGCCCATGGGGTCGTGAGGCCGTACCGTACCCTTGTGCTGCGTGTACTGGGCTGCACCTACGATAATGGGAACCGAAGGTCTTTTCATTTCAACAAGATACATGAAGTGCACCCGCTGTGTCAATCGCGGGTGGGAAATGAAACCGGGCACGTGGTACCGGACCACGAAATGGGTTTTTCTTGACCTGCCAAGTGGCGCCTGATATCGAGCACTGAGAAGTCAACCCACCCCTTGAGGGCAGCTGTCAGGGCTTGCCCCGATTGCCCCGGAGAGGCGGCGTTTTCCATTTAATGGAAATCGTCGAGATTTCGTAAAAAAGGTGTGCCATGGCGTTTGAGCGGATAAAAGGCCTCGAAGGTCTGCTGTACGTCCCCGAACATGACGGGAGAGCAAAGAAGCATCCGTGCGAGGACTGCTTTTCGTGCCAGATGTGCAGCGACAACCGCTGCGCACTGTGCCTCAAGGCAGCATCCTGCACAAAGGCCCGGCTGCAGACTCCTGAGCCCTCCCCCGATCCCACCGAAAACCGCTGAACGGGGTCAGGCCTCAACAATTGACACTTCTGCAGATAACGTCAGCGTTGACTCATCCGGTTTCAATCATTCCCTGTTGAACACGGGGTCTTTGTGTTTCGGAGGGCCACTCCACGCCCGCTTTCAAGCCCCAGGTCACGGCAGGGAAAGCCCTGACCTGTGCATTCTGGTCCCCTCGCCTTTCACCAGGAGAGAGAACCAGAATGCGCAGGCACGCCTGAAAAGTTCTGTGGTGCTTCTATGGGCTTAGAAACATACCCGGTTCTCAAAAATGACTCACCCCGAATCTCTTCTGATCGTCCTTCTCCTGCTGCATTAAAATTGAGGGGGCAGACTTCAACCATCACCTGCGCCCGGAATTGTCAAATGTCGAGGCCTGACCCCGGGACAAGAGACTCAGGCATCTCCACGACCCTTGCGCGCAGGTACTCGCCCAAGGTCTTGGCCTGTGCATCGAGCCTGACGGATGCTGCAGCTCCCTCGCCCAGGATGCCCCGGATGTAGAAGTTCACGGCCAACAGGTTGGGCAGTTCGCAGCGCTCGATCCGGTAGCCTCCCAGGTCTTTCAGCAGCTGTTTCAGCCTCTCGGTGGTCAGGAACTCCCGCAGGAAGGCAAAGGCCTCGGGCGTCCTGGCCCACACCCCGAGATTGGCGTTCCCGCCCTTGTCGCCCGAGCGGGTTGCGAACACCCGGCCCAGGGGCACCCGCACGGTTCTGTGGCCCGGAACGCCCGGCATCTCGATCGAAACGGGTTCCGGAGCAGGGAAGCCCTCCACGGGCCGCACGCTCTCCACAGTGAACTCGTCGCCCTCCACCACCACCTTCTGGTGGAGATGCCTGCCGGAAACGAGCGCAGGCCAGTACACGATGGCGGGCGTGCCCTTTGCGGGCGGCGCCGTGCCGGCAAACCCTGGGATGTTCGCCAGGGCAAGCTCCACGATCTTGGACGACACCCTGTCCACCTTCTTCTGGTCAGGGTCCATCACGGTGATGCGCAGGTACGCAAAGGCCTCCTCGTTCGTGGCCGGGTCTTCCTTGTCGGAGCGGATGAGCTGAACATCGCAGTGCTGGAACTGCTCCCTGCCGCCGATGGCATCGAAGAGGGCCTCTTCCAGGATACGGGCCTTCTTGTCGATATCCAGGCCGGTAAGGATCACGGTCATGGAGTTTCTGTACCCGCCCAGCGTGTTGATGCACACCTTGGCCGTGGGTGTGGGCGGCTCGCCTTTCACCCCCGTTACCAGAACCCGGTCTGGGCCCTGCTGCGAGATCCGGATGGTGTCGAAGCGAGCCACCAGGTCCGGGGTCAGGTAACAAGGGCCGGTGATCTCGTAGAGCAGCTGGGCCTTGACCGTGTCGACCGAGACAAGCCCTCCCGTGCCCGGGTGCTTGGTGATGACGAACGAGCCGTCCCCGGAGACCTCGGCTAGGGGAAACCCCACCTTCCTGAAGCTCGGGACCTCGTCGATGAACGAATAATTTCCGCCCGTGGCCTGGGCTCCGCACTCGATGATGTGCCCAGCCGTGGTGGCCCCGGCGAGGCAGTCCCAGTCATCCTGCTTCCAGCCGTGCCACCATGCTGCGGGGCCCACCACGAGCGAGGCGTCCGCGACGCGTCCCGCCACCACGATTTCGGCCCCCTCTTCCAGGGCCTTTACGATACCCCAGCACCCCAGGTAGGCGTTCGCGGAGATCGTCATGGCCTTGGAATCCTTCAGGGCAATGCCCTTGTCCATGTGCACGAGCTCCTCCCCTGCGGCCTGGAGTTCGTCGAGGCGGCCCATGAGATCGTCACCCTCTATGTAGGCGATCTTCGGGTGCAGGCCCAGCTGACCGGCAAGACGGCCGAGCTCTGTTGCCAGCCCTCTGGGGTTCAGGCCCCCGGCGTTCGACACCACGCGGATGTTCCTGTCCAGACACTCGCCCATGACCTGCTCCATCTGCCTCAGGAAGGTCGGGACGTACCCGCCGTTCTTGTCCTTCATCTTCGCCCTGAAGAGGATGGCCATGGTGAGCTCTGCCAGGTAGTCGCCCGTGAGAAAATCGATGGCACCGCCTGCCACCATCTCCTTTGCCGCGCTCAGGCGGTCACCGAAGAACCCGCTGCAGTTGGCGATGATGACCTTGTCCCCTCTCCCGGTATCGGTCGTGCTCATGGTGTCCTCCTTCACTTGCCCTGGAAAACGGGCGGCCGCTTCTCGATGAATGCCGTGATGCCTTCCCGCGCGTCTGCGGTCGATGCCACCTCCACCAGCTTTCCCGACAGGAAATCCAGGGCCTCGGTGAGCGGCATGTCGGCAGCTGCGTTGAATGCCTCCTTGCCGATCCTCATGCCGATGGGGCTCTTTGCCGTGAGGCTTTTCAGCACGGCCTCCACCTCAGCGTCCAACTCACCTGCCGGCACCACCCGGGTGACCAGGCCCATGGCAAGCGCGACCGGAGCGCTGATCCGCTCGCCCAGCAGGACCATTTCCATGGCCTTTTTCCTGGGTACGTTGCGGAAGATGAGGGCGCCTATCATCATGGGCCACAGGCCCACATTGACCTCGGGCGTCCCGAAGACGGCATCGTCGCCGGCCACCACGATGTCGCAGGCAAGCATGAATCCCATGCCTCCTGCCAGGCAGAAGCCCGTGACCCGGGCAACGGTGGGCTTGCTGAACGAGGCGATGCGCTTGAGGAGCTTCGCATAGTCGCTGAACATCTTCCTGCCGTCGGCCGACATGCCGTCGCCGAGCTGTGCCCCCGTGCAGAAGGCCTTGTCCCCTGCCCCGGTGATCATTACCGCGCGAACGTCGCCGTCGTCCTCGGCCCTGTCCAGGCACTCGAGGAAGAGGGTTACGGCCTCGGGCGTAATGGCGTTTCTCTGCTTCTCACGGTTGATGGTAAAACAGGCCACGTGGTTTTCCACACGGTAGAGCAGATGTTCTTCCGACATGTTCGTGTCCTCCTCTCAGGGGTCTGCCCAAAAAAATTCCGCCTTTCGTTTCGATCGTTTCACGTCATTCCGGGTGAAATGACCGAAACGAACGGGCTGAAATCATCAGAGCCTTTCTACTGCGTATCCTTCCCTTCTTCGGCTTCCCGCTCGATATCCACGAGGATCTGGCCGGGCATGACCTTGTCGCCTTCCGCGGCGTTGACCTTCAGGACCTTCCCCTTGAAGGGCGCCTGGAGCGTGGTCTCCATCTTCATGGCCGAAACCACCACGACCCCCTGTCCCTTCTCCACCGGATCGCCCTGGCCCACCATGATGCGCACCACCACGGAAGGCATGGGCGGGGTGACCTCCTGGGGGAGTTCCTTGAGTCCCCTTCTTCGAGGGCCTGACCGGGCAAGGTCGTCGGCATCCTGGACCAGGTAGGTGGTGCCTCCCACGTTGACGAGCTTGCCTAAGGGATCGTCCGCCAGAAAGGCGTTCACGCCGACGCCGTCCACCTCCAGGTGGATCTGGTTGGGAGAGATGCCCCGGAAACGGGCGACGACCTCCCTGCCTGCGATGGTTGCGTTCACGCTGCCTTGCTCCGAAAGCTCTGCCTCCACCGGCATGTCCTGCCCGGCGATCCGCAAGCTGTAGTTCATGTCATGCCTCCGTCATTTTCTGCACAAGGTCTCTTCATGCTCATCACGGCCGGAAATTGCCCAGGGTCAGCCATGGCGAACAGGCCTGGGTTTCAGCGGTGAACGCAGACGGCCTTCTCGTACGGTTCGCCAGGGTATCCACCACGTACGCCAGGACGGCCAGATCTGTTCCTTCCAGGGTCGGGCGCCAGTCGGCAAAGTGCGTGTCGATGAAATCCGTGTACGTCTCGCCCTTTTCGAAGGCCTCGGAGGAGAGGATGTCCACGAGGAACGGGATGGGCGTGAGCACGCCGAGGATCACGTAGTCTTTCAGTGCCCGCTTCATGCGCTGGATGCACTCAGACCTGTTCTGCGCGTGGGTGATCAGCTTCGAGAGGATGGGGTCGTACTCCATGGGGACCGTGTAGCCCGAGTATACCCCGCTGTCGGTCCTGATGCCCGGCCCCTTCGGCTCTTTGACGAAATGGATCTTCCCCGACGACGGGAGAAAGGCGCTGAGCGGGTCTTCCGCGTAGATGCGACACTCGATGGCGTGGCCCCTGCCCACGATGTCTTCCTGGGAGATCCTCAGGGGACTGCCTGCGGCGATCTCGATCTGCTGACGCACCAGATCGATGCCCGTGATCATCTCGGTGACGGGGTGCTCCACCTGGAGGCGGGTGTTGACCTCGAGAAAATAGAACTTCCCCTGCCCGTCGAGGAGGAACTCCACGGTCCCGGCATTCACGTAGCCCGCGGCTTTGGCCGCAGCGGTCGCCGCCTTTCCCATCTCCTCCCTGAGCCCCGGGGTGAGCGCCGGTGACGGCGTTTCCTCGATGATCTTCTGGTGCCTCCTCTGGATGGAGCACTCCCGCTCCAGGAGGTGGATCACGTTCCCGTGGGCATCGGCCAGTACCTGAAACTCCACGTGCCGGGGCTTCTCGAGGTACTTCTCCAGGTAGATGGCTCCGTTTCCAAAGGCGCTTCTCGCCTCGCTTGACGCAGAAACAGCCGCCTCGGCGAGATCTCCCGGGGAGTGCACGACACGCATCCCCTTTCCGCCGCCCCCTGCAGCCGCCTTGATGAGGACCGGGTAGCCGATCCGATCTGCCTCGCGGGCCAGCGTGTCGGGATCAGCCTCGGGCTGCATCATGCCCGGGATGACGGGCACGCCGCTTTCGATCATGGTCCGCCTCGCCACGGTCTTGTCCCCCAGGTCACGGATGGCCCGGGCAGGCGGCCCGATGAAGACCACCCCTTCCTGCTCGCAGCGCATGGCGAATGCGGGGTTCTCCGCCAGGAACCCGTAGCCCGGGTGAATGGCCCGGGCACCGCTCGCTCTCGCCGCTGCCATGATCCTGTCCATGTTCAGGTAGCTCTCCATGGGCTCGGCAGGACCAAGACAGACGGCCTGGTCGGCCTCGAGCACATGCAAAGCGTCCCGGTCGGCCTCGGAATAGACGGCCACGGTGCGGATCCCCATCTCCCGGCAGGTGGCAATGATGCGTACGGCGATCTCGCCCCTGTTGGCTATAAGTATCTTCTCGAACATCGTTCTCTTCCCCTGTTTGCCGACCCTTTTTTTCTTTTCATCGACCTCTTCGGATGAGCCTTCCCGGTTCGTTCTGGACCCCCGCTTTCGCGGGGGTGACAGGAGGGAAAACTGATCCGGCTGGACTGGATCTCCTCTGGACCCTCGCTTTCGCGGGAATGACAGTCTGGATGGGTTTTGCAATCATCTCGTTCGACAAAAACCTCTCCGATACCCTCACGTAATCCTGTAGACGCCTTCCCTGCTTTCCCCTTGGCCTCTCGTCCTGGTCAAATCCCCAGTAGTTGATCAAGGTGAAGAGGTTCGGTAAAACCATCCTCAAAAGCCCACATGCTTCTGGATCCGGCGCATGTTCTATGCCTTCCTCTTCTGTGTCCCTACATCCTGAAGATCCCGAACCCGGGCACGTCATCACGGATGGGCGCATTCAGCGCGGCCGAGATGGCCAGCCCCAGGACGTCCCGGGTGTCGGCCGGGTCGAGGATCCCGTCGTCCCACAGGTTCGAGGTGCTGTAGTAGGCATCGCCCTCTTTTCTGGCAGCCTCGACGATGGGCACGCGGATGAGCTCCTCTTCCTCTGCGGTCATGGGAGGAAGGCCCGCCTTGGCATTCTGGTCGTTCTTCAGGGTGATGAGCACGCCTGCGGCCTGCTCGCCGCCCATGACCCCGATCTGGGCGTTCGGCCACATCCACAGAAAGCGCGGGGAGTAAGCCCTGCCGCACATCCCGTAGTTGCCTGCGCCGAAGGATGCCCCCACGATGACGGTGAACTTCGGGACCGTGCAGGTGGAGACCGCGTTGACCATCTTGTGCCCGTCTTTCGTGATGCCGAGCCGCTCGTACTGCCTGCCGATGATGTAGCCGTTGATGTTCTGCAGGAAGACGAGCGGGATCCCCCGCCGGTCGCAGATCTGGATGAACTGGGTGGCCTTGAGCGAACTGTCCGAGAACAGGATGCCGTTGTTCCCCAGGATCCCCACGGGGTAGCCGTGGATATGGGCGAACCCGCACACGAGCGTGGGCCCGTAGAGCTCCTTGAACTCCAGGAACTCGCTTGCGTCCACCATGCGGGCGATGATCTCCCGGCAGTCGTAGGGCACTTTCAGATCGCGGCTCACGATGCCGTAAATCTCCTTCGTGTCGTAGACCGGAGGCTTGGGCTCGCGCATGGTCAGGCGGGCCTTTTCATTCCTCGGAAGGTTCCCCACGATCTTGCGGAGTATCGAGACGGCATGTGCATCGTCCTCTGCAAAGTGATCCGACACCCCGGACTCGATGCAGTGAACCTCTGCCCCTCCCAGCTGATTTGCGGTCACCTCTTCTCCCGTGGCCGCCTTGACCAGCGGCGGCCCCCCCAGGAAGATGGCGCCCGTACCCTTCACATGGACGACCTCCTCGGACATGGCCGGGACATACGCCCCCCCTGCCGTGCAGAGCCCCATGACCGCCGTTATCTGCGGGATCCCCATCTTGGAGATGCGGGCCTGGTTGTAGAAGATCCTGCCGCCGTCGTCGATGTCCGGGAAGATCTCGGACTGCAGGGGCAGGTATGCCCCGGCTGAGTCGAGCATGTTGATCATGGGCAGGCGGTTTTCCATGCAGATGGCCTGGCAGCGCAGGTTCTTCTTGACACCTATGGGGTAGACAGCACCGCCCTTGATCATGGCATCGCTGGCAACCACCAGGACCTCGCGGCCCTCCACCACGCCGATCCCTGTCACGAGACCAGCCGCGTGGATCCTGCCGTCATACATGCCCCTGCCGGCGAGCGGTGCGATCTCCAGAAACGGGCTGTTCCTGTCGAGAAGCATGTCGAGCTTCTTTCGCACCGGCAGTTTGCCCTGGGCGGCAAGGCGGTCGATATCCTTCTGGGGCCGTTCCTCCCTCGCCTTTTTCAGCTCCGTCTTGAGGTCCGCCACCAGGCCTTCCATGGCCTCGTAATTCTTCCTGTACTCTTCGGAGTTGGTGTCGATTCTGGTCTCTATGACATCCATGGCTCTTTCCTCGTTCTCATTGATTCCGGATCATTCAATCTCATCATCTGCCCTTTATTCTCTTCCATTCCGGACCGTTCGCATTTTGCTTTTTTTTCGTGCTGGACCGTTCATGTCTTGCCATATTTATTCTTTTTCATTCCTGACCGTTCGCATATTGCTCTTTTTCATTCTGGACCCGTCGGATTTGCCATCTGCATTTGGCAGATGACAAATCCGACGGGTTACATTTTTTTCTCCCCGCATGATCTTCCCTATCCCACCGCAAACCTGTCCAGCTCTGCCTTGGAAATCAAAGCCCGCTGCATCTCGGAGGTTCCTTCGCAGATCTCCCCGAACTTGGCATCTCGGTAGAGCCTCCCTATGTCGCTGCCCGCGAGGTACCCATGGCCGGCAAAGATCTGCATGCCCCAACCCGTGATCTTCGTCACTGCCTCGCTGGCAAAGAGCTTGGCGCACGCGGCCAGGACCCCGGCTTCGGACTCCCCGTTGTTGATCGCC
>JAJFUP010000084.1 GCA_021372395.1 Deltaproteobacteria bacterium
CCCCTGCATCGAGCGCAATGCCCACGCAGCGACCAGGGCCTTGAGCTGCTGCCATTTCGCCCTGCTCTCCGACGGGCTTCACCGGATAAGCTTCGACGATGTCGTGACCGTGATGGCGGAGACGGGCCGCGCACTTCCCGCTCTGTACCGGGAAACCTCAACCGGCGGACTTGCCCAGCTCTACCACAGGCGGATATCCGAGCACCATGCACAAAAGAAGGACCCGGACAAACCCCACGATTGAAAACGGTCAGTGGTCGGATGCCCGTGAAGGGCGCTCGAGGTTGTGCAGCTTTCTCAATGCAGGAGACGATCCACTGCACACCGTGACCCATCGTGAACAGTCAACCCCCCCTGCCTTTCCCGGCGAGCAACTCGCCCATCCGCGTGCGGTTGACCAGCACTCATCGAACGCACGCGGCATCAGCACGGGGACGGAAAACGGGGGGCCCTCTTCCGGGGATCATGGGCGTCGTCAAAGCAGATTCCTGGAGACACGCGCGCAGAATTGCCATATACTTGACCGTTCACGGAGGAAACCCATGACAAAGAGTGCAGACTTCGCCCTTCTCACGCCCGAGGTGCTGCTCGATGTGGTGGAGGGTGCCACGGGCATCCCCCTGACCGGCCTCACCATGCCGCTGCCGAGCTATATCAACCGGGTGTACGAAATCCAGACCAGGGCGGGGGAGCGCCTCATCGTCAAGTTCTACCGGCCGAGACGCTGGAGCAGGAATGCCATCGAGGACGAGCACCGGTTCCTCGCCGACTGCGCACAGGCGGAGATCCCGGTGGTGTGCCCTCTGGAGCTCTCCGACGGCAGCACGGTCGGGAAGATGGACAACACCTTCTTCGCGCTCTTTCCCAAGAGATCCGGCCGCGAGTTCGAGGTGAATGCAGATGAAGACTGGACAAGGCTGGGAAGGCTCGTCGGGCGCATCCACCTCGCAGGCGAGCGCCGCACTCCCAAGGAACGGATCACCCTGCACCCCAAAAAATCCACCCGGGACGACCTGGACTACATCATCAGGGGCGAGTTTGTCACCCCGGAGCACCGGGCCGTGTTCCAAGACCTCACGGAGCGCATCGTGGAGAGCATCTCGCCTCTCTTCGAAGGCGCGGAGCTCATCCGCATCCATGGAGACTTCCACCGGGGCAACCTCCCCGACCGCCCGGGCGAAGGGCTCATGGTGATCGACTTCGACGACATGATGATCGGCCCCCCCGTGCATGACCTCTGGCTGCTCCTGCCCGACCACGCCGGCCGGTCGCGCCGCGAGATCGACCTGCTGCTCGACGGGTACGAGCAGTTCCGGGAGTTCGACCACTCGTCCATCCGGCTCATCGAGCCCCTGAGGTTCATGCGCATCATCTATTACCTCGCCTGGTGCGCCAGGCAGGCAAACGACTACGACTTCAGGGCAAACCACCCCGACTGGGGCGGCGAGAGCTTCTGGCAGAAGGAGATCCTGGACCTGAACCACCAGTACCAGGTCATCATGGAGCACAAGGTGGCCTGGGAGGAGGGCAGGTTCTTCGGGGAGTGACCGGGCGCACCCCCCTGAGTGACCATTCCTCTGTCTTTGCGCCGGGAGGCTGTATGAGAAGCAGACGGGTGATCGTAGAAGACCTCATGCAGCAGGGATACAGCTACCTGCTGACCGTGCCCGAGGCTACGAACTTCCACCCCGAGTTCAGGCCGGAGCTCACCCCGAGGCAGATGCTTGAGCTCGGCGTCTTCGGCGGCAAGTACCTGACCGACTGCACCGCGGAGTTCCCCAAGGAGTGGTTCGCCCACGCCAGGCTCTGTCACGAGTTTCACGACCCCGGGCTGAACTGCTTCGGCGTCAACGCGTCGAAGCCCCTGTCCTACTGGATCGCAAAGGGCTGGATCTACCACGAGGACCCCCGGGGCTGGTTCCAGTGGTACTGCCGGTATTACCGGGGCAGGAGATGCCCGGACGACGAGCGCCAGATCAGGAGATGGAAGGCCATGACCAGGCACATCGCCCAGATCAGGAAACACTGCCTGGGGGGAGACCTGACCTGCCGGAGAAAACAGCGGCAGGCGTTGCTCCACTGGGCCTACGACAGCAGGAAGATCTGACGGCCGGGGAATTCTCCGGACACCCGCCTCCTTTGCGCATCTCTCCCCTGGCCTGCCGTTCCCAACCCGTTCCGCAAGCCCTGTCAGGGCTTCCAGAACGGCCGTTCCTTGCCGATCTCCGACATGGTGGAAAGCAGCTCCATGATGTATTCCGGGCTGCGTGAGACATAATCCGGATCCAGCCGCTTCCGGAAAAGATTCCCCGAGAACACCCTCACGAGATCCTTGAGCGCTAGGATGCCTTCATCCGAGGTGGGGTCGTATCCCTGCCAGTTACGGACGTGCTCTTCCGACCGGAAGAGGTTCATGGTGCTTCAGGCAAAGGGAAGCCGCTGCAGCCATTTTGAGAACGGTACGGCCACATACCCCACGATTCCTTCGGGAACGGCCTTCAAGACGACCCCATCCATTATCTCCACATGAACGGGTGCCCCGCAATCGAGGCAGGGCGCGTCGACTGCGACCACCTTTTTCGGGAAAAGCCAGCAAACTGCCAGCGACTCGAAGCCTCATTGCCCGAACCATTTCTCCTGGCCATCGACACTTATGCGATACTGGGTCGGCAGGTTGCTCAGCGGTGCAAAGCTGCTGATATAGTCCGTGTCGGGGAAAAGCCACAGGCCGGGAATCCCCTGTGCCATCAGCTGGTGAAGAGCGTTACGCGCCTCTTCCAGCGGAACTCCCACCCGGGTGGCGATCTCCGTGTAATGCGGCGCCTGTCCCTTCTCCATCATCTGCTTCAGAATCACCTGATAGGTCTTGTTCAGAAGGTCTTTCGTGTCCACATTCTTGCTCCTTTCAGCAGGGAATCTTCTCCATTCCTGAAAAAACCATTCATGGGGAGGCATGATCGAAGATGGGTATCCTGTCCCGGACATGCCATACGATCGAGCATCAACGAATCCTTCAAGATAGTCCTCCCCCAAGAAAATGCAAGGGAGGTCGATAGGGAATGTGGGCTCCTGGCGGCCGCTGGTCAGGGCTGCCGGGCATCGTGGCAGGTCAGGCCGGCAAAGCAGTCATTTCGCCAAGACGCGTCCTCAGGTCTTCGGGCAGCGAGCCGTCGACCGACTGCAGGGCAATCCCGGGTGCCCCGCCGAAGACTTCGCAGGCACGGGTGAGGACCCGGTCATCCCAGATGGTTTTGAGATCGTTCTTGACGAGCGTTTCGGAGTCCCTGGCAGGTCCCCATCCACCCAGCCAGAAGGTCACCAGGTGATTGGCAAACCTCGGCACCACGGTGCTGATGTCCAGGAGATCCTTCTTGTGCGGCTCAGGCATCGTACACCGGTTTTCCAGCAGCCAGGCAAGCGCCACCATGTCGTGGGCCACCACCGATTCCGAGGCGATCACCAGGCCGGTCTCCGGCTCGAAGACGTAGCCCTTGTCCGGCCCGAAGGTGGTGAGTACCCTGTCTGCCGCGGTGACCACGAGCCGCTGTTTCGTGCGCAGGGTTGCGACCGTGTTTCCTTCGGCCGTCTTCTCCTGCAGGGTGGCGGCGTCCCGGTGGTATTCCAGGCGCGTGTCGTGGCGCCAGTAGCCCACCGCGGCCTTCAGCCCGAGGGTGCTGCCCGAGAGTATATGCCGGCTGCAGCGGGGCATGAGGACGATGTGCTGCACCTCCTTCAGGATGTTCGGCATCATCAGGGGACGCTTCCAGTTGGTGCCCACGGCCGGGACATCTTCGTAGAAGGCGCCCCACCCGGCCTCCTCGAAGCAATGGATCTCGGCACCCGATGCCTGGGCCGCCCGGGCTATGCCCGAGGACTCCATCAACCCGCGGGTGCTTCCGGATCGTGCCGCGGCAGAGAACCTCACGTACTGGACCCCTGACATGTCGCCCACGATCACCCTGCCCGCCCCTTTTTCCCTGAGAAGTTCGACCATGGCTGCTATGGCGATGGGGCTGGTGGTGGCCGGGTAGGGGTTGCCTGAATTGTTCACCGGCTTGATGAATACGGCGTCGCCCCTGGACAGCCAGGAGAAGTCAGTGGCAGCTTCGGCCGAGCCGCGGACCGCCAGT
>JAJFUP010000088.1 GCA_021372395.1 Deltaproteobacteria bacterium
TGGGCGGTACCCGTGACGGCGTGGGCCACAGCGATGCCGCGGCAAACAAGGTCGTGGACGAGATCAAGGCCCTTGGCGGGCAGGCAGTGCCGAACTATGACAACGTGGCCACGGCGCAGGGCGGAGAGAACATCGTGAAGACCGCCATCGACGCCTTCGGCAAGGTGGATATCCTCATCAACAACGCAGGGATCCTCAGGGACAAGACCTTCAACAAGATGGAGGAGGAGAACTGGGACTCGGTCATGGCCGTGCATCTCAGGGGCGCCTACTGCGTGACCAGGCCTGCCTTCGTGAACATGCGGGAAAACGGCTACGGCAGGATCGTCATGACAACCTCCGGTGCAGGGCTCTTCGGGAACTTCGGGCAGAGCAACTATGCATCGGCCAAGATGGGCCTCGTCGGTCTCACGAACGTGCTCAAGCTCGAAGGCGCCAAGTACAACATCAAGGCCAACATCATCGTCCCTGTCGCCGCGTCCCGGCTCACGGAAGATGTTCTCCCCCCGCAGTTCTTCGAAAAGATGAAGCCGGACTTCATCTCGCCTGCGGTGCTCTACATGTGCTCCGAACTGTGCCAGGACTCCGGCATGATCATCAACGCTACGCTCGGTTACTACAGCCGCTCGGCAATCGTGACCGGACCCGGCGTGTTCCTCTCCGACGGCACGAAGATCCCCTCTCCCGAAGAGGTCATGGAGAGCTGGGACAAGATCAGGAGCCTGGAGAACCCGAAGTACTTCGACCAGCTCCCCGAGATGTTCGGCGTGCTGGGGCCGCTGCTCGGATAGGAAGGGTTCCGGAAAATACTCGCAAAAATCCCCATGCCCTGAACGGGTCATGGGGATTTTTGGCCTCTTGATATGTTCATCTCTCCGTGAAGCGCGGTGAGATGAACATATCAAGAGGCCGTGGAAAGACGTTCTTGTCGGGGTACGAGGTTTTCCCAGGCCGCTCGTTTCAGCAGAGTTCGCAACGTGGACGACGGGGGCGGCTTGGTCCCCCAAGCTGGGCGCATGCCGCTATTTCGAAGGACAGCCTCTTTATCGGCCATTCAGCTGCAGAAACCGTATTGCATACTCTTCCGGCAGGAACACAGCGTATGACCCCTCCTGGACGGCGCCGACCGTGATCACGTAGTGCCTGTCACGGGAAAGACTCTGCGTGATCCCTTCCTGGGCAGGGATCTTCTTGAGCCTGTGACCGTCGATCTCGAGGATGGACGGGGAGTGCGAGTGGCCGCTGAAGAGGATCCTGAACGGGAGGGGTCCGCTCTCCAGGAAACGGGGGAGATACTCGGTGAACGGTCTTCTCGTGGCCGCGGGCCACTCAAAGGGTGCGCTGTGGGCAAAGCTGAAATCGCCCATGGTAAGGGTGTAGGGCAGCCCGGCAAGGTAGGCCACGACATCGGGCGAGAGGACCCCTCTGTCACGGGCCTGATGATCGGAGAGGATTGCATGCTCGTTGTTGCCCCTGACCGTCCGCACCCCATGACCTTGAAGGATCTTCACGGCATCTTCCAGGGCGTGCGGTGCGAGGGAATCGCAGATGTCACCCAGGTGAACAATGGTGTGCATGCCCATCTGTTCGAGCATCCCGATGGCATCGAGCAGAGCCGCGAGGTTCCCATGGCTGTCTGATATCAGCCCGATAGGGCTGTCCCCGGGAATGACCATGTATCCGGGATAGCGCACAGGAAGCATATTTTCAAGAATATTACCCGCGATTCATCACTTGACAGGGCACCCGATGGCATATAATAAAGGTTAAAGTGATACTTTAATATATTTCTTGGGAGGTCCTCTATGCCCGACTATGATGTGGTGGTTATCGGGGCAGGAAACGGCGGCCTGACATGTGCTCTCACCCTTGCCCAGGCCGGCCGCAAGGTACTCATGCTGGAGAGGCACAACGTTCCGGGCGGATGCGCCACGAGCTTCGTGCGGGGCCGGTTCGAGTTCGAGGTGGCCCTCCACCAGCTGTCCGGCATGGGATCCGCTGAGCGGCCCGGGCCCCTGAGGGCCATCCTCGGCGAGATGGGGGTCCTCGACAAGCTCGAGTTCGTGGAGATGGAAAACCTCTACCGGGTCGCGTTTCCGGGCACCTTCGACATCACCCTGCCCACGAACCGCGATGGGCTCATCGACGAGCTCGCCAGGCTTTTCCCCAAGGAACGCGATGCCATCGCAAGGTTCATGGAACTGGTCTACCGGTACTGCATGGAGATGGTCCAGGGCCTGTTCTTCCATGACCCCGGCATCTCGAAGGAGAAATACCCGACGTACTTCGCGTATGCCTTCAGGAACTCGCAGGAGGTCCTGGACGAGTACCTCGAAAGCCCCCTGCTGAAGTCCATCCTCAGCGTGTACTGGGGGTATGTCGGTGTCCCGCCGAGCATGCTCCCCTTCGGCGACCTCGCCATCATGCTGTGGGCGTACATCGAGTTCAAGCCCTACCATCTCAAGGGCGGCTCCCAGGCCATGTCCAACGCCCTGCTGGATGCCTTCCTCGCTGCCGGCGGCGAGGTGCGCTTCAACTGCGCAGCGAAAAAGATCGTGGTTGAGGACGGCGCGGTCAAGGGTGTCATCACCGAGCAGGGAGACCGGGTCGACACGGGCCGCGTGGTCTCGAACGCCAGCACCATCCATACCTACATCGACCTCATCGACCGCGGGGAGATCCCTGCGGCCGAGCTGGATGCATTCAAGAGCCACACCATCGGCCCTTCGGCGTTCACCCTGTACATGGGTCTTGACTGTGAGCCTGAAGAAGTGGGGATCTACGAGACAACCAATTTCATCACCACCACCGTAGACTCGGACAGGGCCTTCAGCCTGTGGAGGACCATGGAGCAGCAGGGCTGGGCCCTGCTCACCTGCTACGACGTGTCCGACCCGGACTTCTCGCCAAAGGGCACCTGCCAGGCCGCCCTGGTGGCCCTGCAGTACGGCGACCCGTGGTATGCGGTTTCCCCCCAGGAGTACGCGGATGCCAAGTACCGCTATGCCGAGGGAATGCTCCGTCTGGCGGAGCGTGTCTTCCCGAAGATCAGGGACCACATCGAGGAGTTGGAGGCGGCCACACCGCTCACCCATCTGCGCTACCTCGGCCATCCGGGCGGGGCCATCTATGGGTTCGATCAGTTTGCCAAGGATTCCCAGTACTTCCTGTCGAACAGATCCGCCATCAACGGGCTCTACTTCGCAGGGGCGTGGGTGGGAGGCGGCGGGTTCCAGCCCACGCTGACCTCGGGCAGATCTACGGCGCGTTCAGTCCTCAAGTCATTGAAGAAAGCCTAAGGAGGAAAGCCATGGCACTCAAGGACGTCATGAAGGATATCCAGGGCTACACCGAGATCGTCGAAGAGATTCAGACCCTGAAAAAATACGGGTCCGATTATACCGATCGCAAGGGCGAGGTGGAGCGGATGATTGCCCTGCTCCACCCGAAAACCGTCGCGCTGAAGGTCTCCGAGGTCATCAAGGAGACGCAAACCGCCAAGACCTTCCGGCTGGTGGGCGCGGCCGGCCATCTGCCACCGTTCCAGGCAGGCCAGTACATCAATGTCTTTGTCGAGGTTGGAGGCATAAGGACCAGCAGGCCCTACAGCATCGCCTCGTCGCCCAGCCAGACCGGATTCTATGACATCACGATACGGAGCGTGGAAGACGGCTTTGTGTCCGGTTATTTCCTCGAGGAGGTCACAGTCGGCGAAACGTTTGAGAGCTCCTCTCCAGCCGGGACCTTCACCTACAACCCCCTGTTCCACGGGAAAGACCTCGTGTTCCTGGCCGGCGGCAGTGGCGTCACCCCGTTCATGAGCATGATCCGGGAGGTTGCCCAGAAGGGCCTCGACCGCCAGATCCACCTCGTTTACGGCAGCCGGGACGTATCTGACATCATCTTCGAGGAGGAGCTTCGCCTGATAACTGCCAGACACCCGAACATCGCGGTGAGCCACGTCATCTCGAACCCGCCGGAACCCTACGAGGGACTCAAGGGCTTCATCACCGCGGAGCTCATGAAAGATTTGCTCGGCGATGTGTCCGGAAAGACCTTCTCTGTCTGCGGGCCCGAGGTCATGTACGCATTCTGCCTTTCCGAGCTGGAAAAGCTCGGGGTTGCCCGCAGGAAGATCCGCACCGAGGTCTACGGCCCGCCCAGGGATGTCACCTCCCAGCCGGGGTGGCCCAGGGGTGTGAAGGCCCTCGACACGTTCATGGTCAGGATCAGGGGAGGGAAGACCATCCCTGCAAAGGCCGGCGAACCCCTGATGATTTCCCTTGAGCGCAGCGGCATCGTGATCCCGGCCCTGTGCAGGTCGGGAGAGTGCAGCCTGTGCCGCACCAAGCTCCTCTCGGGCAAGGTCTTCCAGCCCGACGGGGTGAAGCTGAGAAAGTCGGACCGGCAGTTCGGCTACATCCACCCGTGCATGGCCTACCCCCTGGAGGACCTGGAACTCCTCCTGTAGGAGATTCCCTGATTTTGACTCCCGTGAGAACGTGAGCGGATTGGCGGGATTGTGTCCCGGCTGCTTACGTTCTTTCGTATAACATTCTATGATCGCATGCGATTCTAAAGCTTACCCCGGACTTGATTTGTAGTACATGATGCGATAAGGGAAACGACACATGCATTGTGTGGAGATCGTTCCATGGGAGATCGTCATTTGAGGGCACCCCAATCTTTCACCACGCAGAGCGGAGCTTTATGCATCGCCAGGGAGGTATCGTAGCCATGCAGTTCATCGACCTGCAGTATCAGCAGAAAAGGATCCATGAGCGGCTCATGGAAAACATAGCCAGGGTTCTCTCCCACGGCCAGTACATCATGGGCCCGGAGATCAGGGAGCTCGAGGCGAAGCTCGGGGAGTACGTGGGGATAAAGCATGCCGTTTCCTGCTCGTCAGGCACGGATGCCCTGCTCATGGCTCTCATGGCTCTTGGTGTGGGCAAAGGCGACGCCGTCTTCACCACGCCGTTCACCTTTGTGGCAACGGCCGAGGTGATATCTCTCCTCGGTGCGACCCCGGTGTTCGTGGACATCGACCCCGTCACCTTCAATATCGATCCGGACAGGCTCAAGGAGGCCATCGACGCGTTCGAGAAGGGCAATGCGAGCAGGCATCCCCTGCCCCGGGGGTTTGAGCGCCTCACGCCTAAAGGGATCATCCCGGTGGATCTCTTCGGCCAGCCGGCCGATTATGATTGCATCAACGCCATGGCAGCAGCCAAGGGGCTCTTTGTCCTCGAGGACGCGGCCCAGTCGTTCGGCGCCGAGTACCATGGGGCAAAGGCCTGCTCCCTGGCCGGGATGGCGGCGACGTCCTTCTTCCCTGCAAAGCCGCTGGGCTGCTACGGGGATGCCGGCATGGTGTTCACGGACTCCGACGAGCTTGCAGACAGGCTCGAGTCCATACGGGTGCACGGCAAGGGGACGGACAAGTACGACAACATCCGCATCGGCATCAACGGGAGGTGCGACACCCTCCAGGCGGCCATTCTGCTGGCGAAGTTCGAGATCTTTCCCGAGGAGATCGAGCTGAGGCAGGAGGTTGCAAGGCGGTATACGCAGGTTCTCGGCGAGTCGGGACAGGTCGCCTGCCCCCATGTTACCGCGGGATCGAAGAGCGCGTGGGCGCAGTATTCCCTGGTCACGGAGCACAGGGACGCCATCCTGGAGGCGATGAAGAAGGAGAAGATACCGAGCGCCATCTACTACCCGAAGCCGCTGCATGTCCAGGGGGCGTATCAGTACCTTGCCTATGCCCCGGGCGATTTTCCGGTCTCGCAGCGCGCTGCACAAGGGATCTTCTCCGTGCCCATGCACCCATACCTCGCAGAACAGGATCAGGAGACGATATGCCGGGCCATCCTGGGGGCATGCAGGAAGGGTTGAGCCCCCGGCCCTCCGAACAGGGGCAGCATTGAAAAAGACACGGACGATCCTGCACCGTGCATCTGAAACGTGACTTTACCGCAATCGACAGGTCATTCCCACCCCCGCCTCCGCGGGGGTGACGGCTAGTCCATCTCCCCGGCTTCCCGCCGGACTCTGGACTCCCGCTTTCGCAAGGGGTGGAACCCCGGCGGACCATTCAAATACTTCAAGTGTGCACCCATGAGGGGGAAGAAATGATAGTGACCACGAGAAAGATACCATGGGGATTGGTGGTACTGCTGATCATCGCCATGCAGGTGATCAATCCGGGCATGGCCGCTGCCCAGCAGGTTCAGGTGATCCCCATCACCCCATCCGCAGAGGTGCTGAGCCCGGCGCAATCACCGGCATCCCCTGCATCGACCCTGCAGCCGGGCGTGCTCCAGCAGACCATTATCCAGCAGAAGGAAGACAAACCCGCTCCCGCTGTCCAGCGGAAGACCTCTGCCGACCAGGTGTCAGAATTCGAGCAGTACGTCTCCGGCAATGCCCCTGCATCGGTATCCACCAACATCCGGCAGTTCGGCTATGACCTGTTCAGCAAGCCTCCCTCCAGCTTTGCCCCGGCGGAAGAGGTTCCCGTGGGGCCTGACTACGTCGTCGGCCCGGGCGATGAGATACGGGTATCCATCTGGGGGAGCATCGAGGGGCAGTGGACCAGTGCCGTCGACAGGGACGGCACCATCAGCCTGCCCAAGGTCGGGACCATAGGGGTGACCGGGCTGACCTTCACGGAGCTCAAGGAAACCATCCACAAGGAGCTGTCAAAGTTCTACACCGGCTTTCAGATGAATGTCAGCATGGGATCCCTGAGGACTATCCGGGTGTATGTGGTGGGCAATGCCAGCAGTCCGGGGGCATATACCATATCGTCGCTCTCCACGCTCCTGAACGCCCTGTTCGAGGCGGGCGGCCCGAGCAAGACCGGTACCATGCGGGACATCCGGGTGGAGAGAAGCGGGCAGACGGTCGTGCACTTCGACCTGTACGACCTGCTGCACCGGGGCGACAAGACGAAAGACATCAGGCTCATGCCCGAAGACGTGATCTTCATCCCGCCGGTGGGGGCTCTGGTGGGCATTGCAGGCAGCGTGCACACGCCTGCCATCTACGAGCTGAAAGGCGAGAACAGGGTCTCAGACCTCATTGACATGGCCGGCGGCCTGAGCGCAGTGGCCTTTGCAGGCAGGGTGCAGATCGAGAGGATCATGGACAACAGGAGCCAGGTGGTCCTTGATTCGGACCTGGAGCCTCTCCTCACCAAGGACCTCTCCCTGCAGTCCGGCGACCTGCTGAAGATTTTCCAGGTCGTCCAGGACAGGAAGATGGTCAGGCTTACCGGGGCGGTGAACAGGGGGGGTGAGTATGGATTCACCCCCGGCATGACGGTGCGGGATCTCATCTCCATGGCCGGGGGGCTGAAGCATTATGCGTACGTGAAGGAAGCCGAGCTGACAAGGGTCACGGTGACGAGCAGCGGGCCCAGGACAGAAACGCTCAGCGTCGATCTGAAGAGTGCTCTCGAGGGGGACAAAGGCGGCAATCTCCCCCTGAAAGAGGACGACTACCTCTTCGTCCGTGCCGTGCCGGAATGGCAGCTCTACCGGACCGCCCAGATAACGGGGGAGGTGAAGTTTCCGGGAACCTTCACCATACAGAGGGGCGAGAGGCTTTCCTCCCTCATCGAACGGGCCGGGGGCTACACCGACAAGGCCTACCTCAGGGGGGCGGTCTTCACCCGGGTGCAGGTGAAAGAGCTCCAGCAGAAGGGCATCGAGGAGATGGTCACCAGGCTCCGGAGGGAGCTGCTGGCCGAGAGTGCGGGGGAGGTCTCCACCTCGAGCTCGGCAGAGGAACTCCAGGCCAAGAAGGCGGAGCTCGAGTCCAAGCAGAAATTCATCGAGGCATTGAGGGACCTGAAGGCCACGGGAAGGATGACCATCGGGCTGGCGCACCTGCGGCTCCTGAAGGGCAGCGAGTACGATATCGAGCTCGAGGAAGGGGACCATCTCCACATCCCAACCATGAGCAGTTCCGTGAACGTGATGGGCTCGGTCATGTCGCTGGGCAGCTATGTCTATTCCGAAAAGTTCTCGTACAAGGACTATGTCGCCATGTCGGGTGGATACACCCGCTATGCGGACACGGACAATGTCTACGTGCTGAAGGTCGACGGCTCGGCCCGGAAGCTTTCCCATGGATTATTCAACTGGAACGATCCCAAGTCCAGGTGGGAGGTCACGACCTTTGGCGAGGACATCAGGGAGATCGAGCCGGGTGACTCCATCATCGTCCCGGAGAAGCTCGACCGGGTCGCATGGCTGCGCGAGGTCAAGGACATCACGCAGATACTCATGCAGATGGCGGTGACCGCGGGCGTTGTTATCAAGCTGTTCTAGAGCGCGGGATCATTCTGGAAAGCTTCGTGAACCCGCTTTGTTCGAGATGTGTGCCATGCCGTCTGCTCCATTGCTGTGCATGCGTCCTTGCAGGCTGTGCATCCCTTCTCCTCCTGGCAAGTTCCCCTTGCCTTGCCGGGGATGAGCCGTTCTCCTCTGCCGGAAGCTGGGGCGGGACCGGCCTCATGGAGATCCCCACGGCACGCGTCATGAACGAGGGCCGCTGGCGCACCGGCATCAGCCAGGTGAACCCTTCCAGGACGTACTACGCGGTCATCAGCCCGTTCAACGGCCTGGAGATCGACGGCAGGGTGACGGAGATCCTGGGGACGGAGAAAGAGGTCGAAAAGGGCAGGTTCGAGGGGTACGGGAACAACAAGGACAAGTCGGCAGATGTCAAGTACCGGTTCCTGCCCGAGGGCAAGTACATCCCTGCCCTTGCGGTCGGCATCATGGACCCGTCGGGCACCAGGCTCCTGGCATCGCAGTATGTGGTGGCGAGTAAGCAGCTCTACCCGTTCGATTTCACCCTTGGCCTGGGCAACGGAAGGTTCGGGAAACGGCCGCTTACCGCCTCGGGCAAAGGGGTCGAGGTGGAGCTGTTCTCCGATCCCAAGCAGTGGTGGAAAGACGCACAGGTCTTTGCCGGGGTGCAGTTCGCTCCCTCGGAGAAGTACGCCTTCATGATCGAGTACAGCCCCGTCAAGTTCCACAAGATGAGCCTGTACGATGTCGGCCCGGAAGAGAAACACTTCGATGAGCCGGTCCCGTCGAAGATCAACGTGGGCTTGAGGTGGAAGCCCCTTGACTGGACCGAGATCGATCTCAGCTACCAGAGGGGCGAGCAGGTGGGCATCAACGTGGCCCTGGACTTCGATGTGGGCAGGCCCCTCATCCCCCTCTACGATCCTCCCTACAGGGAAGGGCAGGCAACGAGGTTGTCTCCCCTCGAAGAAAGGCTGGCTCAGGCGCTGTATTGCTCCGGCTTTTCCGATATCGGGGTGGCCCTCGACAGGGATGACCTCCGGATAGAGGCTCAGAACGATTGTTATTTCTACGGCACGAGGGCGGTTGCGGTGATCCTGCGCCTGGTCGCCGAGATCTGCCCGGAGAATGTAAAAGATGTCTCCATCACCCTCACCGAGAATCGCGTACCGGTGCTGGGATTGACGGCTACCCGGTCCGACATCGTTCAGTGGCATGCGGGAAAGCTCAACGCGAACCAGTTCTTGAGCCTGTCCCGGCTGGATACGGACAGTGCCGAAGCGCCGGACACGCTCAGGAGAGAGACAAGGCTCGTGCAATATGGCTTCAGGCCCATGATCGAAACCTTCCTGAACGACCCGTCAGGGTTCTTCAAGGCCAGGGTCGGCCTCCAGCTGTGGTCGAGCTATCATCCCTGGAAAGGGGCCTCCTTTGTGGCAGGCCTGGAAGGCTATCCCATCAACAGCATCTCCTCGGTGAACGAGCCGCTCTCCATACCCGTGAGGAGCGACATCGCCCTCTACAAGGAGCAGGACGTTGCCCTGGGGAGGCTCCTGTTCGACCAGATCGTGAAGACCTCTTACGGGGTGCACGCAAAGGTCTCGGCAGGGCTTCTCGAGATCCAGTACGCGGGGTTCGACGGCGAGGTGGCCGTACCGATGCTCGATGGCAGGCTTCTGGTGGGGGTGAGCGGCAGCGCGGTGAAAAAGCGCGACCCCGACAACCCTCTGAAGCTGAAGGAAGACGACGTGAAGGAACTGTACACCACGGCCTTCCTGAACACCCGCGTGAACATCCCGGAAAAGGGCCTGACCTTCGATGTGAAGGCGGGCCGGTTCCTGGCAGGAGACCTGGGCGCGAGGTTCACGGTTTCGAAGTTCATAAGGACCGTCACCCTCTCGGCCTGGTACGGCGTCACGGACACCTCGATCTTCAATGACGACATCAACCGGGGATACCATGACAGCGGCTTCACCGTGAGCAT
>JAJFUP010000094.1 GCA_021372395.1 Deltaproteobacteria bacterium
GGAGAGCGGCTCGTCACCGGTGCCCGGGGGGAGGTCCACCACGAGGAAATCGAGGTCTCCCCAGTTCACGTCCTTCAGAAAGTGCCTCATGATGGAATGCTTCATGGGGCCCCGCCATATGATCGGCTGGTCAGGGTTCTCGAGGATGCTGCCCACGGAGACCACCTTGAGGTTCTCCGCTGCCTCTATGGGATTGATCCCCCCTTCGTCGCTTCCCAGGAGCTGCTGTCCTTCCACTCCAAGGATCTTGGGTATGTTCGGGCCGTGGATGTCACCGTCGAGAATGCCCACTCTGTACCCCTCGAGGCTCAAGCTCGCTGCGAGGTTTGCGGTGACCGTGGACTTGCCCACCCCGCCCTTCCCGCTCATGACCATGATGGTGTGCCTGATGCGGGAAAGCCGCTGTTTCAGCTGCGCCTTCTCCTTGTCGGGGTTCTCCTGGATCTGCTGTATCTTTTCTGCCATGTTCTTCTCCCTTGATGCGCGTAAAACCAGGAGTTGCCTAACATAGAATTTCCCGGGGCACAAGAAGCTTCGATCATACTGTGGGCTACGCTAGAAGTCCGCCCGGATCACCTTTGCCTCGGGCCGTATCATCCCGAGGGCGGAGTACGCATATTCGCGGACATACCATGACTGATCGTCCCTGACCACCTTGTCCAGCAGGAGCAGGGCGCGATCCGAACCTATCCTGCCCAGCGACCAGCACGCCTTGGTCCTCACGTTCAGCTGGGGATCCTTCAGTGAGCGCTCCATGGCGTTGGTGAGGGCCGGGTCTCTGCGCTGACCGGCCTCTATGATGGTGTTGATCCGTATCCTCGCACTTTCGGATCGCATCATGCGTTCGATATCCCTCAAGGAAAGCGAGCCGGGGAAGGTCGATGCCACCAGGTATTGTTTGTTTTCCACGCCGGAGTCCAGGTATGCCCTGATTCTCTCGGGATGTGCCCTGAGCTGGATATCCAGAAACGCGGTGTTCCATGCAGGCACGAAGAGCACCACGTAAGCGGCGATGATGGCGGAAGAAGATGCGATGCTGTGCCGAGAGAGCCTCTCGAGGCCGAGTCCGAGCCAGGAGATCAGGAGGAACAGGGCGATGATCAGAGGCCCGGAGAAAAGAAAGATGCCGATGGCGAGGCGCATCTGCGCATTGCGGTCAAAGACCTTGCCGTATGCCTTGAAGATCCTTCCTCCGGCATTCGCCGGAAGCCGGTCTCTCAGGATGATGGATGTACAGCCGACAGGCTGTCTGCTCACCACGAAGGTAGCTGCCTTCACGGAACAGGGGGCAGGGGTTCGTACCCACAGGGTCCCGTGCGGCAGGGGCCCGATCCGGTCGATGTCACGGGAAACGGCAATCACGCTCTGAGGACGGGCGGCCGGGGGTTTGATCACATCGGCAGCCAGCAGGGTGTGGCTGTAGTAGAAACCGCTCAAGGCACGTGCCACGGGCATGCCCAGCATGGAATCCCGCACCATCAGGAACGAGGGCCTCATGAAGACGAGGAGGATGAACGGGGCGCAGAGAATGCCGGTACAGATCGCCCATCTCAAGAGACTGCGCTCGATGGCCGGTCCCCTTTTCAGCACCCCTGTCCATGGCAATGCAAAGACAAGGGGGCACAGCACCCCGCAGATGATGGAAACAGCCGGGAGTTCCCTGCTGAGCCCAAGGAAAGTGCACGTAAGGGCGGACACGAGAAACAGCAGAAGGTCCTTTCGTTCCACCCGGCCTCTATTCCACGCAGGGAGTGTCATGACCATACAGACGAGGGCATTCAAAACACCCAGGGTGAGTCCGAAGAAGAGTGCGCTGCCTACCTGGTGCCCGAAGGCCTGAAGATGAGGGTCAAGGGGTGTGATGAGCGGCGTCATGCCGGATCTCAGGAGGAGATCCATCTCCCCGGAGAGCTTGAAGGCATGGTGTCGAACGAAGATGAGCCCGTAGACGGTGTAGAGGAAAATGCAGCATGCGCTGCCGAGAAACGAAGCCCTGTACCACTTCCCTATGTCCCGGGGCGCTCCGTCGGGCCGCAGCGACATGATCGCCACGGGCAAAGACCACAAGCGGCGGCTCCTCGAGGGATCGGCGTCTTTCATGAGTCCCCCGTTGGCCCCCCTGCTATCGGATCACCCTGCAGCTGCGATCTTGATCTTTTTGTAGTTTGTCAGAAGACCGGAGATCTCTTCGGTGGATTTGTAGCTTTTTCTGCCCCGGACCGCCTCCACATCTGAGCGGGATGTCCAGACATTCTTGAAGTTTCTCGACTGCTTGGTGAAGGCAATGAAATTCGCGATAGCATCATCGCAGACATGGGTGAACCTCCGGTTGTCAAGAAAGGCAATGTCTCGGATTTTTTCCACAAGGTCTTTGTCGAGGCGCATCACGTAACGGATCCGCTTCTCGGAGGTGTCGTTCCTGGGTCCGACGTATCTCTTCTTCAGCCGCACAGGGATGGTCTTACCGGTCTCCGTCTCCTTCTTGTAGATGTATGCGTCCAGCGCTGCACCGACGAAATCCACCATGGCTATGTTCAACATGCGGGAGATCACCCTGAGCTCACTCAGGTTATGCGGTTTAAAGTACATCATAAACCGTGAAGACAACTTCCCTTCCTTCGTGCGATTCACAGATGCACCTCCTGGTTGATTCCGATCAAAGATATTCATTGCTTCCACGTTGTGATTCAGCTTTTGGCCGATTCATCAGATTTCCATGATCTCTTTTTCTTTCACGGCAAGAATCTCATCGATCTGCTTTATATGGCTGTCGGTGAGATCCTGCACCTTGTCCTGGGACGTCTTCAGGTCATCCTTGTTGATCTCTTTCTCTTTCTCAAGCTCTTTCAGCAGGGAGTTGGCATCCCTGCGGTGATTGCGGATCTCGACCCGGAAATCCTCCGCCGTCTTCTTCACCATCTTCACGAGGTCTCTGCGCCTCTCCTCGTTCAACGGAGGGATCGGCACACGGATGATCTTCCCGTCATTGTTCGGGGTGAGTCCGAGCTCCGACCTCAGGATCGCCTTTTCTATGCCCGAGAGCGCACCCTTGTCCCAGGGCTGTATGCTGATGAGTCTCGGTTCGGGAACCGCGAGGGTGGCGAGCTGGTTCAGCGGCGTGTGCGTGCCGTAGTAATCCACGATGATCCCGTCCAGGATACTGATGGATGCCCTGCCGGTTCTCACCTTCATCATCGCCTGCTTCATGGACTCCACCGACGTGGCCATGTCCTTTTTCATGTCATTCATGATTTCATCTATCATGCAACAACCCTCCCCGCTCTGACAGCTGATCCGACAGCCTCTCCCGCAAGCAGACGCAGGAGATTCCCGCCCTCGAATATGTTGATCACTCTCACCTCGAGGTTGTTCTCTCGGCACAGGGAAACGGCTGTTGCATCCATGACCCCGAGGTTCATCCCAAGTACCGTGTCAAAGTCGAGCTCCGGGAAAATTTTCGCATCGGGAAACTTCACCGGGTCCCGGTCATAGATACCGTTCACCTTGGTGGCCTTGATGAGTACTTCCGCCCCGATTTCAAGGGCCCTCAGGGCCGCCGTGGTGTCGGTGGTGAAGAAGGGGCTGCCGGTTCCTCCGGCAAAGATGACCACCCTTCCCTTCTCCAGGTGCTTGATGGCCTTGGCTGCCACGTGTCGCTCGGCAACCGGCGGCATCTCGATGGCGCTGTGCACCCGGCACTCGACGCCTATCTTCTCAAGGGCTCCCTTGAATGCCAGGGCATTGATAACGGTGGCGAGCATACCCATGTAATCGGCGTTCACCCGGTCTGAACCGCCAGAAGCGTTGATGCCCCGGAAGATGTTCCCGCCGCCGATGACTATCCCGACCTGGGTGCCCATTTCCAGGGCCTTCTTGACCGGAGAGGCGATTGCCTGAAGAGTTGGCTCATCGATACCGAAGCCCCTCCCGCCCGCGAAGGCCTCTCCGCTCAATTTGAGGAGTATACGTCTGTAGAGCAACGACACCCTTTAGATCTCTTCCCCCACCTGGAATCGCGCAAACCGCTTGACCAGGCACTTCTCGCCTGTCTTGCCCATGAGCTCATCCAGGAGTTGCTTTATGGTCCTGTCCTGATCCTTGACAAAGTGCTGATCAATGAGGCATCGCTCTGAGTAGAACTTGGCAAGCTTCCCCTCGACGATTTTCTCGAGAACCTTCTCCGGCTTCCCCGACTTCAGGGCCTGCTCCTTCAGGATCTCTTTCTCTTTGTTCAGGATCTCCTCGGGAACCTCGTCGCGTGTCACCCAGTCGGGATTCGCTGCCGCTATCTGCATGGATATGTCTTTCACAAAATTCTTGAAATCTTCAGACTTTGCGACGAAATCGCTCTCACAGTTGACCTCGACGAGGACGCCGATCTTGCCTCCCATATGGATATAGGATCCGACGATTCCCTGGGAAGCCTGTCTGCCTGAGCGCTTGTTGGCAACATCCATGCCCTTTTTCCTGAGGATCTCCACCGCCTTTTCGAAATCCCCTCCCGTCTCGGCGAGGGCCTTCTTGCAATCCATCATGCCGACCCCGGTCTTTTCCCTGAGTCTCTTTACAGCTTCCGATGATATCTCCACTGTCTACCTCCGTAGCGTGTGCTATGCGTTGTCTTCTTCTTCCAGCCCTTTGCCGGGCTTCAACTCCGCTTCGTCAGCCTGGGCCTTGTCGGTATCCTCGGGAACCGGGCTATCCTTGACGATGATCTCGATGTCACCCTCGAAACCCTTGCCGATGGTCTCACCGGAGCCCGCATCTCTTCTTGCCTGGCCCTTGTCCTGGGACACCTCCTCCTTCATCTGGGATGCAAGCTTCTCCTGGTAGGCATGGTTGCCCTGGTCCACTGCATCGGAGATCTTGGAGGTGAACAGTCTGATGGCGCGGATGGCATCATCGTTGCCCGGGATCACATAATCGATGAGGCTGGGGTCGCAGTTGGTATCCACGATGGCGACTATGGGTATTTTCAGCTTCTTGGCCTCCCTGACCGCGATGTACTCCCGGGAGGGATCCACGATATAGAGAATATTGGGAAGATCGTTCATGTCCTTGATCCCGTGGAGAGAGCGCTCAAGCTTCATCTTGTGGCGCTTCATCATGATCTGCTCTTTCTTCGGGTAATTCTCGATGTCGCTGTTGTCGATGATGGACTCGAGCCACTTGAGCTTGTCCACGCTCTTGCGGATCGTGGCAAAATTCGTGAGCGTTCCGCCGAGCCAGCGGTAGTTCACGTAGAATGCGCCGACCCTCTGCGACTCTTCTTCGATGGCGTCCTGCGCCTGCTTCTTGGTCCCCACGAAGAGGACCTTTCCGCCGTTGGCAATGGTGTCCCTGATAATGTCGCAGGCCTTTTCGAAGAGCTTCTCGGTCTTCTGGAGATCGATGATATGGATACCGTTGCGGGATCCGAAGATGTAGGGTTTCATCTTGGGGTTCCATCTCGGTGTCTGGTGGCCGAAATGCACCCCTGCCTCTAAGAGTTGCTTCATGGTTACGACTGACATGTGTTACCTCCTGGTTTTTCCTCCGTCCTGCAAGATCAATCCTTGAAAATTCAAGGACACCGTGATCTTGACATAGTACCGGACGTGTGTGCTGGTGAGCCCTTTACCATACAAGCTTTATGGTTTCAAGGCCTTAATGATGGGTCTTCCTGGTCTTCCCTGAAGAGGGGAGAAAGCTGCCTGAACAGCTCTGTGCCGGCCTTTTCGATGAGCATGAACGCGATTGCTTCGGTGGAATACACGAGAGCGCCGGAGCGCGCCATGGAGTCCAGGGCCGAGAGCCTGTCATGTGCCCTGCGCGAACAGACCGCATCGTCTGAAACAACGACGGGGTATCCTGTTGCCATGAGATCGAACGCGGTCTGCATCACGCACACGTGGGCCTCGATGCCGCAGACGATCGCCGTGCCCCTGCCCAGCGAGTCGATGCGTTCCCTGATGGCCCGGTCACGCCGGCAGCTGAAGGAGAGCTTCTCCATCCGCGGGATGCCGGTGATGTGCTGCCCGACGGCATCGATCGTGTCTCCGAGCCCTCCCGGGTACTGCTCGGAAACGACGATGGGGATCCCGCACGCCTTGGCCGCCTCGATCAGGATGATGCTGTTCCTGAGGAATGTTTCCCTGAAGCCTGCCTCCATGGCATCGTAGAGCCTCTGCTGGATGTCGACGACCAGAAGGAAGCAGTCATCCCTGTTCAGAAAAGCACTCATGAGGACCTCCCGCATTCATGGGTCTGGATCTTGAGGATTTCGGCAACAGAGAAAGGAACGATCTTCCCTGACCAGGCCACCTCGGGACCGGCACCGGTTTCTCCCTCAACCTTCATGGAAAAATCATCGGGTAGAGGGCAGCATACACGAGTGCGGGGATCATGTTTCCCACCCGGATGGCAGCCAGACCGAGCAGGTTGATCCCTATGCCCAGGATCATCATGCCTCCGGTGGTGGTGATCAGGGTCAGCACCTGGGGCTCCTGGAGAAAGGCGAGCTGAGCCGCGAGGAGTGTGAGCGAGCCCTGAACCACGAACACGGATGCGGCAGAGAAGGCTACCCCGATGCCGAGAGTGGATGAAAGCGCAATGGCCGCCACTCCGTCGAGCATGGATTTGAGGATGAGCGTGTCCGGGTTTCCTGTGGTCCCGTCCTGGATGCTTCCCACAATGGTCATGGCACCGGTTATGTAGAGCAGGGTCGCGCTCATGAATCCCTTCACGAAGGTCTGGGAGGAGGAGTTGAACCGCGCCTTGAGGGATTCTCCCAGCCTTTCTACCCCGCGCTCGATCCGCAGGAGCTCCCCGGTGAGCGCACCCAGCAGCAGGCATGCCACGGACGGTATCAGCCCCTTGGCCGAGAGGGCCATCTGCAGGCCGATGACGACCACGGCAAGCCCGAGGGCCTTCATGAGGGTTTCCTTGAGTTCGTTCCCTATGCTCTTCCCGGCACAGACCCCCACGAGGGAGCCGGCGAGAACAGCACCTGTATTGACTATAGTTCCCAGCATTGTCGAACCTTTCGTTCTCTCAGATAAGCTGATCTTGCAAAGGGACTCACTACCGGAAGCACCCATCGTCGGTCAATGCAAAAAGAAACACCGCGGATCCATGCGCGGTTCCTGGCTGCAGCCGGTGGCATCCATTGAATTCTCCTCATGTTTTCCGACATCACTGTCGAAAGACAATCTAATAGGGTTTCGTGTATTACAATAAGGCGAGGACATGTTCAGGTGACAGGGATCATACCCAGGGAAGACCGTGACCAGGCCTTGAGGATCCGCAGATTTCTCATGGCCTTTGCTTCGTACTTCATGTGGATACTGCTCGTCCTGTACTGCTACATCCAGGGGATGTTCAGGGGATCGCTGCCCGTGACCCTCCAGATCATTGCCATGGTCATCACCATGAATTTCATCCTCTATGGCATCCTGCGCTCCGGCCTCAACCGCAGATTCAAAGACCCGAGTCTCACCATGGTCCAGATGTCCCTTGCGACCGTGTGGATCATGGTCGTGGCATACTTTCTGAACGAGGCCCGGGGGATCATGTTTCTGCTCTACATGGTGGTATTCATATTCGGGACCTTCAGGCTGAGACTTCGACAGTTCTTCAAGCTCACCATCTTCGCCATGATGGGTTACGGTACACTGATCTTGCTCCTGCTCACCCACAGACCGGAGAGCATCGACTTAAAGCTGGAGCTGCTCTACATGGTGACGCTCTTCACCGTGCTCCTCTGGTTCTCCTTTGTCGGAAGCTACATCAACACCCTGAGGAAGAGGCTGAGCAAGTCAAACAGCGAACTGAGCAATGCCATTTCGGTCATCAAGCAGCAGGCCATCCACGACGACCTGACCGGGGTGTACAACAGGGGCTACCTGTTCCACATCCTGATGCGGGAAAAGGGTCTGGCCGACCGGGGAGAGTCAACCTTCTCCCTGTGCATCTTCGACCTCGACGACTTCAAGAACGTCAACGACACCTACGGACACCTCTCGGGCGACGTGGTGCTGAAGACCCTGACCCAAAGGATCGAAAACGACATCCGCCAGGAGGATTACCTCGCCCGCTACGGCGGCGAGGAGTTCGTGCTCATCCTCGCCTACCCCGACATCCACGACGCACTGGCCTGCGCAGAGAGGATCCGAGGCCTCGTGTCGGAGATCGGCTTTCCCGGACTACCCAAAGACTTCCGGGTGACCATATCCATGGGACTGACCAGATATCATCCCGTGGAGAGCATCGACGCCCTCCTGAGCCGGGCCGACGATGCGCTCTACCGGGCAAAGAGGTCAGGGAAAAACCTGATCGAGTGCGAGCCTGCACCAGCGTCATTCCTGGCAGCGGGCAATGAAACGGTTCTCTAGTCAGCAGTCCGCTTCTTCTCTCACGAAGCAGAGCAAGTCCTTTGGATCACGCAGGAGGATCTTCGCTCCACCGGAGATCAGCTGGCCCCTGTCCTGGTAGCCCCACAATGCCCCGACCGGGGCCATACCGGACCTGCTGGCAGTCTCCATGTCGACCCCGCTGTCGCCGAGAAAGATGCAGGACGCGGGGTTCACCCCCATGCGCTCTGCGCAGATCACGGCACCGCAGGGGTCAGGCTTCCTCGGGCAATCCTTTGAAACTCCCCTCACCTCGTGAAACGTCCATCTCCCCAGAAGGGCTCTTGCCATCTCCTTGGCAAAGGCGTCGGGCTTGTTGGTGAGGATCGAAAGCTTGATCCGTATACCGGCAAGACCGTCCAGGAGTTCCGGGATGCCGGGGAACGGCCGCGTCTTCACGGACCACCGGGCGCTGTACTCCTCCTTGAGTGCCTCCGCGCAAAGGGCAACGTTTCCGGGGCTTCGCCTGTCCTCGGGGAGCGCCCTCATGGCAAGGGTCTCCATGCCGTCGCCGACAAAGGTCCGGTACCTCTCTACAGGGTGAACAGGAAATCCGAACCGCCCGAGCGCCAGATTCATGGCATCGGCGATGTCCTCGATGCTGTCGAGGAGCGTCCCGTCCATATCGAAAATCACGGCAGCATACTTCAGATTCAAGGAAGCCTCCCTGCGTCGTGCAGGCATGTTCCCGCTGAAGCATGCCTCTCCGAACGGGAGATCACGCCCGGGCCTTTTCAGGGCACCTTTCCCACCTCATAGGCCTTAGCCACTACTTCGCCGAGCCGATGGTAGGTCTCCGAGGAGGTGGCATAGATGAGGGGGTCGACGCATCGAGGATCGATCTTCTTGCCCTTCATGCAATCCTGCTTGACATGGGTCTGGGTGATTTCCCCGATCACGAGGCAGTGGCTCTTCAGGTCAAGCGTGTGGATCGTGGTGCACTCGAGGTTCACCGGGCATTCGTCAATGAGGGGGATCTGGGGGTTGTCTCCGGGCTTGATAGTGAACAATTTCGACTTATCCCGGTCCTTTCCCGAGTATATGCCGCAGAAGTCAACTACCTTTGCCATATCGCTCGAGGGCACATTCACCGAGAAGCAGTGCGTCTCCCTGATGCCCTTGAGGGTGTAGCGCTCCTGCTTGATAGCCATGGCGACCGCAGGGGGTTTGTGGGAGGCAATGGAGCACCATGCAACGGTCATGAAATTCGGCTTCCCTTCCACCTCTGCCCCGATGATGACGGCTGGCATGGGGTACAAGATCGTGCGGGGACCCAGCTTCAACTTGATCATCCTCTCCCTCCTAGGCGGCCATGCCGTTTCACGGAACATGGCCGGAATGTTCACTCCCCTGGTTCAAGTTCCCGGGAAGTGCCTGCTGGATAAGTTGCGCTCAAAAACCCTGCTGTGTCGGACTTCTCTCCTTTTTCTGCAGTTTCATTCCGCGGGGCATGATCACCCGTTCCCAGCCTCTGTCTCCTTCAAAATAACAGCATGGCACACAAGACATCATGGTTTGGAATCCCCCTCCCAGACGACCTCGAAGATGGGGAGGCTCGCCTGGATGCTCAGGAGGATCTCCTCTCTGGTATACAAACGGCCCTTGCCTATGCCGGGGCACCGTGTGCAGACCTCCTTCCATGAGAAGAGAGATCGCATGTTCGAAAACCAGAAGGGGAAGGTGCGGCACTGGAGCGGTCTGACCGGGTAGATGACACACCCGTTCTCGAAGAAGACGCACCTTCCGTCCTCTGCCTCACGGACGACGAACCCGTCCTGGAAGGGATTCAGGTACCTCTCTTTCAAAAGCTCCGGCGAGATATCGAGAAATTCGGCCATCGGGAGGATCTCATCCTGATCGGCATAGACGATGCCCGGTTCCCCGGTGCAGCATCCCCCGCAACGCAGGCACTGGAAGCGTACGCCTTCATCAAAAAAATACGGCCTGTCCTGAAGGGCATGCATGATAATTATTTTTCCTCACATGGGCTTCTTGCTTCGGAATCAAGTATGATGCAAATCGGATTTCACGTCAACAATATAAGCCCTCATTCGGCTATATTTCACGGCTTTTGAAAGATCAAAAAAGTGCTTGCCATTTCATAATAATTACTATACCAACCTCTCAGGAAACCAGGAAAGGAGAGGATCACCAATGGCTTATGTAATTACAGACGAATGTATCGCATGCGGGACATGTAAGGACGAGTGTCCGGTTGAAGCAATCCTTGAGGGTGATGACAAGTATTCCATAGATCCGGAACTGTGCACCGACTGCGGTGCCTGTGCGGATGCCTGCCCCACGGATGCCATAGAGCCCGGGGAATAAGATACATCATCACGAGGCCCGGCGGGTGACCTGCCGGGCCTTTTTGTATAACGTTCAGCGCGCTTTTCTCGATCGTTCTATTACTCTCAAGTCTCGAGCCAGCACATTCAAAATCCTCTTTAGATTTAAGTGGTTTTGCATCCTGATGTTTTGAGTTCATCCGGGCAGGGCGTACGTTATTCTGTGCCACTCTCAATTTACTGGAATTCTCTCATGAAAGGTATTGGGGGACCGGGAACCCTGGAGTTCATGTTCATCAGGATGGGGCAACCGCCCCATCCTGACCCTGTGTTGGACGGAGATCTTACCGCAAGCGGTCAGCCCTTGCTCGTCAGCTTGGACCTGAGAACGTTGGACAGGGAGAAGGTGACCACCCTCCGGGGAGTGATGGTGATCTCCTGCGCCGTCTTCGGGTTTCTGCCGCGTCGTGCGGTCTTCTCCCTTACCTTCCACTTTCCGAAACCGGAAATGCTCACCGGTTCGGTTTCGGAAAGGTTTGCTTTTATGATATCGATGAAAGTCTCGATCCCTTCACTGGCCTCTTTCCGGGAGAGGCCCGTACTCAAAACGATTTCATCAATAATACCACTCTTGGTGAGTGTTCCCATAAGATACATACCTCCTTCGCGGTTCATGAGCTATTTGTAACTATATAAATTTATTAATTCGGATACCCACCCATGTCAATATCCGAATGGATTATTCATATTCTTGGTTGCTCGCAAGTGACCCATATCACGGGTCATAATGAGCCGCAACCCTGATATGGTCAACAGTTGCACCTCGTGATTCACCCCATAGGTGAAGGGGAAAAGGTGAATCTTTCCAGGTAGTTCTTCCTCATCCACCGGCGTAATTTTCAGCTTCCACCGCAGCGTCTTCATGTGGGGGACGAGGTCCTTGAGCTCGATCCAGGTAAAGCACTCCTTCCAGTAGTCCTCCTCCTGGACCCCTATGGGGCTCATGTTCTCCTTGATGAGTTCGAACTTCCCCGAGGCAGGCACTGTCACGTAGATGTTGTATCTTCTCATAGCGCTCCCTATCGTCACCCGCCTTCATAATCTCAAGGCATATCAGACAGGTATAATCATAAGGTAATCCGCAGTTTGAAAAAGTCAATTACCTGTGAGCTGTTAGCGGAAAATAATCAGGAAAGGATCTCGAGGGCAGACCGTACATGCGACAGGGGGACGATCTCCATGCCCGTGACCCGGGGCACGCTCTCGTGATTGCTCGCAGGAATGACCGCCCTCGTGAATCCCAGCTTGAGGGCCTCCCGGATGCGGGATTCCATGTGATTGACCGGCCTCAGCTCACCGCCCAGGCCGATTTCGCCGATGCAGACCGTCCCTTTCGAGACGGGTCTGTCCAGGGCGCTCGATGAGATGGCCATGACAATGGCCAGGTCGACCGCCGGCTCGGTTACCTTGAAACCGCCAGCAATGTTCACCACGATGTCCGACTGCGAGAGATAGACACCCGCCCTCTTCTCCATGACCGCGAGAAGCACGGCAAGACGGGAGACATCGGAGCCCATGGCGATCCGTCTGGGCATGCTGAAACTGGTCTTGCTCACCAGGGCCTGGACCTCCACGACAAAGGCCCGGCTCCCCTCGAAGGTGGCCATGACTGCACTGCCGGCCACATCACCTCCGAGCCCATGGATGAAGATGGACGAGGGGTCTTTCACTTCCTGGAGCCCGTCGGACTTCATCTCGAACACGCCGATCTCGCCCGAAGTCCCGAAACGGTTCTTCACCGCGCGCACGATCCTAAAGACGCCGGAGTCATCCCCCTCGAAGTAGAGCACGGTGTCCACCATGTGCTCCAGCATCTTGGGCCCCGCTATCCAACCGTCCTTTGTGACGTGACCCACCACGAACACGGTGACGCCCTTGCCCTTGGCGATCTCCATGAGGATCCCGGCGCTGTGCCGGATCTGCGAGACGCTCCCCGGGGGTGCATCGATCTGCGAGGAGAAGACGGACTGGATGGAGTCGAGGATCACGAGCTCCGGGGAGAACTCGTCGATGGCGTCCCTGATCTTCTCCAGCATCACCTCGGGGTACACCAGGATCCCGGAAGAATCGAGGTTGAGCCTGTCGGCCCTCATCTTGAGCTGGAAGGCCGATTCCTCGCCACTCACATAGAGCACCTTCATTCCCGCAGACGCGAGGTGACCGGCCATCTGGAGCATGAGGGTGGATTTGCCGATGCCCGGATCACCGCCGATAAGGACGAGCGAGCCCTGCACCACCCCTCCCCCGAGCACCCGGTCGAGCTCCGCGATGGCGCAGCCCCTCCTGAACGTCTCCAGGGGGGTTATCTCACTGAGCACCATGGGCCTGGTCTGGCGTGCATCGCGGGTGCGCAGGGGCGTCTCTTCCTCGACGATGTCCTCGACAAGGGTGTTCCACTGGCTGCACTGGGGGCACTTCCCCATCCACTGGGGGAGCGTCGATCCGCAGGAAGAACAGCGGTAGACCTTCTTGTGACGTGCCATCAGAGCTGCGTGACCCTCAGAACCTCTTCAATGGTGGTGATGCCGTCCTCCACCTTTCGCGCCCCATCTTCCCTCAGCGAATGCAACCCCTCTTCAAGGGCCACCCTCTTGATGTTGTTCGAGTCCGAGGTCTTCAGGATGGTGCTCTTGATGGCATCGCTCATGATCAGGATCTCGTAGATCCCGGTTCTGCCCTTGTAGCCTGTCCAGAGGCATTCCTTGCACCCTGCGCCCCGCCAGAGGTACCCATCCTTCTGGAGCATCTCCCGGGAAAGACCGACGTCGATGAGGCTTTCGCTTTCCGGGTAGTACTGCTGTTTGCACGCGGGGCAAATCTCGCGCACGAGGCGCTGGGCCACGATGGCGTTCACCGAGGAGGTCACGAGGAAGGGCTCGATGCCCATGTCGATGAGCCTGGTCACGGCACTGGATGCGTCGTTCGTATGCAGGGTCGAGAATACGAGATGGCCGGTGAGTGCGGCCTGGATGGAGATCTCGGCCGTCTCCAGGTCCCTGATCTCGCCCACGAGGATGACATCCGGGTCCTGCCGGACGATGGAGCGCAGCCCCGAGGCAAAGGTGAGCCCGACCTTCGTGTTCACCGGTATCTGGCCGATCCCCTTGAGCTGGTACTCGATGGGGTCCTCGATGGTGAGGATGTTCTTGTCCGGGGAGTTGATCCGGCTCAGCATGGAGTACAGAGACGTGGTCTTCCCCGAGCCCGTCGGTCCGGTCATCAGGAGGATGCCGTGCTCCTGCTTGATAAGGCGCTCCATGGTGGCAAGGTCGTCCGGGTAGAAGCCCAGCTCTTCGAGTCCGAGCAGAACCGAGGACTTGTCGAGGATCCTCATGACGAGGCGCTCGCCGTTGACCGTGGGGACCGTGGAGATCCTCAGGTCCACCGAGTGGTCACCGAGCTTGATCCCGATCCTGCCGTCCTGGGGCAGCCTCTTCTCCGCGATGTTGAGGGTGGCCATGACCTTGATGCGCGACACTACGGCCGGGTGGATCCGCTTGGGGAGGCTCAGCACGTCGTGCAGGATACCGTCCACCCGGAACCGGATCTTCACGTCGGACTGATACGGCTCCACGTGGATGTCGGATGCCCGCTCCCGGTATGCCTGGACCATGAGACGGTTGACGAGACGGATGATGGGGGCCTCGGTCTCCATGACCGTAATGTCCTGGATGCTCTCGAGGTCTTTGAGGATCTCGTCATCCTCCTCGCCGATATCGTCCATGACATCCTTCGCGCTCTCCTCCTTCTGCTCGTTCAGACGGCTGATGGCACCCAGGATCTCCTGCTTCGGGGCGAGGACCCGCTTGATCTCCCGGGAGCGCAGGATCCGGGAGATGTCGAAGAATGCCTCCTGTTCAGCCGGGTCGTGTACGGCAACGACGATTGTGTCCGGCTGCACCTTGACCGGGACCAGTGTGTACTTCCTGAGATAGCTCACCGGCAGTTTGTCGAGGATGACCGGGTCAACCTCCAGTTCGCCGATGGTCGGCATGAAGGGTATGTTCCACTGTATGCCGAGCGCGCTGACCATGTCGTGATCGGTCAGCGCCCCGATGAGGACCAGGGCATCCTTCAGGGGGATACCCCGATCGATCTGAACCAGGCGCGCCTTGTCGAGGGCTGCCTCATCCAGGAGCTTCATGTCGAGAAGAACCCTCTCAAGGCTTGCGGGGCTCATTTCCCCTTACCTTTTCCGAAAGACTTCTGCTCGTCTTCGGACTCTTTCGACTTCTCCTTGTAGAGGGCCTCCACCTTCTGCTCCGTGTCGATGATCTGGGGCGTGAGGAAGATGTAGAGCGTTGTCTTCTCCCTGTTTCTGGACAGAGATTTGAAGAGATATCCGAGGATCGGGATGTCGCCCAGCAGGGGAACCCGGGAATTGCCGAGCGAGAGGGTGTCGCCCTTGAGCCCGCCGATGACCATGGTGTTGCCGTCCTTGATGGTGACGGTCGTGCTGGCCGAACGCTTCAGGGTCGTGGGTGCGAATTCCGCTTCGCCGGTGCCCGCAACGAGCGTGGTGGTTTCCTGGAAGAGGGACATGCGGATGTTGCCCTGCTGGTTGATCTGGGGGGTGAGCTTCAAGGTGACGCCCACGTCGCGGTAATCATAGCTGTTCACCGTGCGGTTGATGTTCGTCGTGTCCGTGTCCTGCCTCGTGAGGTACGGGACGTTCTTGCCCACCTTGATCTCCGCCTCCTTGTTGTCCATGGTGAGGATCTGGGGTGCGGAGATGATGTTCACGTCCGAGTCAGTGGACATGGCATTGATGAACGCGCTCATGTTCGGAAAGGTGATCTTGGTGTCTCCCGAGCCGATGGTGATGGTCTGGCCGATCACCCCGAGCAGTGCCCCGCTCGGGAGGTCTGCCGGGCTCGTGATGAAATTGCTGCCGGTCCGGCCGAACACGGCCCCGCTCTTGGATTTGCCGTCATACTTGAAGTCATCGAAATAGGTCCACTCCACACCTACCTTGAAATCCTTCGAAGAGTTCACCTCCATGATCAGGGCCTTGACATAGACCTGCTTCCTCGGGATGTCGAGGTACTTGATGGTCTCAAGCAGGCTCTTGTACGAGTACGGATCCGCGTAGATGATGAGCGAGTTCGTCTCCTTGTCCGGGCTGATCTTGATGTTCTGTTCCTTCAACGCAGGGTTGGGCACGGTTTTGGGCCGCGCGGCTGCTGCGGCCTGCTGGCCTGTGGCCGCTGCCTGGGGCGTCTCCGGGTTGTCGGGCGTGGGCATCTCGGAGAGAACCTTTGCCATGTCCTCGGCGCTTGCGTACTGGAGGTAGTAGACATGGATGTCCTCCTTGCCCGAGGGTGTCGGGATGTCGAGCTTCCTGATGAGGTCCTCGATCCCTGCGACATCCGTCGGAGGAGCCAGCACGATGAGCGAGTTCGTCCTCTCGTAGGGGATGATCTTCGTGGCGGTCTTTGCCCCTGTCGTTTCAGCCTGGCGGGCGGTCCTCACCCGCTGCACCGTTTCGTCTTTACCCTCGGAAAGGATGTCGCTGAGCTTGGAGGAAAGGTCTGCCGCCGATGCATAGGTCAGCGGGTAGATACGGACCTCCTGCGCAAAGCCCGCCATATCCACCACCCTCAGGATGTCCATGATCTTCCTGATGTTGCTCTTTGTGTCCGTAACGATGAGGAGATTGCTCTGGGGATACGACAGGAGCTGGGACGAGGTCTTGGACATGAGAGGGGAAAGGAGGTTTTTCATGTCTTCCGCATCCACGAACTTCAGCGGTATGATCTGGGTGATCATGGTGTCGTCGCTCAGGAGGGGAGGTTCCATGGTTGTTGCGAGGCTCTTGGTGATGGCATCGGAGTTCCTCACCACCTTGATGACGCCGCCCATGTCCACGGTGCCGAGCCCGTTCACCTCGAGCACGCTGAGGAAGACCCGGTAGGCCTCGTCTATGCTCATCTTCCGGGGCGAGATCACGGTGACCTTGCCTGACACCTTTTCGTCGACGATGAAGTTCTTGCCCGTGATGTCTGCCACGAACTTGATGAAGACCTTGACGTCCACGCCGTCGAAATCCATGGTGATGAACTGGCCGCTCTGGGCCCCGGGGGTGCTGTCGACTGCCTGGGTAACCGGCCTCACGGGCTGGCGGGCCTGGGGCTGCGCGGGCACGGCCTGTGCGGGGGCTTGCATCGTTGGACTGGCCGAGGTTTTCCGGGGAGCGGTCTGTCCCGGCTGCTGGGGGCTGGCGGCCTTCTTGGTGGTGGTCTGCTGGGCCGTGTTCTTTTTCGGGGAGGTCTGCTGCTTTTGCACCGGGAGCACCTGTTCTTCCTGAATGATACGTGCCCCCCACAATCCCGTGAAGCACAAAAGCAGGATCAGAACTGCAACAACGGCAATCCTTCGAATATCCATTGTTCCCCCTTGTCAATTACTGCGCACGAACAATTGTCTCAAAATCCTTGTCGCCCTTGAGCGATTGCAGGTCAGGATCCCGCCTGGCCCATAACCGCGCCTCAGGCTGTATGCTGCAGGCCTGGCGCAAGGATGAAAGTGCGGCGTCTTTCTTCTTCATTCTCGCATAGGCACATGCCATGTTGTACAGGGGTTCCACGTAATCGGCAGAATTCCTGCGTGCCTGAATGAAGTACCCCAATGCCTTGGCGGCATCTCCTTTAGCTAATAGCACACTTCCGATATTATTCAATAACCTGGCGTCATTTTGTGTCCGTTTCAGCACTCTCGTATAGGTGGCCAGCGCCTTGTCGTACTGCTGCGCCTCGTAGTACACGGATCCGAGCCTCATATACACCTCGGCCTGCGCCGGCGAAAGGACCAGAACCTCGGAATACGTGTCGATGGCGCCGGTCAGGTCGCCTTTCTTGTGCAACCGGTCGGCCTTCACCATGAGGCTCCAGATGCGCTCCGGGTCATTCTGTGTCTCAGGAGTCTTCACCTCCTGAACCCCGTGCCTGCCTCCGATGATACCGATGGCATAGAGGAGTGCCGCAGTGCATACGGAGCTGATGATCACTGCCGCAAGGATGACCCGGAACATCCTGCGTGCAGGTGCGTTCACCGTGGCCTCGGGCTGGCATATCGCCTGCTTGTCCACCTGGGATCTCCTCAATGCATCGTAAATCGAGCTCATTTCATCCCTTTTCCAATATCCCGCAGAAGGACCATGGTCTCCGGCCCTGCCTTGCCATCCCGCTTGAGACCGAAGGTCTCCTGGAACTTCTCGACTCCCTGGGCCGTCTCCATCCCGTACACCCCGTCAGGGGCGATCGCAAAAAACCCGAGATGTGAAAGCACCCGCTGGATCCTCTCCACCTCGACCCCGGTCATGTCGAGGCTGTACACTCCCTCAGGCAGCAGAGGCTTCGCATAGGCGAGCATGATGTTCCACTTGTAGAGCCTCTTGAACTCGCCCATGGGTATCTCGATGATGGCCTTGTTTCTGCCTGCAACCCGGACAAAGCCTTCATCCGCCTTGAGCAGCACGAGGTATCCGCCCTCCACGGAGGCGATGGACGGCTGGGGCAGGTGTTTGAGGTAATCGGGCCGGGGATGAAGGTTCAGTTCGTCGGGGCCTCCGATCCCGTCGGGCAGCTGGCTCAGTATGTCGATAGCCTCGTTGTAGTCGGTGATGATCCAGTTCCTCGAATCGCGCATGGGTGACCCCTGGGCCTGGGCAGGATTCACCGGAGCCTTGGGGGCAGAGACTTGTGCGCTCTGCGCTGTCTGCCGATCTTCGGCCTTCGCCCTGGTTCCCACCATCCGGGACAGGTCAGTGAAGATCGTGGGCCAGATGACGCCCACCATGAGCACGGCCAGGGCGCTGAGCACCGGTGCCATGAGGGCAGGCCGGAACCACCTCCGCTCGCTGTAGTTCCCGTGCAGCTCCCGTATGGCATGCGACACGATGCGCATCGTGATCTTCTTGCTGGATCGCAGATAGGCTATCAGCAGGGATCTCTCGCATGCGGCATTGATCCTTCTCGGGATACCCCCCGAGTATCGATAGATCCGGTGGAATGCAGCCCTGGTGAAGACAACATCGCCGCGAGACCCCGAGACGATGAGCCTGTGGTTTATGTAGCTCCTCGTGTCGGCAAGACTCAACGGCCATATGTGGTATCTCAAGACGATGCGGTCGTTTATCTGCTTCATGGAGGGCGATGCCAGGAGCTTCACGAGTTCGGGCTGCCCCACGAGCACGATCTGAAGGAGCTTTTCCTTCTCCGTCTCCAGGTTCGAGAGCATGCGGATCTGCTCCAGTACATCGGGCGAGAGGTTCTGGCACTCGTCGATGATGAGCACCGCGTTCTCCCCGCTGACGAAAACGCTTATGAGGAACTCGTAGAGCTCGTCCAGCAGGGCCTTCTTGGTGGAGTGTGCCGCATTGATGCCGAAGTCCTGATTGATGGTCTGGAGGAGCTCAATGTCCGAAAGCGCAGGGTTCAATACCAGCGCGGTCCTCACGGTCTTGGGAAGGCCCCCGAGCAGGGCGCGGCAGATGGTGGTCTTGCCGGCACCTACCTCGCCGGTGATCATCACGAACCCTTTCCTGCGCTCGATACCGTATTTCAGGTGCGAGAGCGCCTCATCGTGGGCCTTGGAGAGGAAGAGAAACTTCGGGTCGGGCGTCAGGTTGAAGGGGTTCTCGGAAAGGCCAAAGAACTGTTCGAACATGCTCACCTGCCCCCGGTCATCTGATCACCGCCCATGCCCTACTGCTTTCCCAGCGGCACGGTCACCCTGGTGGTGGT
>JAJFUP010000106.1 GCA_021372395.1 Deltaproteobacteria bacterium
TGAACCAGGCCCTTTTGTCTTGACTGGCATGGCAGGCTTCCCTATAGTGCTAGCGCGCTTTTGCGTGGGGGGGAATTGAATGCCGAAGAGGAACGACATCCACAAGGTACTGATCATCGGGTCCGGCCCTATCGTCATCGGGCAGGCATGCGAATTCGACTATTCCGGCACCCAGGCCTGCAAGGCCTTACGGGAACTCGGGTACGAGATTGTGCTGGTGAACTCGAACCCCGCCACCATCATGACAGACCCGCAGATGGCCGATGCCACCTACATCGAGCCGTTGAACCCCCCCTCGCTCGAGGCCATCATCGCCAAGGAGAGGCCGGACGCCATCCTCCCGAACCTGGGCGGCCAGTCGGGCCTGAACCTGACCTCGGAGCTCCACCGCCTGGGCATCCTCGAGAAGTACGGGGTGAAGGTGATCGGGGTCAACGTGGACGCCATCGAGCGCGGCGAAGACCGGAGCGCCTTCAAGGAGACCATGAACCGCCTCGGCATCGAGATGCCCAAGAGCGAGCTCGCCTACACCGTGGATCAGGCCGAGAAGATCGCCTCCGTGCTCGGCTACCCCGTAGTCCTGAGGCCTGCCTACACCATGGGAGGCACGGGCGGCGGCCTTGTCTACAACGTGGAAGAGCTCCGGACCGTTGCCAGCAGGGGGCTCGCGGCCAGCCTCATCGGCCAGATCCTCGTGGAGGAGTCGGTGCTGGGCTGGGAAGAGCTGGAGCTCGAGGTGGTGCGCGACGCCAAGAACCAGATGATCACGGTCTGCTTCATCGAGAACGTGGACGCCATGGGCGTGCACACCGGCGACTCCTTCTGCACCGCGCCCATGCTCACCATCGATGAGAAGCTCCAGAAGAGGCTGCAGAAGCACTCCTACGACATCGTGGAGGCCATCGAGGTCATCGGCGGCACCAACGTGCAGTTCGCCCACGACCCGAAGACCGACCGGATCGTGGTGATCGAGATCAACCCGCGCACCTCGCGCTCGTCCGCCCTGGCATCCAAGGCCACGGGCTTCCCCATCGCGCTCGTGTCGTCAAAGCTCGCGGCCGGACTCACCCTGGACGAGATCCCCTACTGGAGGGGCGGCACCCTGGACAAGTACGAGCCCTGGGGTGATTACGTGGTGGTGAAGTTCGCCCGGTGGGCCTTCGAGAAGTTCAAGGGCTCCCTCGACAAGCTCGGCACCCAGATGCGGGCGGTGGGAGAGGTCATGAGCATCGCCAAGAACTACAAGGAAGCCCTCCAGAAGGCGATCCGCTCGCTCGAGACCGGTCGCTACGGGCTCGGCTTTGCGAAAGACTTCCACACAAAAGACCTCAAGACCCTGCTCGACATGCTGGGCGAGCCCACGAGCGAGCGGCAGTTCATCATGTACGAGGCGCTGCGCAAGGGCGCCCGCCTGGAGGACCTGGAGCAGAAGACCCACCTGAAGCGCTGGTTCATCCTCCAGATGAAGGAGCTGGTGGACCTGGAGGAGAAGATCCTCTCGTACAAGGGGAAAGAGCTGCCGGACGAGCTCCTCGTGGCGGCCAAGAAGGACGGGTTCGCCGACCGCTACCTCGCGATGCTGCTGGGCATACCCGAGGAGGACATCCGGAACCGCCGCATCGCGCTCGGCGTAGTGCACGGCTGGGACAAGGTGCCGGTGAGCGGCGTGGAGAACGCCGAGTACTACTACTCCACCTACAACGGCCCGGACAAGGTTGCCGTGAGCCCGAACAAGAAGATCCTGGTGCTGGGCGGCGGCCCCAACCGCATCGGCCAGGGCATCGAGTTCGACTACTGCTGCGTGCACGCGGCCTTCGCGCTCAAGGACATGGGCTACGAGTCCATCATGGTGAACTGCAACCCCGAGACGGTGTCCACCGACTACGACACCTCGAACAAGCTCTACTTCGAGCCCCTGACCGTGGAAGAGGTCCTGAGCATCTACCACAAGGAGCAGCCCGAGGGCGTGATCGTGCAGTTCGGCGGCCAGACGCCGCTGAACATCGCCGACGAGCTCGAGAGCGCCGGGGTGAAGATCCTGGGCACCTCGCCTTTCACCATCGACCTGGCAGAGGACCGCGACCACTTCGGGAAGATGATGGCCAAGCTCGGCATCCCCATGCCCGAGAGCGGCATGGCCATCACCCTGGAAGAAGCCCTGGCAGTGGCGGACCGTATCGGCTACCCGCTCATGGTGAGGCCCTCGTACGTGCTGGGCGGCCGCGGCATGGAGGTGGTGCACGACGAGGACATGCTGAGAGAGTATGTGCGGGCGGCCGTGGACGTGACCCCGGAGCGGCCCATCCTCATCGACAAGTTCCTGGACAACGCCATCGAGGCCGAGGCCGACGCCATCTCGGACGGGGTGGAGGTGTTCGTGCCCGCAGTCATGGAGCACATCGAGCAGGCGGGCGTGCACTCGGGCGACTCGGCCTGCGTGATCCCGCCCATCAGCATCCCCCGCAAGCACGTGGACACCATCACGGACTACACCCGCACCATCGCCATCGAGCTGGGCGTGGTGGGGCTCATGAACATGCAGTACGCCATCTACCAGGACACGGTGTACGTGCTGGAGGCCAACCCCCGGGCGTCGCGCACCGTGCCGCTCGTGTCAAAGGTGTGCAACATCCCCATGGCCAGGATCGCCACGCAGGTCATCCTGGGCAAAAAACTCTCCGAACTGGGCCTGAAGCACGGCCACATCACGCATTACGGCGTGAAGGAGGCGGTGTTCCCCTTCAGCATGTTCCCCGAGGTGGACCCGCTTTTAGGCCCGGAGATGCGCTCCACCGGCGAGGTGCTCGGCATGGCCGAGTCGTTCGGCCTGGCCTACTTCAAGGCGTCGGAAGCCGCCTCCCAGCTCCTGCCCCGGGAGGGGACCGTGCTCATCACCGTGTCGAGGCGCGAGCGTCCGGCGGTGCTCGAGGTGGCGAGGCTGTTTGGCGAGCTCGGCTTCAAGATCAAGTCGACCCGGAACACGCACGCCTTCCTCCAGGAGAACGGCATCGCCTCGGAGATGGTCCTCAAGCTGCACGAGGGAAGGCCCAACATCGTGGACGGCGTCAAGAACAAGGAGTACGACCTCATCGTCAACACCCCGAGCGGCAAGCTGAGCAAGCACGACGACTCGTACATCCGCAAGGCAGCCATCCGGTTCAAGATTCCCTACATCACCACGCTGTCCGCAGCCGTTGCGGCGGCCAAGGGAATCGACGCCTTCCGGCACGGGAAAGGTTCCATCAGGAGCCTCCAGGAATATCACCGCGAGATAAAGTGAACGATAATTCATTGTTGCTTTTTCTGCGGATCGTGGGTATAAAAGGATTGTCTCCTGTGCAGTTATCGGATGAAGGGTGCTAAGAGCGAGATTCCGAACTGCAGTGTCATTTTGATTGA
>JAJFUP010000118.1 GCA_021372395.1 Deltaproteobacteria bacterium
GGTTCGAGAACATGCCCCAGAAGGTATTGGCACAGTAGGCGGCCTGGATGTCGTCCTTGGTCAGCCCTGCATCCTTCAGGACCAGATCCACGGCATCCATTGCCATTCCCCTGACCGAGCCGTCGAGGTACTTGCCGAATCTTATCATACCGACGCCGATCACATACACGCTGTCCATGTCTTCTCCTTCGCCCTCAGTACGGGGTTTCCCCGAAGAGGATCTCGTTGCCTATCGCCAGTGTCAGGCTCTCGTTGGAGCCGTCCTCGATCCTGGTGGAGGTGATGTCCCTGAAGAGCTTCTCGATGACGTACTCCTTGGTGAGCCCGTTGCCGCCGAAGATCTGGACCGCGTTCTGGGCCACGTCGAAGGCCAGCCGGGAGCAGAACACCTTCGAGGTCATGGAGTAGGTGGTTATGGGGGGGAAGTTCCAGAGGTTGTAGTTCATCACGTTCCGGGAGAGCTGCCTGCCGGCCTCGATGTTGATGAACATCTCGGCGAGCCTCCTCTGGACATCCTGGTGCTCGCAGAGGAGCTTGCCGCCCTGGACCCTCTCCCTGGTGTAGGAAAGCGTCTCTTCGAACGCGGAGCGCGCACCGCCGAGGCACATGATGGCCATGTGGGCGTTCGCGGCGCCCAGCACGAGGTCGGTCATCTGCTCGTAGGAATCGGACAGGGAGAAGATGCGCTCCTTGGGCACCCTCACGTCGTCGAAGTAGATCTCGCCCTGGGGGAGGTCCCGCTGGCCGATCTTCTCGAGCGGTTTGCCACGGGTGACCCCGGGGGCCGTGAGGTCCGCAATGGCGATGCCCCCGCCTGAGAGCCCCTGGGAAGAATCGGTGCCGAAGAACAGGAGCGCCATGGACGCGGTGGTCCCGTTGGAGACCCAGGCCGCCTTCTGGCCGTTCAGTATCCAGTCGTCCCCGTCCTTCTTGCCCGCGAGCTGGTGGGTGATCTTCGGGTTGTGGAAGTGCGGCTGGTAGGGCGTGAGGATGTCCGAGCCGTGTTCCGGTTCGGTGATGGCCCAGCAGCCGAGCATGGAGCAGTCCGTGTCCGCCACGTACGGCTTGAGGACGATGTCCTCGAGCTGAGGATATTCGGCCAGGATCATGTTGGCGAAGAACGTGGGGAAGACATCCACGCCGCAGGAGACGGCAATGCCGATGCTCGCCGCTGCCATCTCCTCGAAGAAGATGTGGAGCCCCAGCGGATCGAGCCCGATGCCCCCGTACTCCTCGGGGATGAAGATGGTGTGGTACCCGAGCTCGTGGGCCTTGCGCATGCAGGTCCAATAGGGCGAGTCAGCCCTGGCCACATCCTCTGCGCTCATCTTGTCGAGCTCGATGGAGGTGGGTCTGACCACCTCGGTGGCGAACTTCCTCACCGCCTTCTTGAGGGCCTCATGATCGTCGCTCAACTGGATCTGGTCTGCTACCTGCAGGTCGAGAAAATCATATGCCATCGTATTGACTCCTTCTTTTAGAGTTGAGGTCTAAGCTTAAAATTCATGAACGTTCGCCGCATCTTTTTTGAACTCGTCGCGCAGGAGACGATCGAGATTCTTCTCTGAGGCGGTCTTGGGGATCTCGCTCACCACCTGGAGAAACTGCGGGATGTAGCCCTTCTCGAGGGTCTTGGTCAGCTCCTGGTAGATCTTTTTCACGTCGAGCGTCCTGCCGGGGGCCGTGACAACGGCGGCCACGATGTCGCTTTCTCCCGGTGCGCCCGATTCAGCCGGGATGCCGTACACGCAGACATCGCTGACTTCCGGCAGGTCCGCGAGCGCCTTCTCCACATATTCGGGCAGGATGAAGTCGCCCTGGCGCCGTAACCCCCCACCCTTACGGAAATCGAAGAACAGCCAGCCGTTCTCGTCCTTGTGGCACATGTCGCCGGTCCTTAGGACCCCGCCCCGGGTCTTCTCCTCGGAGGCCTTCTTCTTGCCCAGGTACTCCACCTCGACCTTGCCCTGTTTCTGGGCCACAACGAGCTCCCCGATCTCGCCGGGCGCGCACTCGGAATCGTCGTCCCTTAGGATTTTCGTCTCCATGAGCCCTTCGATGGGTTTGCCGAAGGATCCGATGGGTCCCTCACCCGGGGGATTATGGGCGAACCCGCCCTCAACAGCGGCGTACCACTCGTGGATCTTCACGTTGAATCGCTTCTCGAAATCCTCCCAGATGCTCCGCGGAGTGCCTGCACTCAAGACCTTGCGTACCGGGTTGTCGGCGTCGTTTTGCTTTCTCGGCTCGCTGTAGATCCCCATCATCATACCGCCCAGGAGCGAAAACGTGGTGCATCCGTGCTTCCTGCAGATGTCCCAGAGCCTGCTCTTGGTGAACTTGCGGCTGATGACCGAAGGGATGTTCAGCATGAGCGAGGGCACGAGCGTTACGGACTGGGCGTTGCCGTGGGTGAGCGACAACCCCGTGTAGAGCTTGTCGTCTGCGGTGTACTGCCAGATGAACTGGGCGAGCATGGAGAATTGGGCCATCCGACTCGCCTTGATGACCACTCCCTTGGGATCGCCCGTGGTGCCCGAGGTGTAGATGACCTCGAACGGGGTGTTCAGCTCCCTGTTCATATTGTCCGGCAGGCCCAGCTCCGGTCCCGCCAGGATCTCGTTCAGGGATGGGTACTTGTCAAGGTACGGCTTCTCGAACCCCTCTTTGTACATCACCCCGATCACCTTGACATCGGGTAGTTCGGCAAGGGATTTTTCCACATCCGGGGTGAACTCGTTGGTGAAGATGATCCCCTTCGAGTTGGAATCCCTGATCTGGTAGCTGAGCTTGTTCCCTTTCGAGCGCGGGTCGATGGGGACCACCACGGCCCCGGTCAGGGATGCGGCAAGAAGGGTGTACAGGAATTCCGGATGGTTCCGCATGACCAGGCTGAAACGGTCTCCCTTGCCGATGTCCGCACGCTGAAGGGCGCGCGCCACCTTGCAGCCGTTCAGCAGCAGATCTTTATAGGTGACGACCTCATCTGCCTGGTTCTCCCCGTTTTCAAAGGTGATCACAGGGAAGTCGGGCATCTTCTCGCACTTCTGGCCCACTTCATCCGAAAACAGTCCTGCTACATACTCTCCCGACATATCTCCTCCTCACTTCTCGGTGATTGGGAAAAACGAAGATGCGCGTGCTTTTACCTGAGCTGCTAGATGCCGTGCTCTTTCATGTACTCGGGGTACAGCTCATAGGCAGGCTTCAACACGGGCAGGAGCTTCATGACCTTTGCGATGTTGCCCCTGGATTTGATCTTGCGCTTTGCCAGCGCCACCGGCAGGCTCAGCTCCTTCTTCCAGAAGGCATGGCAGACATCGGCCGCGAGCTGCATGATGACATCGGCCTTGAGGTTCTGCTCGCCGAACTCGATGCCGTCGGGCCCCACCCAGATGACGGCTGCAGGGTCAGAGATCTCGAACTTGATCTGGACATCGGCCTCTTTCACGGCCTTGTTGAATTCCGCCTTGCCATAGAGCGCCTTCCAGAATCCGCCGAGAACATCGTACAGGTACTGCGTGTCCTTGAAAACAGCCATACAAAACCCCCTTCAAGATTTTACATACCGAGCCCATTGAATCCGGCCCATTCCAAGAGCTTGTCTGCTTATTGTCTTATTGAATGTTGTTTAGCAACACGTGTGCCATTTTTATTCAACACACTGATTTATCAACAGGCATGCGGCTTTCGAGGGCTTCCCGGAGATGTTCGTCTGCGCCATGAGGAGGTGGAATATTTGCACGAGTGCAAATGATCAGGCCGTTGAATTCAAATCACATCAACATATCAGTGTCTTGAGAACATTCGCGAATGAGCCAACCCTTTCGCGCTCGTGCAAAGGGCATCATCCGAGGAGTCTGTTCTTCTTCCGGTAGAGCGTGGACAGGTCGAGCCCTGACAGGGCCGAAGCCCGCCTGAGATCTTCCCCGGCAAAGGCCAGCAGGTTCTTAAGGTAGCTCTGTTCGAATCCGGCTTTTGCCTGCTCATAGTTGAGCGCAGGAGCGCCATCGGCCTGCTGGTCCCGGCATGCTCCCCTGTACTCGGCCGGAAGGTCGTCAAGGGTGATAACCTGCCGCTTCGAGAAGACCGCGAGCCTCTCCACCAGGTTGCGCACCTCGCGCACGTTCCCTTCCCAGGGAAGCTGCATGAGGCACGCGAGCACCTCGGGGGCAAACCGCCTTTTTCTGATGTCGTTTCGCTCGCACACCTGGTGCATGAAATAGTCCAGCAGCAGCGGGATGTCCTCCGTTCTCTGCTTCAGCGGCGGGACCTCGATCTTGATCACATTGATGCGGTAGAAGAGGTCCTTCCTGAACCCGCCTGTCTTCACGAGAGCCGCTATATCCGTGTTCGTGGCCGAGATGAGCCTGAAGTTCACCTTGATGGACCTGGTGCCGCCGACACGCCTGATCTCCCCTTCCTGGAGCACCCGCAGGAGCTTCACCTGGAATGAGGGCGGGGTGTCGCCGATCTCGTCCAGGAAGATGGTGCCGCCGCCGGCCGCCTCGAAGTACCCGAGCGTGGTGGCATTTGCACCCGTGAAAGCCCCTTTTTCGTGACCGAACAGGGTGGGCTCCAGCAGGGTCTCGGCAAGAGCCCCGCAGTTCACCGCGAAGAAGGGGGCATCCTTGCGGGAACTGCTCCGGTGGATATACCGGGCGATGAGTTCCTTGCCTGTCCCGCTCTCGCCGAGAACGAGCACCGGGATGTCCAGGTGTGCGGCACGGGACGCCAGCTCGATGACGGACTCCATGGCCTTGCAGGCATACACCATGCGGTGGTCGCCATTTCCTGCGCTTATCAGCTGTCTGAGCTGCTGATTCTCGTGCAGGAGCCTGCGCCGTTCGAGGCAATTCCCGATATCGACCCTGATCTTGTCGATGCTGCCGAAAGGCTTGGCGAAGAAGTCGTTGGCCCCGAGCCTCATGGCTTCGATGACCGAATCCATGTCTCCGTACGCGGAGATCATGATGACCATGGTTTCCCGGTCCACGACCCTGATGCGCTTCAATACCTCCATTCCATCGACGCCCGGCATGCGGATGTCCATGATGAGGAGGTCGAACGAGGCGTTCGACCATGTTTCGAGGGCCTCGGTGCCGTCCCTGGCAAAACTCACCCGGTAGTCTTCCGGGGAGAGGATACCCTTGAAGTACGCCCTCGTGTACTCCTCGTCGTCCACCACCAGGATCCTCGGTCTTTCTTTTTCCATGTCGTCCTCAGCCCCCGAGCGGGAGATACGTGGTGAAGGTGGAACCCTGGCCGGGGGTGCTCTCGACGCTGATCATGCCGCCGTGGTCCTGGATGATCCAGTAGGCGAGGCTGAGCCCTATGCCCGTACCGTCGTCGGCCTCCTTGGTGCTGAAGAACGGTTCGAACACCCGGGGGATGTCCTCCTCCGGGATGCCGCAGCCGTTGTCCGAGATGGCCACCATGACCTGCCTCCCCAGGCCGCGATCCGGTCCGCACTCGACGCGGATGGACCCGCTGCCGTCAACTGCCTGGGCGCTGTTGAAGAGCATGTTCATGAAGGCCTGCTGGAGGAGCACCGGATCGCCCCGCAGCAGAGGGACCTCTTCGAAGGATCTCTCCACCCGGATCCCCCTGAACTTCGGGTGCTTCACCAGCATGTCGATGCCGGCCTCCAGTACGTGACGGATATCGATGTTCGTCCTCGGGCACTCTTCCTGCTTCCGGGAGAACCTGAGCAGCCGGGAGACCACGTCCCGACAGCTCTCGCCGGCGTCCTTTATCATCTTGACATACGGGTACTTCTCATCGTTGGCGTCGATCATCCGGAGCAGAACGTCTGCGATGTTGACCACGCCCACCAGCGGGTTGTTGAGCTGATGTGCAAGCCCGCTCACGAGCTCCCCGATGAAGTTCATCTTCTGCGACTGGATGAGGTTCTTCCTCAGCCTGTTGTTCTCCTCGATGTTCACGGCGAGCAGCAAGGTGGCGATGTCTTTGCCGGTCCTGTCGTCCCGGATCTTCGTGCTGTAGAGATCGATGGGGAAGCTGGTCCGGTCGGCCCGGAATATGTGGAAGGTGCTGTAGAAGAGGACCTGGGAGGAGACCGCGAGATCGAGCTTCGGAAGCTCCTCCTTCGGAAAGAACCGGTCCACCGGAGAGTTGTAGACCTCGGCCGCGTGAAACCCGAGAAGCCGCTCCGCGGTCTTGTTGAAGCTCACGATCCTCTTCTTGCCGTCCACCGAAATGACCATGTTCGGGGAGGCGTCGAGGAGATGCGCGAGATAGCTCCGGGACATCCTGAGCTCTTCGCCGGCCTTCTCGGCCCTGCGCTTCTCGCGGTAGAGCTCGTCCTCGATCTCGACGAACAGGGCCACCACCTTGTGCTCGGGAAGACGTTTGCCCAGGAACTTGATGATCATGTCCCGCTTGTAGAACTGCGGGTAGTAATGGTCGACAATGGCCGACCCATTGGGGTCCGTACTGCTGATGAGCTTGTTGAAGAGCTTCACGACATCCGCATGTTCAAAGGCGCGCCGGTACACGGTCCTGATGTTGTGGTCGATGAGCAGCTCTCTCTTCTTGCGGGTATTCTCCTCCTGCTTCTTGTTTATGTAGAGGATGGTCCCGTCCTCATTCACGAGGATCAGCCCCACGGGTGCGTCCTCGATGATGGTCTCCAGGAGCTTGTTGTGTTTCCTCAGCCCTTCCAGCTCGGGCTCATGGCTGCACTCTGCCCCAGTGGAGTCTTTTTCGTGCAGGATGAAGACGATGAGGCTTCCCGCGGGAAGGACCTGCACCCGGAAGGACACGCCCCCCGCAGGCATCTCCGTGCACCACCCCCCTTTTCCCAGGAGCTCGTCCGTGAGGTGCGGCTTCCATGCGGGGAATTTGTCCAGGAGGGTGCCCGGCCCCCCGTTGTCTTCATGCAGAAGCAGCTCACGCCCATCGTGGGTCGCCTCGACGATCCTCAGGTCTTTCGTGGTGATGATCACCGCTGGAGGCATGGGGGCATCCTATCACAGGAAGCGCCCCCCCGCAATCAGCCGACAGATGATCTGTCATGACGATCGTCTGCACACAGGCCCGATCACCGTGCCGGGAAAACCTTTACGGAAATGAACGGTTGACACATCAGGCGGCAACATGCAATATTTCCGGCAGAAAGATGCATTCGGGGAAGGCTATGGGATTAAAGGGTTTCGCGGAAAATTCCAAGCTCATCTTCATCGGCATTGCCGTGCTGATGGGGTTTATCTTCATCATGCAGAACTTCGAGCAGACCTCCTTCCAGTTCCTCATCTGGACCCTGTTCAGCGCGCCCAAGTGGATCGTCATCACCTTCACCTTCCTCCTGGGCCTTGCCTTCGGCTTCCTCCTGGGCAAGAAGAAGGCGTGAAAAAGATCTAGGCACCCCCGGCGCCCGACAACGCACGAGCGAGGCATGAACCCCTCCCGTCCGAGGGCCTGTTCCCTTTTTCGTGCCGACACGTACCTACGGCCCGTCACCTTGATGAAGCGAGGGTGAACATCTCCCCGGCCAGGAGCAGACCCCTCGAGGCAAACCTGGCAGGCGGTCAGGTATTGCCCGGGAGAGCCTGTGCGAAATGGCTTCCGACAACGCTTCTCGCTTCCACCGCCCTCTCCTTCACTGAGGAGAGTTCGGATTCATACTCCTGCCTGCTCATCTCCTTCACGCAGTCCTGGATGAGAACATGATTCAGCCTGCGGCAGAACGTGCAGGCAAAATCGCACATGGAGAACTCATACCGCCATCCTTCATCGAGTTTTCCCGGATGAAACCTGCCTGCGGAAAAGTCCCTTCGCATGAAAAACAATTCAACGGGGACATGTTGATTGCAATCAGGGTAACGGCACGTGAAGATAAAGTATCTCGTGATCGTTTCTGAATTGTTCATGCGCCCCCCTCGGAGGTACCTCCTTGAAAAATGACCGTGCAGTCGCCATTGGTGCGGATACTCCGGCACCAGTGCTGTCTTGAAAAAAGTACTTTTTGGCGCCCCGTGCCGGAAAACCTAGAACCACCCAGTTTTTTCAGGATCATCTTCTCCGAAGGCATGGAACGTGGAAAAGGCATGCATGAAAACACCGGTACATGAAAGAACAGATATCAACGGAGAAGATTTTTAAAAGATAAGCCCCCCTGATGCCGTGTCAAGGGCGGAGGCGCTGCATATTTTTTATTCAAGGAAGAAGAAGGTCTTTGACGACCTTCATTCCCCTTCAGGCAACCCTTTTTCGTCTGCAGCGGATGTTTACATCCTCTCGATGATGGCGTTCCCGAACTCGGAGCACCTGCGCAGCGTCGCCCCTTCCAACTGGCGCTCCAGGTCGTAGGTGACCTGCTTGTCCATGATGGCCCGCTCGATGCCCTGCCGGATGAGACCGGCGGCCTCGGTCCAGCCGAGGTAGTCGAACATCATGGCCCCCGACAGGATGAGCGAGCCCGGGTTGATCTTGTCCTGGCCCGCGTATGACGGTGCTGTCCCGTGGGTTGCCTCGAACACGGCCGTGGGTATCCCTATGTTGGCACCCGGCGCCATGCCCAGGCCTCCCACCTGAGCGGCCAGTGCATCGGAGAGGAAGTCGCCGATGAGGTTCGGCACGGCGAGCACGTCGTATTCGGCGGGTCTTAAGAGTACCTGCTGGAACATGGAGTCGGCAATGCGGTCGTTGATGAGGATCTTCCCCTCGGGCACCTTCCCGTCAAAGCTCTTCCAGAGCTCGCTCTCGGTGATGACGGCGTCGCCGAACTCGTCGCGGGCAACCTCGTACCCCCAGTCCCGGAACGCCCCCTCGGTGAACTTCATGATGTTCCCCTTGTGGACGAGCGTCACGGTCTTCCTGTTCTGGCTGACGGCATGGGCGATGGCCATGCGGACCAGGCGCTTGGTCCCGTATTCCGAGATGGGTTTGATGCCGATGCCGGAATCCTCGCGGATGTTTGTACCCAGCTCCGCGTTCAGGAACGAGATGACCTTGGCCGCCTCTGTGCCGCCCTTCTTCCACTCGATGCCGGCGTATACATCCTCGGTGTTCTCCCTGAACACGGTGATGTCCATGAGCTCCGGGCGTTTCACCGGCGAGGGTGTCCCTGCATAGTACCTCACCGGACGGATGCATGCGAAGAGGTCGAGGGCCTGGCGCAGCGTCACGTTCAGGCTCCGGATGCCACCGCCCACGGGAGTGGTGAGCGGCCCCTTGATCCCCACGATGTAGTCCCTGAAGTCGTCCAGGGTCTCGTCCGGCAGGTAGGACCCGAAGAGATCGAAGGCCTTCTGTCCGGCGTAGACCTCTTTCCAGGTGATCTTTCTCGTGCCCTGGTATGCCTTTTTCACCGCCGCATCGAACACCTTGCGCGAAGCAGCCCAGATATCGGGCCCCACACCGTCACCCTCGATGAAGGGAATGATGGGGTCGTTCGGTACCACGAGCCTTCCTTCCTGAAATACTATCCTGTTTCCTTCCACTGTTCTTTCTCCCTTCCGGGTTCATGGCGGCCATGACCCGTGACTCTCTCCGGAACAGCCTCTCGCGCTCGCGGAGATCCGGGGTCTCTTTTCAATCGAATTATTTCTTCTTTCCCCTCGGCGCATAGGCGTCCTTGGGGATCTTCTCCGGGTCGGGGGCGCCGGCTTCTTTGCGTGCCTCCACGACCTCGTCCGAGCCCATCTCCCGGGGGATCTTGAGGTCCTGGCCGGCGTACAGCACCCTCGGGTCCTTGATCTGATCCCTGTTTGCCTTGTAGATGAGGGGCCACATGAATGAGTCGTTGTAGATGTCATGCCGTGCCGCGATGCTCGGCAGGGTATCTCCCTTCCTGACCACGTAGATGCTGGGGTACGTCTCCAGAAGTGCCGGTTCCGCCTGTTTCTGGATCTCGTCTCTCTTCTGGGCGATCTCGGTGCCGAGCTCCTCCAGACGCCGCTGCTTCTCGGTCGCGGTCTTCTGCTGGACCTCCTGGTAGGCGGTGTTGAACCGCAGATCAAGAGAGCGGAGTTCACTCCCGTCGCTGTCCATGACGGCGTTGCCCATCTCCAGGTAGGTGATCAGCAGGTTGAAAGACTCCCTGGGCGCATACTCGAACCCCGAGATCTCTGCCACGTTCCGGAGTTTTCCGGCAGCGGAGGCCATGACGGCCTTGCTGTCCCGGTCCATCCCTTTGAGCTGCTTCAGGGCATTCCCGAATGCCTCCCGGGCCTTTGCCTCGTCTCCTTTTTTCTGCGCCTCGATGGCCTGTACAAGGTTCTTCAATGCCGCGTGCTGGGGATCGTCAGCCGCCGGATCCCCGGGCCCCGGCTTTCCTGCCTTGGATGTCGCACAGCCGGCCATCAGTGCCGCCACGAGGAGGAGCAGGAAAAAGCGCTTCATTTCGCGACCTCTGTCCACTTCAGGCCGAGCTCGGTGAGCTGCCTGGGGTCCACGGCCGAGGGCGCGTCGGTCATGGTGCAGTACGCCTTCTGGGTCTTGGGAAAGGCGATCACGTCGCGAATGCTCGTGGTGCCGGCAAGCAGCATGATGAGCCGGTCCAACCCGAAGGCGAGCCCTCCGTGGGGCGGGGCGCCGAACTGGAGGGCCTCCAGCAGATAGCCGAACTTGACCTTGGCCTGGTCTTCAGTCAACCCGATGGCCTTGAAAACCTTCTGCTGGATGTCCCGCGAGTGGATCCGGATGCTTCCTCCCCCCACCTCGCTGCCGTTGATCACCATGTCGTAGGCCTGGCTCCTGACCCGGCCGGGATCGGTGTCCAACAGGTCCAGGTCTTCCGGTGCAGGTGCCGTGAAGGGGTGGTGGACCGAGACCAGCCTGCCCTGCTCTTCGCTCCATTCGAGCAGCGGGAAGTCGGTGACCCACAAGGCGCTGAAAGAGCCTCCCGGTATCAGCTTCAGGCGCTCGGCGAGATGCAGCCTCAGGGCGGACAGGCTCGCGTTGGCGACGTTCTTCTTGTCCGCAACGATCAGGACAACGTCTCCGGGGCTCATGCCCATCCTGTCGGCGATGGCAGCGAACTGCTCGGGGCTCAGGAACTTGGACAGCGTCGACTTCCAGCCGTCCTCGTCGAGACGCGCCCAGAGGACTCCCTTGGCGCCGTAGTCGGCAATGGCGGACTGCATCGAGTCCAGGTCCTTTCTGCTGAGCTCGTGGGGGGCCTTGACCGCAATGGCCTTGACCACGCCGCCCTCGGCTAATGTGGAGGTAAACACCCGGAAATTGGACTTCTCCACGATGTCGGAGATGTCGAAGAGCAGCATGCCGAAGCGCGTGTCGGGCCTGTCGTTCCCGTACTCGGACATGGCCCGGTCGTAGCTCAGCCTGGAGAAAGGCCGCTGCAGTTCCACGCCGATGGTCTCCCTGAAGAGGTCGGCGATGGCGCCCTCGTTGATCTTCAGGACATCGTCCATGGTCACGAACGACATCTCGATGTCGATCTGGGTGAACTCCGGCTGGCGGTCGGCCCTCAGGTCCTCGTCGCGGAAGCACTTCACGATCTGGTAGTACCGGTCGAAGCCAGACACCATGAGGAGCTGCTTGAAGAGCTGCGGCGACTGGGGCAGGGCGTAGCATTTCCCCGGGAAGATCCTGCTCGGAACCAGGTAGTCGCGTGCCCCTTCCGGCGTGCTCTTGGCCAGCACGGGCGTCTCCACCTCGATGAAGCCGTTCGCGTCATAGTACTTCCTGATGCTCTGCGCCGCCTGGTGCCTGAGGATCATGTTTCTCTGGAGGCTCGGCCGCCGCAGGTCGAGGTAGCGGTACCTGAGCCGCAGTGTGTCGTTGATGTCTGCGCCGTCTTCGATGACGAACGGGGGGGTTGCCGCCTCGTTGAAAATGACGACATCGCGCGCCGACAGTTCCACGTCACCGGTCTTCATGCCCGGGTTGCGCATCTCTTCGGGCCGTTTCATGAGATCGCCCGTCACCGCGATGCAGTACTCGGCTTTCAGGCCGTGCGCCACCGCATGGGCCTCGGGAAAGGTCTCGGGGTTGCACACCACCTGGGCCACCCCGGTGCGGTCGCGCATGTCGATGAAGATGAGCCCGCCCAGATCCCTTCTCCTCTGAACCCATCCGAACAGCGTCACGGTCGCGCCCTCGGGAACGTGGTTCACCTCGCCGCAGTAGTGTGTACGATTGAGTCCCTGTATGCCGCTCGTCACTTTTCTTCTCCTTTTCGGATAAGCATGGATTTGATGTCGTCAAGGGCCGCGCCCCTCTCTACGGTGCGCTGTTCGGCATGTTCCATATCCTTGATGGTGAGCGTGGCCGATGCCATCTCGTTCTCTCCGAGAATGGCGCACACAGGGTAGCCCGCCTTGTCCGCCCTGCGCATCTGGGCCTTGAAGCTCTTGCCGAAGGCGGCTTCGACCCTGATCCCGGAACTCCTCAGCTCGGAGATGAAACCCAGCGCCTCCTGTTCGATCTCGGGTTTCGGCTGGGCCACCACGAAGCACCCCGACACCTGCTCGGCCCGCTCGTTCATGAGCATGATGATGCGCTCCATGCCGAAGGCAAAACCGATACCTCCCACATCGGGCCCGCCGAGGATGCTCAGGAGGTTGTCGTACCTGCCGCCTCCCGCGATGGCGTTCTGGGATCCCAGGCCCCTGGCCGTGATCTCGAAGGTCGTCCTCGTGTAGTAGTCGAGGCCCCTCACCAGCCTGGGGTTCTTCTCGTAGCGCACGTTCAGAATGGAAAGCCCCGTGAGGACCGCACCGAAGTGATCCCGGCAGTCCGGGCAGAGGTTCTCCTCGATCAGGGGAGCCCCCTCCACGGCCTCCTTGCAGGACTCGACCTTGCAGTCCAGGACCCTCAAGGGGTTGGCGTACATCCTGCGTCTGCAGTCTTCACAGAGGCGGTCCTGACGGTCGGCGAGGAACCCTGTCAGGGCATCCTTGAAGCCGGGCCGGCATTTCTGGCAGCCGAGCGAATTCACCTCCATGAGCAGGACATCATGGCCGAGGATGGCGCTTGCGAGGTCGTATGCCATGGACAGCGTCTCGGCATCGGCCAGAGGCCCGTCCTCGCCGAGCCTCTCGGCGTTGATCTGGTGGAACTGGCGGTACCTGCCCTTCTGGGGCCTTTCGTACCGGAACATGGGCCCGATGCTGTAGAGCTTCTGGATCGGGTCCTTGTTCAGCAGGGAGTGCTCGATGACGGACCGCAGCACGGAGGCAGTGGCCTCGGGCCTGAGCGTCACCGAGTCGCCGGACTTGTCGACGAAGGTGTACATCTGCTTCTCCACCACATCGGTTTCATCGCCGATGCCCCGCAGGAAGAGCTCGGTCCTCTCCAGGACGGGCGGCCTCAGCTCGGTGAAGCCGTAGAGCGAGAAGATCCTCCTCGCGGTGTCTTCCACAAAATGCCACTTGGCCACGGTATCGGGAAGGATGTCGTTCATCCCTCGTATTGCCTTGATGTCCACTAGGGTCCTCCGAATGGATCAGCTTTTTCCAGATGGCGCGGGCATCTAAAGCCCTCTCGCCCACTCGGGACGGAGCATCCCCGACGAGGTGTTCTTCAGCGCCTTGTCGATGTGTCCCAGGATCTCTTCCTTGTCCTTGGGCAGGGTCCCGGTGATGGGCAGGTAGTTGGACGCGTGCTCGGAACCGAACTTGCAGTCGGTGAGCTCGAGGTCTTCGATGAACCACCTGAGCTCCTGCAGGCTCTGGCTCTTGTCGATGAGCTTGAACCCGCCCCCCATGATCTTTTCCTCGTATATCCTCTCGTACTCTCCCAGCATGAGGGTCAGCGTGGCCAGAAACTGGGGGTCGATGGCATTGGCGACACGAGCCGAGTCTTTCGCGTGGGCATGGCTCCCGTCCACCCCGCCGAGACCCAGGATGATGAACGTGGACATGCGCAGGCCCGCCTCGATGGCCTTCCGGCTCGCATCGATGATCTGCTGCGCGGTCGCACCCTTCCTGATCCTCTTGAGCAGCTCGTCGTTGCCCGTCTCGATCCCCAGGTAGAGGACATCGAGCTTGCGTTCCCTGAACATCCTGAGCTCTTCTATCGTCTTGGCCTTGAGGTTCGTGGGGCCTGCATAGGAGCTGATGCGCTGGAGCGACGGGAAGCGTTCGTTCATGAGGTCGAGCACCTTCAGGAGATAGTCGGTCGGTGCTGCCAGGGGATCCCCGTCTGCGAGGAAGATCTTCCTCGTCTCCGGATAGCGCCGGGACATCTCGATGACGTCCCTTTCCACCTCGTCGAAGGGGCGTACCAGGAAGTTCTTTGTCTTGTACATGGCGCAGAACAGGCACCTGTTCCACGAACAGCCGAGGGTTACCTGAAAGATGAGTGATCTCGCCTCTGAAGGCGGCCTGAAGAGCGGCATGTCATAGTCCATGGTTGCCTCCTCACGTTCTTCTCTTGGTGCGTTTCTCCGCGCTGCAGGACCCGGCTGGAAACCTTTCAGGGGACATCCCCCTTAAAACGGATCCGGAATACAGCACCCCTGGATACTCCGGTTATGCTATCTTCTTCACGAGTACTAGAAACCATATCGCAGGAAAAAATTCAATCCATATTCGGGCAAGGCCCCGCTTCAGTCCTTTGTTCCCCGCGGGTAATCCTGCGGCTTGTAGGGTTTGATGTCGAGGATGGGCGTGCCGTCGAGCAGGTCCACGTTGTCCACGTACAGGTTGCCCCCCTCCACCCTGACGAGCCTGAGCACCGACAGGCCGACGGCATTCGGCCGGTTCGGCGAGCACAGGCTGAACACCCCCTTGAGCTCGCCCACGCCCCGGCGCTTCTGCATGAGGCTGTAGCCGTCGGAGCGGTGGAAGTGGAAGATCACCACGATGTGGTCGAATTCATCTATGTTGTTGAGCCCTTCGACAAAGGGTTCGAAGATCTCTATCACGCCTGCGACGTTCGACTCGGTATAGAACCTGGGGGCGGTCTCTGCATCGGTGAGGGGGCAGTGCATGACGCCGATGGGATCGTAGCGGATTTCCATGCCTCCCTTTTACCCTATTCTCGGGCCGATGTTAACAGGAACGATCCTCGCCTCTTGACTTCCGCCCTGCCCCCTGTATCTTCTATCGGGTCTGGTAAACAGGCGTATCCATTCTTTGTGCATGGCATCCGATGTTCCTTCCTTTGAATGATCCTTTGTTTCCCGTGCATTCTCACGTCACGGGAGAAAGTACGTCTGGGATCGGCGTGAGAGGATCGAAACGACACAGGAAAGGAGGTGGTTCTTCTCAGCTCGGTTTTTCCAGGAACGATAAGGAGAGGAAAGCAGGAAATAGTCCGGACCGGTCTTATGCAGGAAAGGAGGTATCTCATGGTTATCCTCGGAATGATGTCCTATCCCCCGGAGGGAGCCAAGGAGGCGGGGAAGCGTTTCTTGGCCAATCCGCCCCTGCCGGATTACATCACCATGAAGGGGCCCTTTATCTACGCTTCCAAGAGTAAGGGTATCCAGACCCTTGTCGTGTATGAGTGCGACAGGTCCAAGCTGGCAGATGCGATGGAACTTGTCTCCAATCGATATGTTATCTACATGGGTGTGCCGGGACTGACCTATACGGTCCAGGTCTGGATGGAAATCGGGGAGGCGTTGAAGATGATCGGGATGTGAGACGGAAAAGGCCCGTCTTCGGTTTTTCCCTCGAAAAACGGGGAGGGAGGAACACCGCCTCAAGGCAAACGCTCGTTCCCCCTTCCCTTGTCTTGACCAAAGTCGATTCTCCCCCTATAACAGGAACATGCATAGCCCCGAGCAGCTCGTGATACGGCCTCCGAGCGAGGCGCACAGCCTCCTCATACGGACCGTGCGCGGGTGCGACTGGAACAGGTGCCTCTTCTGCGGCATCTACGATTTGTTCGGCGTGCCGCACTCCACCAGAAGCATCGAGGAGGTGCTGGCCGACATCGATGCCTACGCCGGGATGTACGGCGATGCCTTCGACACGGCCTTCCTCGGCGATGCGAACCCGTTGCAGCTGCCCACGGACTTCCTCGTGAAGATCCTCGTTCACGTGCGGAAAAGGTTCCCGTCACTGAAGCGGGTAACTGCGTACGGCCGCGCATCGAGCCTGGCGAAGAAGTCCGCCGACGAGCTCAACGCCATCCATGCGGCAGGCCTCGACCGGGTCCACACCGGCATGGAGAGCGGCTCGAACGCGGTGCTCGCCCTGCACAAAAAGGGAACGAACAGCCAGCAGCTCATCTCTGCGGGGTTAAAGACCATGGCATCCGGCATGGAGCTCAGCTACTACTTCCTGCTTGGCCTGGGCGGCCAGGCCCTCTGGCAGGACCACGTGAAGGGCTCGGCCGAGGTGCTGAACGCAGTCAAGCCGCACTTCATCCGGGTGCGCCGGCTGTGGATCCACCCCGCATCCAAGCTCATGGAGAAGATCAATGCCAATGAGTTTACCGAGCAGACCCCGGAGGGGACCGTCATCGAGCTGCGCGACCTCATCGAGCAGCTCAGCCCCTCGCCCGTGATGCTCGCCTGCGACCACGCCAACAACTATATCCAGGTCTTCGGGAGGCTCGACGAAAACAAGGACGAGATGCTCAAAACCCTCAACTCCTTTCTGGCTCTCCCCGAGCAGGTGAGACAGGAGCACTACCGGTCGAGGCCTTCGGTGCTGTAAGAAGGAACCATTCTCCCTCGTGCCAAGCGCCAATGTTCAGATTTTTCTTGACTTCTTTTGTTTATTTCTTTAAGGCCCATAGGTATGACAACGAAAATGACCCTAAGAACTTCTTTCGGGTTTTTCTTTTTTGATTAGGTCTGCCTGCTGACGCTTTTTTAAAATCCTAATCAGAGAGAAAAAGCCGTAGGTAGACCGGAGATGTCTACCTGCGGCTTTTTTTTATTTTCATCATGATGCGACCTCACGAAAGGCTATGGAACGGATAACCTTACAAGGAGGCATGAAATGAACAGGTTAAACCGCATTGCGCTGATCACGGGAGGGTTGCTGGCTGCCGTCTGCATCGCATTTTCACCGGCTGCATACGCCAAAACCATCAAGGTGGGCGCGGCCATCAACCTCACCGGGCCCGCTTCCACCTGGGGACAGTACCACGCTAAGGGCCAGCAGGACTACTTCCGGTACGTGAACGAGGCCAAGGGGGGCGTCAAGGGGAACAGGATCGAGATGCTCACCGTGGACACCGCCTACAAGGCGCCCGAGGCCGTGGCTGCGGTCCGGAAGTTCGCCATGCAGGACAAGGTGGACATGATCGCCACCTGGAGCGCGGCAGAAGGCATGCAGGCGAAGCCGCTGATCCAGCGGTTCAGGATCCCCGCCATCAACTACTCCACCGCCTGGGAGATCCTCCAGCCCCCGGTCGGCTACATGTACCTGCCGTTCGGCAGCTACAAGCTCGACTGCTCCGCGGTCCTCGAGTACATCAAGGCCGTGCACAAAGGACCGGGCAAACCCAAGGTGGGGCTGCTCACGTACAACAACCCCTACGGCCGCTCCATCCACAACCCGACCCTCGAGTACGCCAAGAAGATGAACATCGAGATCGTCACCATCGAGGAGTTCCCCCCGCAGACCGTGGACCTCACAACCGAGATGCTCAGGCTCAAGCAGAAAGGCGCCCAGTACGTGTTCCTCCAGATGCTGCCTGCGGCCATCATCAGCACGCTCAAGAGCGCGGACCGGATAGGCTACAACCCGGTCTTTATCGGGACCTGGACCTCCACGGACCCCGACTTCTTCAAGAACGGGAAAGGCCTCATCCGCGACCGCGTGAAGATGCAGTTCGCGGGCGGGCTACCCTCGGACAACCTCCCCGGCATGAAGGTCATGCAGGAGCTCTGGAAAAGGTACAAGACCGTGAGCTCCTTCGACACCGCCTACTGGGAGGGCGTGGTGGTGGGCATGATCATGGAGCGGGCATTCCTCCGCGCCCAGGAGAAGTACGGGAAGATCACCCCCGAGACCATCAACAAGGCCATGGAGACGTTCAGGAACGAAGACTTCGGCGGCCTGGTGCCCAGCGTCACCTACACGAAGGACGACCACGGCGCATCCTTCAAGGGCAGGATCGTCCAGATACACGAGGACGGGACTTTCTCAGCGCTGACCAACTTCTTCGTGCCCGGCAAAGACAAGATCAAGATCTTGAAATAACCGGAGGTTGCCAAGAGTGCGAGCCTACAGGGGACAACCGCGGATCTTCACCGCCGCGCACATGGCCGGAAGAATGGCCGAGCTCGAGGTAAAGGGCCTGTGCCTCGAGTTCGGCGGCATCCACGCGCTCAAAAGCGTGGACCTCTCGGTGCACACCGGGGAGCTCGTGGCCGTCATCGGCCCGAACGGCGCGGGCAAGACAAGCCTCCTGAACTGCATCACCGGCTTCTACAAGGCCACGTCCGGGGACATCGTCTTCAACTCGGAGAGCATCCTGCGCAGGCACACCCACGAGCTCACGAGGCTCGGCATCGGCAGGACCTTCCAGAACATCGAGCTCTTCCCGGGCATGACCGTGCTCCAGAACATGCTGCTTGCCCGCCACACCCGCAGCTCGTACGGCTTCGGCCCGGCGTGCCTGTATTCGCCTGCGGTCAAGCGCGAAGAGATCAGGCATCACGAGATCCTGGAGGAGATCGTCGACTTCCTCGAGATGCAGTCCATCCGGAAAGAGCTCGTGGGCTCGCTGCCCTACGGCCTGAGAAAACGGGTGGAGCTCGGCAGGGCGCTGGCACTCGAGCCTCAGCTGCTCGTGCTCGACGAGCCCTTTGCCGGCATGACCCTCGAGGAAAAGGAGGACATGGTGCGGTTCCTCCTGGAGCTCCACGACGGCTGGAGCCAGACCATGATCCTGGTAGAGCACGACATGTCCATCGTCATGAGCATCTCCTCCCGGGTCATCGTGCTCAACTTCGGCGAGAAGCTGGCCGAGGGTTCGCCCGAGGCCATACAGGACGATCCCGAGGTCGTCAGGGCCTACCTGGGCGACACCTCGGATCCGGAATCAACCCTCTAAGGGGGCGAAAAAGCGACCATGGGTATCAGGGGCAACCAGAGTCAACAACTCAGCGCAGAGATGCTCGCTTCCCTCGCATCCTGCACGCTCCCCATGGTGCTGGCCCGCCAGGCCCGGTTCCTGGGAGCCGGGCGGACCGCCATCCGCGAGAAGGCCTACGGCGTCTGGAAGACCTACTCCTGGGAAGACTACCTCCGGTTCGTGAAGCACACGGGCCTCGGCCTCAAGGCCCTGGGCATGATGCGCCACGACAACGTGGGCATCGTCATGAACAACCACCCCGAGTGGCTGTTCACGGAGCTCGGGGCCCAGGCGTTCGGCGCGGTGACGCTGAACCTCTTCACCTCGGCCGTTGCGGGCGAGCTGGCCTCGGCCCTGAACCGCATCCAGGCGACCTTTGTGGTGGCACAGGACCAGGAGCAGGTGGACAAGCTCCTGGAGCTGCGCTCGAGGCTCCCGCACCTCAAGCGCATCGTCTACGTGGACCCCACGGGCATGAGGACCTATACCGGCAACCCGCTGCTCGTGAGCTTCCAAGAGCTGCTGGAGCGCGGAGGTGCCCTCGACGCAGACGACCCCGCCCTGTTCGACGAGGAGCTCTCCCGGGGCAAGGTCGACGATGTGGCCCACATGATCCTCACCTCCGGCACCACGGGCCTGCCGAAGCTCGCCATGCTCTCGCACCGGAACTTCGCGGACATGGCCGGGAAATGGGTCGAGGCGGCCAAGGTCGGCATCGGCACGAACTGGCTGTCCATGACCCCGCCCGCGTGGATCGTGGATCAGATGTGGGGCGTGGGGGTGACCGTTCGCTCCGGCATGGTCATGAACTTCCCCGAGACCCCGGAAACGGTCACCAACGACTTCCGCGAGATCGGCCCGAGCGTGATCATCACCTCGTCGCGCTTCTGGGAGGACCTCGCCTCCACCATCCGCGTCAGGATAGACGATGCGGGCCTGGTCAACCGCGCCTTCTTCAGGCTGGCCGAGCGGATCGGCAGGGCCGCCATCGAGTGCAGAGCCGCCAAGAGACCCGTTCCTCTCTCCTTGAGGTTCCTCCATTCCCTCGCCTCGCTGCTGGTCCTCCGGCCGCTCATGGACCGGGTCGGCTGCTCGCAGTTCAAAAGCGCCTACACCGGGGGCCACCCCATCAGCCCCGACGTGATCCTCTTCTTCCGGGCCTGCGGGCTCAACCTCAAGCAGTGCTACGGCCTCACCGAGACCTGCGGCATCTTCCAGGTGCAGCCCGACGACGAGGTGAAGCCCGAAACCGTGGGCAAGCCGCTGCCCGGAACGTCCGTCAGGATCTCTCCGGACCAGGAGGTGATGGTGTCGAGCCCGTCGGTGTTCACCGGGTACTACAATGACTACGAAGCCACACAGAAGGCCTTTCAGGACGGGTGGCTGCTCACCGGCGACGCCGGGTATATCGACAGGGACGGGCACCTCGTGATCATCGGGCGCAAGCAGGACATCATCCGCGACAAGGAAGGGAACGCCTTTTCCCCGGACTTCATCGAGACCAGGCTCAAGTTCTCGCTCTATGTCAAGGAGGCCGTCATCTTCGGGGAAGGCAAGCCCCACCTGACCGCGCTGATCAACATCGACCAGGGCAACGTGGGCAACTGGGCGGAGGAGCGCATGATCGCGTACACCACCTACACGGACCTCTCGGCGAGGCCCGAGGTGGAGGACCTCGTCCTCGCCGAGGTGAAAAAGGTGAATGCGCAGCTTCCCGAGCCCATGAGGATCAGGAAGTTCATCCTCCTCTACAAGCTGCTGGATGCAGACGACGAGGAGCTCACCCGCACGGGCAAGGTGAGGAGGCGTTTCGTCTACGGGGTGTACCTCCCGCTCATCGAGGGGATGTACGGCAATCAGGAGGACATCCGGGTGAAGGGCAAGGTCCGCTACCGGGACGGGCAGGTCGGCGTGATCGAGACCACGGTGCGCGTCATCGCCGTGAGCTGATCCAACAAGGGGGAACGCATGGAATTCTTCATACAGCTGCTCATAAACGGCCTGAGCGTGGGGCTCCTGTACGGGCTGTCCGCCCTGGGCTTCGTCATGATCTTCAAGTCGTCCTCCGTGCTCAACTTCGCCCACGGCGAGCTGCTGGCCATGGGCGCGTTCCTCTTCCTGGTGCTGGTCTCCTGGGCCAAGGTCCCGGTGTTCATCGCCTTCGTCATCACCCTTGCGGGCTGCTTCCTCCTGGGCTTCGTGGTGGAGCGCATCTTTCTGCGGCCGCTCATCGGCGAGTCGCTGATCTTCGTGATCATGCTCACGGTGGGCCTTGCCTCCATGTTCAAGGGGCTGCTCCTGTTCTTCTTCGGGGGAAACCTCCAGACCTATCCCGACTTCCTGCCCGCAGCTCTTGCCATCCGCCTGGGCAGCATCTCCGTCCCGCCGGTCTATGTGGCCTCCTCCCTCATGGGAGGGGTCTTCCTCGTTCTCTTCGGGCTCTTCTTCAAATACTCCTCCCATGGGATCTACATGCGCTCGGTTGCCGACAACCAGACCGCGGCGCTGTCTCTGGGAGTCCACGTGAAGAAGGTCTTTGCCCTGTCCTGGGCCATAGCGGCCATGGTGGCCGGGATGAGCGGCATCATGCTGGGCATCATCAACGGCATCAATGTCCACCAGATCAGCTCCATCGGGCTCAAGGTCTTCCCGGTGGTGATCCTGGGCGGGCTCGACAGCATCGGCGGCGCCATCATCGGGGGCATCATCATCGGGCTTCTGGAGGCCTTCACCAGCGGGTACATATCGCCGTCGCTCCGGGATGTGGTCCCCTACATCATCCTGGTCTTCATCCTGCTCATCAAACCCTACGGCCTCTTCGGGCTCAAAGAGATCGAGAGGGTGTAGGGGGTTTTCCGTGATGAGACGCATGCATGTTCACCCCTGCGGAAACTTCAAGGAGAACTACGCCCAGGAGCTCACCGTCTTCGAGACGGACTTCGGCAGGATTGCGGTCTTCCTGGGCCTCATCGTCCTGTTCGGCATCGTCCCCTTTGTCAGCTCCCCGTACCTGCTCTATGTCATGAACACCACCGGCATCGCCGCCATCGCGGCCCTGGGGCTGAACATCCTCGTGGGGTTCACCGGACAGATCTCGCTGGGGCACGGCGCCTTCTTCGGGGTCGGGGCGTACGCCGGGGCGATCCTGGCCACCGCGGCGGGTCTCCCCTTCTGGGTGGCCGTTCCGGCCGCAGGGTTCATCACCGCGTTCGTGGGCATGATCTTCGGGATTCCCTCGGGCAGGCTCAAGGGCCTGTACCTCACCATCGCCACGCTGGCGGGCCAGTTCATCATCGAGTACATCCTCGTCCACTGGGAGAGCCTCACCAAGGGGACCATGGGCATCACCCTGCCCACGGCCACGATCTTCGGGGTCGCACTGGATAACGACCGGCGCTTCTTCTTCGTGATCTTCTTGTGCCTTGCGGCCATTACGCTCGTGACCTCGAACCTCATGCGCACCCGGTACGGCAGGGCCTTCATCGCCATCCGGGACAACGACCGCGCCGCAGAGGGCATGGGCATCCCCATCTTCCCCTACAAGCTCCTGTCCTTTGCCATCAGCTCGTTCTACGCAGGCTTCGCGGGCGCTCTCTGGGCATACTACATGGTGAGCATCTCGAGCGAGCCCTTCACCCTGGGCCTGTCGGTGGAATACATCGCCATGGTCATCATCGGGGGCCTCGGCAGCATCCCGGGTTCCATCTTCGGGGCGGTCTTCATCACCGGCCTCAACGAGATGCTCCGCTTCGCCACGGACGCGCTGATGAACCTCGGTGCCCTTGCCGGCTTCGGGCTCAACTCGGCGTCGCTACGCGAGTTCGCCTTCGGGCTCGCCATCGTGCTGTTCATCCTCTTCGAGCCCAAGGGGCTTGCGGAGCTGTGGCGGATCGTCCGCTCGTCCTTCAGGCTGTGGCCGTTCTCGTATTGAGGGTGCAGGAGGCTCTGGAATGAACACGGGAAATCTGCTCGAGCTCAACAACATCAGCGTGGTGTACTCGGACGTCATCCAGGTGCTCAAAGGGGTGTCGCTCCGGGTCGAAAAAAACCGCATCGTCTCCCTCCTGGGAAGCAACGGTGCAGGCAAGACCACGACCTTGAAGGCCATTTCCGGGCTGCTCAAGCCCGAGAACGGCAAGGTCACCGACGGGTCCATCGTCTACGACGGCGTGCCCGTCCAGAACCTCTCCCCCGAAGAGATCACGCGGCTCGGCATCATCCAGGTCCTCGAGGGCAGACAGCCTTTCAAGTATCTCACCATCGAGGAAAACCTGCGGGTAGGGACCGCCACGAGGTGGACCAAGCCCTACAGGAAAGACCTGGAAATGGTCTACGACTACTTCCCGGCCCTGACAAAACGCAGGAAATCCCTGGCCGGATACTGCAGCGGCGGGGAGCTGCAGATGGTCGTCATGGGCCGCGCCCTCATGGCGCACCCGAAGCTGCTCCTGCTCGACGAGCCCTCGCTGGGGCTTGCACCTCTCGTGGTCAAGGAGATCTTCCGGATCATCAGGCGGATCAACGAGGAGCAGGGGACCACCATCATCCTCGTGGAGCAGAACGCGAACATGGCGCTGCAGATCGCCCACTACGGCTACGTGATGGAGAACGGGAAGATCGTGATGGAGGGCGGGGTGGAAGACCTGAAGGAGAACCCGGACGTCAAGGAGTTCTATCTCGGTGTGAGCGCCGGCGGGGCGGCACGGTCGTACCGGGACGTGAAATCGTACAAGCGCAGGAAGAGGTGGTTGTAAGAAAAAAAACCATGAGGCTGGCGGGTTCCCGGGAGAGGGAGGGCTCTCCTTTTTTTGCCTGCCAACCACAAGCACGTCGCCTGGAGTGAAGGGGGGTTCATGAGCACGTATTTCGATGAAAGGGAAACCATGTCCCGTGCCGAGCGGGAGGCCTACGACAACACGCGGCTCACCGAGATGGTCCGCCTCGGGTACGAGCGTTCGACGCGCGTGAGGTCTGTGTTCCAGGATCGCGGCATGATGCCGTCGGACATCCGGTCGGTAGAGGATCTCGTGAAGCTCCCCATTGTCTCGCGGGAACAGCTCGTGGGGATCGAGGCCGAAGACCCTCCCTTCGGGGGGCTGACCGACCCGAACGCGAGGATAGAGCGCATCTTCACCTCCCCCGGGCCCGTGTACGAGCCGCACTTAGGCTCCGACGACCCGCTCTGGGCAAGGGCCTACACGGCCGCAGGCTTCAAGGAAGGCGACGTGGTGCTGAACGCGTTTTCCTACCACATGGTGGCCGCAGGACTCACCTTTCATGGCGGCCTGAACCGGGTGGGCGCCACGGTGGTCCCCTCGGGGACGTCCGGCACCCAGCAGCAGGTAGAGCTCATCAAGGATCTGAACGTCACCGGCTACACCGGGACCCCGAGCTTCCTCATGTCCATCATCGAAAAGGCGTTTGAGATGGGCTTCGTCTTTGCAAAGGACTTCGCGGTCAGGAGGGCCTGCTTCGGGGCAGAGCCCCTGCCGCCTTCGCTCCGGCAGCGTTTCGAGACGGAATTCGGCATAGACACCTATCAGATGTACGGCGCCACCGAGGTGGGGGACATCGCCTACGAGTGCAGCGCAAAGAACGGCTGGCACATCTGCGAAGAGGTGATCGTGGAGATCGTGGACCCGGTCACGGGAGTGCCCATGAAGCCGGGCGAGCTGGGGGAGGTGGTGGTGACCAGGCTGAACTCTGTCTTCTTCCTCTTCCGCTTCGGCACCGGCGACCTCTCGAGCCTGATGGAGTCTCCCTGTTCCTGCGGCAGGACGTCCTACAAGCTGAGCGGGATCGCAGGCCGGGTGGGCGATGCCGTGAAGGTCCGGGGCATGTTCGTGGCGCCGAGCCAGCTCAAGAGGATAGCCGAGCTCTTCCCGGGGATCGCCTTCCAGATCGTGGTCAACAGGTCGGGCCACAGGGACACCCTTGCCGTGATGCTGGACACCAAGGCCGCAGAGCTCGACCGATCGGCGCTCCAGGCCGAGTTCCGGAGGGTCTTCCAGGAGATCTGCGCGGTCAGGATCGACACCCTCGAGTTCACGCAGCCCAGTGAGCTCGGCGTCGACGCCAAGCTGATCAGAGACGAGAGGGCCTGGAAGTGACCGTGCGGGATCTCAAGACAGGGACACCAGGGGGAGGCGCCCCTTGCGGGCATCCCGACCCTGAGTATCGCGTGAATCGCGCTCCTGCCGGGTGACTGCCCGGCAGGAGCTCCAGAAGAGAGTATGTCTGGCAAGCCTTTCGTTTCAGATCAAAGACTTTGCATTCCGGAGCATGACAACGGTGACGCGGCGCCTTTGCACATGCAAAGATCTCTTGCTGCAGGAAATAATAGCAAAGGAACCGCTGATAGTCAATAATGATATTTCATTACCGGCATATTATGCAACCCCCCCCCGCATCACAGGGCCCGCGGCACGAACATCTCGGTGAAGACGCGCAGGAAGGTGGAGTCGGTGAGGCTCGCGATGAAGTCCCTCACCATCTCGTGAGGGTCCTGTGTCGAGGCATAGTGGGCACCCAGGCGATCGAGGAAATTCCGGTACATGGGCGACGTACGGTCCTGTGCGAGCACATCTTCGGCCAGCCGGGAAAACACGAGGCGGTACATGGCCCTGATCTTCGACGACTCGGCCTTGACCTTGGCGTTGGTGTAGATCTTCTCGTAATTGAAGGCCTTCAGGGTCAGGAGCGCCGTGAAGACTTTGGGGGAATAGACGATGGCCTCCCCCGTGGAGTGCCTGGTGAGATCCTCCACCAGGGCATAGACGATCCGGCCGTTCGTGTCCCCGAGCACGGCCTTCACATCCCGGGGGATATCCTTCCTCGCTATGATCCCGAGAGAGATGGCATCCTCGATGTCCCTGCCGATGTAGCTCACGGTGTCGGCGACCCGCACGAGACACCCCTCCATGGTCATGGGAAGGGGGTTGCCTCCCCGGCGTGAGCGCTCGATCTTGGCGTCGAGATCCTCGAAGGCGGCTCCTCCTTCGGGCGTGACGGTCTGCTCGGTCGTCTCCCCGTTGTGGCAGAGGATCCCGTCCAGGACCTGGAGGGTGAGGTTCAGCCCTGCGCCCGATTTCTCGATCCGGTCGAGGGACTGGATGGCCTGGACATTGTGCCGGAAGGGACCGATGCCCGCCTCCACGCACAGCTCGTCGAGATAGGACTCCCCGTCGTGCCCGAAGGGCGGGTGCCCGATGTCGTGGCCGATGGCAATGGCCTCGATGAGGTCGTCCCCCAGCATCAGCTTCCTGCCGATGGTCCGGGCGATGCGCGACAGGAGCTGGACGTGGATCACCCGGTGGGAGATCCCCTGGTGGCCGACGAGATAGAAGACCTGGGTCTTGTCTATGTAGGAGGTGTAGGCGCTCGAGTGGAGGATGCGGTCCACGTCGATGGAGAAGGCATCCCTCATGTCGGCCTTGGCTCTCGGCTCGGGCCTTCTCCTGATTCCCTCGGAGGGAGATGACTTCTTCATTCTTTCTCAGCAACCCCCGGGAAGGACCTTATTGCTGAGCAGTAATCTTCGAAAACACGGCCACCTTGCCGAACAGCGTGACGAGCGCCCGCAGAAGGGCGATGCGGTTCTCCTTCACGGCAACGTCGTCGCTCATCACGAGCACCTTCTCGAAGAAGCAGTCGATGGGCTCTTTGAGGCCCGAGAGCAGCTTGAGGGCCGCAGTGTAGTCGCCCTTGTCCGTGAACGAGACGAACGGGGTCTCCACGGCGCAAAATGCCTCATGGAGAGCCTTCTCCTCGTCCTGGGCAAAGAGCTCGGGGTTCACCTCGGCGTGGCTGGCCGCCTTCTTGAGGATGTTCTCCACCCGCTTGCTTGCGGTGCAGATGGAATCGAACCACGGTTCGAACTTCACGCTCGCAATGGCCGAGGCCCGCATGAAGGTGTCCACGGGGTCGTCGAAGGCGGCGATCACCGACTCGACCACGTCGCCCGGTATGCCCTTCCCCTGGAGGATGGAGACGAAGCGGTTCGCGAAAAAGGCGATGACCTCCTGCTTCACCTCGTCGGAGGGCCTCTTCAGCTTTGCCTTGAGCTGCGCAAGGGACGCCTCCACGAGCCCTGCGATCGAGACGCGGTATCCCTTGCCCAGGAGGATGTGCTCGATGGCGATGGTCTGCCTGCGGAGCGCGTACGGGTCCGAGGTGCCCGACGGCACCATGCCGACGCCGAAGCAGCCGCAGATGGTGTCGATCCTGTCGGCCATGCCGATGAGGTCGCCCACGATGCCCGAGGGCAGCCTGTCGTCGGCGGACGCCGGCAGGTAGTGCTCGTGGATGGCGGTTGCCACCTCGGGGTCGATGCCCTGCGCCAGGGCATATTCCCTGCCCATGATGCCCTGGAGCTCGGGGAGCTCGCCGACCATGAGGCTGTTGAGGTCGCCCTTGCACAGGCTTGCCGCCAGGCTCACCTTGTCCTTCTTCTCCGGTGCGAGCCTGTCCGCCAGGGCCAGGGCAACGGAGCTGAACCGCTCCACCTTTTCGTAGGAGGTGCCCAGGTCCTTGTGGAAGATGACATCCTTCAGCCTGTCGGCATACACCTTGAGGGGCACCTTGAGGTCTTCGTCGAAAAAGTACCGTCCGTCGTCGAGCCTGGCCTTCAGGACCCTCTCGTTCCCCATCCTCACCACGGCTTCGTCTTTCGGCACGATGTTGCTGAAGGCTCCGAACGAGGCCTTGAGCCGGGAACTGTCGCCCGCCTGATACATGGGGAAGTACCGCTGGTGATGCTTCATGACCGTGACGAGCACTTCCCTGGGGATCGAAAGGAACGACTCGTCGAAGGTGCCGATGATGGGGTGGGCGTATTCCAGCAGGTTCGCCACTTCGTCGAGCAGGTCCTTGTCCAGGACCTCGGCGCCGATGTCCTTGGCCCCGCTTTCCACCGCCTTCCAGATGGCCTCTTTCCTCTTGTTTTGGTCCGCGATCACGTACGCCTTTTGGAGGACCTGCTCGTAGTCCTGCGGGTCAGCGATCTCCACCGGTCCTTTCACCATGAACCTGTTGCCTTGGGAGAGCCGGCCGGCAGTGACGTTGCCGAACTTCACCGGGAGCACGTCCGGGCCGAACAGGGCCAGGATCCAATGCACGGGCCGGGCGAACCGCACACCCGGGTTCGACCAGCGCATGGTCTTCGCAAACGGGATCTTCCCGATCATGTCCTCGAGCATCCCGGGCAGGACCTCGACGGCGGGCCTCCCGGGCACGGTCCTGGTCACGCTCAGGTATTCCCCCTTGGGGGTCTTTGCGAAGACGACCTCGCTGATGTCCACCCCCGCTGTCTGGGCGAATCCCAGGCCTGCCTTGGTGGGGTTGCCGTCCTTGTCGAAGGAGATGCTCCTGGGCGGGCCCATCTTGGTCTCCACCGCATCCGGCAGGGTCTCGGCGATGCCCGACACCTTGAAGGCGAGCCTCCTGGGCGTGGAGAACATCTGCACGGCCTCATGCTCGAGCTTGAGGCCCGAGAGCTTCTCCGTCACGTAGGTCTTCATGAAGTTCAGGGAAGGAGCGATGAATCCCGAGGGGATCTCCTCGGTGCCGATTTCGAAGAGCAGGGTCCTTGCCATCACTGACCCCCGTTTCTCGCCTGGAGTCCATCCAGGTAGAGCTTGGCCGACATCCTTGCCAGCTCCCGGACCCGCAGCACGTACGACTGACGCTCGGTGGTGCTGATGGCTCCCCTGGCATTGAGCAGGTTGAAGATGTGCGAGCACTTGAGGCACATGTCATACACCGGAAGGCACAGGCCCTCTTTGGCGACCCGGTTGCCCTCCTCCTCGTAGAGTTTGAAGAGTTCGAGGAGCATCGGGACATTGGCAAGCTCGAAGTTGTACTTCGACCACTGCACCTCGCCGGCATGGTGCACGTAGCCGTAGCTCCAGTCGTTCTTCCATGTGATGTCGTACACCGATCCCTTGTTCTGGAGATACATGGCGATGCGCTCCAGTCCGTACGTGATCTCGGTGCAGACCGGGTCGAGGTCGAAGCCGCCCACCTGCTGGAAGTAGGTGAACTGGGTGATCTCCATGCCGTCGAGCCACACCTCCCAGCCCAGCCCCCACGCACCGAGCGTGGGCGACTCCCAGTCGTCCTCCACGAACCGGATGTCGTGCTCCAGGGGGTCGATGCCGACC